>JAKPAN010000112.1 GCA_029779475.1 Pseudomonadota bacterium
AAAAAAAACGGATACGCTAGGCCCAGCGGCGCAAGCAATGCGCCGCGCTACCCCCACGGAGAAACGATAACCATGGCTACATCCAAGAAGCCGGCTGCCGGCAAGAAGTCCGCGCCGAAGCCGATCACCGAACCGCTTGGCAAGTCCGGACTCGTCTCGCATCTGGCCGAGCAGAGTGGTGTCGACAGCAAGGGCGTGCGCGCCGTGCTCGCTGCGCTGGAATCGGCGGTCGCCAATTCGGTGCACAAGAAGGGCGCCGGCCAGTTCACGCTGCCGGGCCTGCTCAAGATCACCGCGGTCAGCGTCGCCGCCAAGCCGAAGCGCAAGGGCATCGATCCGTTCACCAAGGAAGAGCGCTGGTTCGCCGCCAAGGCCGCTTCCGTCAAGGTGAAGATCCGCGCGCTCAAGAAGCTCAAGGACGCCGCGCAGTAATCGCGCAGCGATTCACGCAGAAAGTTTGCGCACCGCCGGCCTTGTGCCGGCGGTGTTGTTTTCGGGGTGACGATCTTGAGTTTCGGTGTTGTCGCGCGCGCTTTAGGCCTCTCTTGACGGGAAGGTCAAAGCGCTTGGACACGAGTCGGTTTTCGCATCAACGTCAAAGCGGCGACCAACGGCCTCGCGTCACGAATGCGCAGTCGTCGCCACGCCATCGACGACAGGCGCCGGAACGCCCCCGACCGCCACCTGCAATGGCGACGACAACGCGATTCCCTGCGCACGCAAGCGCGAAAGAATCTCGATGAGCAGATCGCTGCGTACGCTGCCGGCCTGGCGCGGACTCGCGATGTACGCCGCGGCGACGAACACGAGGTTGCCGTTGGCAATGCCGTCGAGCAGCACCGACGGCGCGGGCTTGGCGAGTACGCCGACGTGTGCGGCGAGCGCTTCGAGCACGATCTCGCGCACGTGCGCGGCGTCGCAGTCGAGCGGCAGCGGCAGCTTGAACATCACGCGGCCTTCGGCGTTGGCGAGCGTCACGTTGCGCACACTCTGCGTGATCAGTTGCGAGTTCGGCACGATCGCGGTGGAGCGGTCGCCGAGCTGGATTTCCGTCGCGCGCACGTTGACGCGGCGGATGTCGCCTTCGATGTCGCCGATCACGACCCAGTCGCCGACCTTCACCGGCCGTTCGACGAGCAGGATCAGGCCCGACACGAAGTTCTGCACGATCGCCTGCAAACCGAAACCGATGCCGACCGACAGCGCGCTCGCGACCCAGGCGATGCGTTCGAGGCTGAGCCCGAGCGCGGACAGCGCGAAGGCGATGACGACGACGATGCCGAGCCAGCCGAGCAGCGTCGTGATCGAGTTGCGCATCGCCTCGTCGAGGCGCGTCGTCGGCAGGTAGGTGCCGCGCAGCCAGCGTTGCAGGCCGCGCACCGCGGCGATGCCGACGAGCAGCACGAGCGCGGCGGTGACGATCGCGGTCGGCGTCACCGAGATCTGGCCGATGGAGAGGCCGCTGTCGAGGTGCCCCGCTTGCGCCATGAGTTCCGACGGATCGGTTCCGAGCGGCTTGAGCAGGAAGATGAGTCCGAGCGCGATCGCGGCGACGCGCAGCACGCCGGAGCACAACACCGACCACTGGTCGAGCGCGTGCTGCGACAGGCCGAGCGTGCGCCGCATCCAGCCCGCCTGCGAATGCACGGCGCCGGCGAACAGGTCTTCGATGAAATGCACGAGCAGGTAGAGCGTCGCGGCGACGATGCTGGTGAAGATCATCTGCCGCGCGATCTGGTAAGCGAGTTCGATGTAACCGGTCAGCGCGGCGACGAGCGCGGCGAACACGCCGAGCCACAGCAGCGCGATCGCGGCGCCCATCCATGCGGGGCGCGCGGCCTGTTGCGGTGCGCTCGCGCGTCGCGTCACGCGCGCGAGGCTCCAGCCGATGACGAGCGCGTAGACGATCGAGACGCTCAAGTCGCCGAGGATCGTCATCGACACGCCGGTGCCGGCCAGCGCATAGAAACGATTGACGAACACGCCGAACACGACGGCACAGCCGGACAGCCATGGCAATGCGCGCAGGCGTTGCGCGACGTCGTCGTCGATCGGAGGCAAGCGCCACGACGGGCGCGCCGTCGACAGCAAGGCGCGGCTGAGTCCGGCGACGAAACTGCCCCAGATCGCGGCCAGCACGAGCGCCGCGCCGACCGCGTGGCTGTCCTCGTCGAGGGCTTCGCCGAAGCCGGCGACCATGATGAGCGCGCCGATGCCGCTGAACAGCGTCATGCCGGCAACGATCGCGGCGGCGAGCGCGGAACGGCGCAGACGGCCGTGCGGCACGCGATTCGCCGTCCAGCGCATGAGCGCGCTTTCGGCGAACCAGCGCAGGAAGACGGACACGAACAACCCGAGCGCGATGCCGCCGAGCGTGCGCGCGAGGCGATCGGGCGCGAACGCGCGCGCAAGCGATGCGCGCAGCTCGCCGACGAGCGTGCTGACGGCGTCGCGATCACGCGCAAGGCCGGCGACGAGGTCGCGCCAGAACGTCGGCGTCAGCGGCGAGGCGGTGCGCTGCGTCAGCCTCGCCTGGAAATTGTTGCGACGCGCTTGCGAGATCGCGCCGGCAAGCAGATTCGCATCGCCGATGACGAACCTGGCGCGCTTGATGTCGGCTTCGAGGCTTGCGCGCTGGCGGTCGATGTCCTTGCGCTGCGCGGTGATGTCCGGCGCTTCCTTGACGTTGCCGGTCGGTGCGGCGCCGAGTTCGGTCGCGCGTGCTTGGAGCGTCGCGAGTGCGGGTGTGCGGTCATCGATGAGCGCCTGCGCCTGCGCGACGAGATCGCTGTTCTGGCCGCGCAGGGCGTCGAGCAGCGTATTGTCGATGTCCTTGCCGGCGAGCTGCTTGCGCATGTCGGCCAGCTGCTGGTTGGCGTTGTCGAAGAATTTCGAGGCGTCGAGCGTGTCGTCGGCGAAGGCGGTCGCGGCGATGGCGGCGAGAAGGAAAACGAGCGGACGGAAGATGCGCATCGCGGCATCATCGAAGGCGTGCGCGCGAGCGTCAATCGCAAGCGCGGCGGCGAGTCGGGCAGGCTTCAGGCGACGCGATTCACCGCGCGCCGAATACGTCGCCGCCGAACGTCGCCAAACCCGTCGCGCCCGCGTAACCGAGAGGGTCGAGTCCGAAGTTGTCCTCGGTCCAGCGCAGCAGCGAATAGTGGTTGTAGGGCAGGTCGGAGACGGTGCCGGGCGCGATGTGCGGCGACAGCAGCAGCGCACCGATGCGGCCGCCGCCGGGTCCGTCGATGCCGGGTTTCGGGCCGCCGGGCAGCGGCTGTTCGCCGCAGCAGGCGGTGGTATCGGCCATCGTCGCTTCATCGAAGGTGATGACGATGAGGCCGCCCTGCCGGTATGCGGCCGAGGCGGTGATGCGCGGGATCCATTCGCGCAGGAACTTGTCGGCCGAGACGAGGCCGCCCGGTTCGCCGTTCCTGCACGGCGCGTCGTGGCCGTCGTGGCAGAGGCTCGGCGAGATGTAGCTGTAGTTCGGCGTGGTGTCGAGCTTGCGCAAGTCGCGTTCGAGCGCGCGCAGGTTGACGACGCGCTTCCTGCAGCGCGCCTTGTCGTCGATGATCGAATGGAAGTAGACGAACGGGTTGTGCTTGGCCGCGTACTGGTCCTTCGGCGTCGCCTTGCGCGTGCGATCTTCGGCGCCGATCGGCGAATGACCGCATTCGGATGACTCGCGCGCGGGATCCTTGCCCATGTCCTCCATGTAGCCCTTCCACGTCTTGCCGGCGGCTTCGAGCTGGTCGGGAAGCGTCTTCACCGACGCCGGGTAGACGCACCCTTCGCCGGGCAGCTGTCCGTTCGCGTCGAGCGGGCCGGTGGCGACGAATTCGCGGAACACGGTGCAGTCGTCCTGCGTCGCCTTGTTCGGCGCCTGGCCGCTGATCATCGCGATGTAGTTGTCGAGGCTGAGGTGACCGATGCCGTAGTACTGGCGCAGCAGCGCGCCCTTCGCGGTCAATTCATGCGCGAGATACGGCGCCTGCGAATCCTTGCCGAACGTCGTCTCGAACAGCTGGTTCTCGAGCATGATGACGAAGACGTGGTCGATCTTCGGCGCGGGTTTCGGCGTGTCTTGCGACTGTGCGGAAACGCCGCCGCAGGCGAGCAGCGACGCAGCCAGGACGAACGCAGCACGTGTGCGCATGATGCTCTCCACAAGGCGATGCGCAGGCGGCGATGCGCCGCCTGCGCGAAGCGGATCAAACCGTCAGCGGATTCGGCTTGTTCGGATCGAGTCCGTACTGCTTGATCGCGCGGGCCACGTCTTCGGGGTTCATGACGCCGTCTTCGGCGAGCGCGGCGATCGCTGCGTGCGCGATCCAGTAGCGGTCGACCTCGAAGAAGCCGCGCAGATGCGCGCGCGTGTCGCTGCGGCCGAAGCCGTCGGTGCCGAGCACGACGTAGCGCTTGCCGTTCGGCAGGAATGCGCGGATCTGGTCGGCGTATTCGCGCACGTAGTCGGTTGCGGCGATCGCGGGGCCGCTGCGGCCTTCGAAACATGCGGCGACGTGCGACTGGCGCGGCTTCTTGTCCATCGGATGCAGGCGGTTCCAGCGCTCGGCGTCGAAGCCGTCCTTGCGCAGCTCGGTGAAGCTCGGGCACGACCAGATGTCGCTGCTCACGCCGAAGTCCTTCTCGAGCAATTCCGCTGCGGCGATCACTTCGCGCAGGATCGTGCCGGAGCCGAGCAGCTGCACGCGCGGCTCGTTCTTCTTCGGCTTGCCGGCGTCCTTGAACAGGTACATGCCCTTGACGATGTCGGCCTCGACGCCGGCCGGCATGTCCGGATGCGCGTAGTTCTCGTTCATCACGGTGACGTAGTAGTAGGCGTCTTCCTGTGCGTCGAGCATGCGCCGCGTGCCGTCCTGCAGGATCACGGCGACTTCATACGAGAACGTCGGATCGTAGGCGCGGCAGTTCGGGATCGCGCCGGCGAGAAGATGCGAGTGGCCGTCTTCGTGTTGCAGGCCTTCGCCGTTGAGCGTGGTGCGGCCGGCGGTGCCGCCGACGAGGAAGCCGCGGCAGCGCATGTCGCCCGCGGCCCAGGCGAGGTCGCCGATGCGTTGGAAGCCGAACATCGAGTAGTAGATGTAGAACGGCAGCATCGGCACGTTGCTGTTGGAGTAGCTCGACGCCGCGGCCATCCACGCGCTCATCGCGCCGGGTTCGCTGATGCCTTCCTGCAGCACCTGGCCTTTCTGGTCTTCGCGGTAGTACATGAGCTGGTCGCGGTCGACCGGCTGGTATTTCTGGCCGAACGGCGCGTAGATGCCGATTTGGCGGAACATGCCTTCCATGCCGAACGTGCGCGCTTCGTCGGCGACGATCGGCACGACGCGCGGCGCGAGCGCCTTGTCGCGCAGCAAGAGGTTCATGCCGCGCACGAACGCCATCGTCGTGGAGATTTCGCGGTCGCCCGTGCCCTTGGTGATCTGTTCGAACGCGCCGAGATCCGGCACGGAAATCGACGAACTCCTGGTGCGACGCTGCGGCAGGAAACCGCCGAGCGCGTTGCGGCGTTCGAGCATGTACTGCACTTCCGGCGAATCCTTGCCGGGGTGGTAGTAGGGCACGTCCTTGAGCTTGTCGTCGGAGATCGGAATCTGGAAACGGTCGCGGAAGTGGCGCACCGCGTCGTCGTCGAGCTTCTTCTGCTGGTGCGTCGGGTTCTGCGACTCGCCAGCCGCGCCCATGCCGTAACCCTTCACCGTCTTGGCGAGGATCACCGAGGGCATGCCCTTCGTATTCGAGGCTTCGTGGTAGGCGGAGTAGACCTTGTGCGGATCGTGTCCGCCGCGGTTGAGGCGCCAGATGTCGTCGTCGGACAGGTTGGCGACGAGCGCCGCCGTTTCCGGATACTTGCCGAAGAAATGCTCGCGCGTGTACGCGCCGCCGAAGGCCTTGCAGTTCTGGTATTCGCCGTCGACGGTTTCCATCATGAGTTGGCGCAGTTTGCCGCTGGTATCGCGCGCGAGCAGCGGATCCCAATAGCTGCCCCAGATGTTCTTGATGACGTTCCAGCCCGCGCCGCGGAACACGCCTTCGAGTTCCTGGATGATCTTGCCGTTGCCGCGCACCGGGCCGTCGAGGCGCTGCAGGTTGCAGTTGATGACGAAGATGAGGTTGTCGAGGCCCTCGCGGCCGGCGAGCGAGATCGCGCCGAGCGATTCGGGTTCGTCCGTCTCGCCGTCGCCGAGGAAGCACCACACCTTGCGGTCGCTCGGCTCGATCAGGCCGCGGTGTTCCAGGTACTTCATGAAGTGCGCCTGATAGATCGCCTGCAACGGGCCGAGGCCCATCGACACGGTCGGCACTTGCCAGTATTCGGGCATCAGCCACGGATGCGGATACGACGACAAGCCCTTGCCGTGACCGGCGACTTCCATGCGGAACAGGTCGAGGCGTTCCTCGTCGATGCGGCCTTCGAGGAACGAGCGCGCGTACACGCCGGGACTGGAATGGCCCTGATGGAAGACGAGGTCGCCCGGATGGCTGTCGCTCGGCGCGCGCCAGAAATGGTTGAAGCCGACGTCGTAGAGCGTCGCGCTCGAGGCGAAGCTCGCGATGTGGCCGCCGAGTTCGCCCGGCTTGCGGTTCGCGCGCACGACCATCGCCATCGCGTTCCAGCGGATCAGGCAGCGGATGCGCCATTCCATGTTGCCGTCGCCGGGCATCTGCGCCTCGCGCTCCGGCGGGATCGTGTTGATGTATTCGGTGGTCGGCGCGAACGGCACGTGGCCGCCGGCACGGCGCGTCTGCGCGACCATCTGCTCGAGCAGGTAGTGCGCGCGATCGGTGCCGTCGGCCTTGATCACGCCCTGCAGGGCTTCGGTCCATTCGCGCGTTTCGCGCGGATCGAGGTCCTGGTCGAGGATGTCGTTGAGCTGGTTCATGCGCGATTCTCCGGGGCGACGGCGCGGGCGCAGGCGGCGCGGATACGCGCACGCACGCGCTGGCGTGATGGAACCGCCAGTTTAGCGCAGGCCGCAAATGTCGCGGCAGTTGCGCAATGGATATGCGCGGATGGTCGAATGTCCGATTTGCCGACGATTTCTCGTATAGGCAGGCATCGGAACCCGGAAACTGCATCGAGGACACCGGGAAGCTCAGCCATGATCATTCGAAACTTGCCACGTATTGCCACTCTTGCGCTGGCCGCATCGGCGTCTTCATTCGCGGCTGCAGGCGACAGCCTCTTCGCTGACGGCTTCGACCCGCGCCTGTGGGTGCAGGGCTACTACGTCGGCTACGAGCGTGCGCTGTTGCCAGTGAGCGAGATCGACTTCGGTACGGTCACGCACTTGATGATCGGGCGCATGCGGCCGCTGCCCGACGGCAATCTCACCTACGACTTCGACATCGACGACGTGCAAGGCCCGCAGTGGGCGCAGTCGGCCGTCGCTGCGGCGCATGCGGCAGGACGCAAGGCCATCATCATGCTCGGTGGCGCCGGCGAGATCGACGGTTGGCGCGGCGCTGCCGAAACGGCGCAGAAGCGCGAACTGTTCGTGCTCAATCTGCAGGAACTCAAGGAAGCCTGGGGCGTCGATGGCTTCGACCTCGACTGGGAACCGCTCGAAGACGCGGACAAGCCGAACTTCACGGCGCTCGCACAACTCCTGCGCGCGCGGTTGCCGGGCGCGATCCTGACCATCCCCGTCGGTTGGTTCAATCCGAACTACATGACGCCCGATCCGTTCTGGGCCGACGTCGCGCCGCTGTTCGACCGCATCAACGTGATGACCTACGACATGGCAGGCGCGGACTCGCAAGGCTGGACGGGTTGGAAGAGCTGGCACAACGCCGCGCTGTACAACACCGATCCGCCGACCGGCAGCACGCCCTCGGCCGTCGACGTGAGCATTCGCCTCGGCTATCTCGCCGCGCCCGCGAGCGTGCCCCCGTCGAAACTCGGCATGGGACTCGCGTTCTACGGCAATTGCTGGCAAGGCGTGACCGGTCCGCATCAGGACGGCGGCAGCATTTCCACGAGCGACGGCACGATGAGCTACGCGAACATCGCCACGCAATATCCGGTCGCGACGAACCGCATGTGGGACACGACCGCGCGCGTGCCGTACCTGTCGTCGGTGGCGCCGATGGGGCCGCAGAACTGCAACTTCGTTTCCTACGACGACGCGCAATCGATCGCCGGGAAAGGCGCCTACGCTCGCGCGCAACATTTGGGCGGCGTCATCATCTGGACGATCGGCCAGGGCCACATCGCCACGCTGCCGACCGGCCAGCGCGATCCGCTGCTCGGTGCCGTACGTGCGGCGTTCAATCCTTGACGCAAGTCACGCGCCGGCGCGGTCGGCGTATCGTTTTTGCAATGCTCTGGGGAGAGAGGGTGATGAACGCATATCGAATGGTTGTGTCCCGTGCGTGCTTCGCGCTGGCGCTGGGCGGCGTCGCGCACGCGACCGATCTGGTCGTTTACGACGACGCACTGCAGAACGGCTTCCAGGACTGGTCCTACGGCGGCGGCAGCAATTTCGCGAACGCCTCGCCCGTGCATACGGGCACGAAGTCGATTTCGCTTGCCGGCAACAGCTACAACGCCGTGTCCTTCGTCAAGCCGAGCGCCGGCTTCACCGCCGCGGCGTATCCGAGCCTGCGTTTGTGGATCCACGGCGGCAGCGGCAGCAACCAGGCGCTGACGCTGATCCTGCAAAACACCGCGGTTGCCGATCCCAACCCGCCCAGTGTGTCGCTCAACACCTACATCGCCGGCGGCGGCCCGACCGCAGGCACGTGGAAGCAGGCGACGATTCCGCTGGCGACCGCGTTCCCGTCGATCGCATCGTTCGACCGCATCGATATCCAGAGCAATGCCGCTGGCACGCAGCCGACCGTGTATTTCGACGATGTCGCATTGCTCGGCGCGGCGCTGCCCGATCCGATTTTCTCGAACGGTTTCGACGGCAGCGGAACGCCTGCGGCGAACGGCCTCGTGCAGGAAAACAACGTCAGCGTCGCCGGCATGGTGAGCGACCGCTTCACCTGGCGCGACAGCCTCGGCCGCCCGCGCGTCGCCGTGCTCGCGCAGAACAACGGCGCGGCCGGCCCCGGCGGCACGCGCGGCGGTGCGATGCGCGAATTCCGCTACCAGATGCCGAACAACAGCACGCGCACGATCGGCGTCACCAACTACGGCAACGCCGGCAACACCGGCTTCGGTTACGTCGTCTCGCATTCGAGCTGGGTCGACGGCGGCGTCTGCAACGGCGACGACTCGCCGCTCGGCGCGTTCTTCCCCGGCAGCTTCCAACGCGTGTTCACCGGCCGTCACCACGCGATCTTCCGCTTCACGCAGAACTATCCGCGCAACTGCCGCCAAAGCGGACCGGCGCAGACGGTGAACCTGCCGGTCACCATCGACTGGGTGTTCTCGACCGGCCGCGACAATCCGCTATGGGCCGTCACCTTCGACATGAGCGGCCTGCCGCAGGACTACCTATTCGACGATTCGCGCTCGCCGTACGGCGAACTCGTGTTCGACGGCAACGGCGCGCAGGACATCTCCGGCGTGGCCTGGGGCGATGCGTGGAAGTTCACCACGACCTCGGCGCCGGTCAACCTCAACAGCGCGTGGTCGTGGAACCAATCCAACACCGTGCCGTTCGTCAAGGAATGGATCGCCTCGACCGACGCGACGATGGGCATCGTGCAGACGCAGACGCTCGCCGCGCACGACGCCGGCGGCGGCCGCAATCCGTGGTACCACGACCTCACGACGCGCTGGAACACGACGTCCGCCAACGGTGCCGCGGGCGACGGCTACGTCATGCCGTGGCAGGACAGCTGGCCGTACCAGGCGATCGCGTGGAGCCTCGATCCAGCCGCGCCCAACGCCGGAACCAACAACACGCGCCTGACCTGGGGCACGCAGTACGGCTTCCTCGGCCAGGCCAGCTACGAATCCAACACCAGCACCGCGCAGAACGACAACGGCCCGATGCGCGCGGGCTGGCCGCGCCAAAGTTATTCGACCTACATCGTGCTCGGCGCGCATTCGACCGATCCGGTCGGTGCGCAACTCGCGGAGATCGAGGCCGCGCAGACGCTCGTGCTGACCGCCACCACCGGCAGCGTCGCTGCGAGCGGGCCAGCCGGCGTCGGCCGGCCGGACACGCAGAACTACGCGCCGCTCGGGTTCGATCCGGTCTACGGCGCGCTCACCTTCGCCGCCGCGGGCAACCATCTCGACGCGAACATCAAGGTTGGCAGCGGCACGCTGCGCCATCCGCTGATTGTCGTGCGCAGCTTCACGTCCGGAGCGTATCCGGCGCTGACGCTGAACGGCCAGGCGCTCGTCATGGACCAGGACTGGTTCCCGTCGCTGCGCGCGGGCAGCAGCGAGTTGTGGATCACGCTCAATCGCGATCTGTCGGGCGTGAGCAATCGCATCGTCGTCACGCCGTGAACGCCGCGTCGGCGCCGCGCCTCGCGCGCGGCGTCACGCGTCGCGCAGGCGCTGCGGATGCGTGTAGACGTTGTGGCTGCCCGGCCGCGCGAAACCGACCAGCGTAAGCCCCACGCTGCGTGCGAGTTCGATCGCCAGCGCGGTCGGCGCGGAAATCGCGGCGAGCACGCCGATGCCGGCGCTCGCGGCCTTCATCGCCATCTCGTAGCTCGCACGGCTGGTGACGAGCGCGAAACCCGCTGCCGGATCGAGCCCCGCGCGATGCAGCGCGCCGACCAGTTTGTCGAGCGCGTTGTGGCGGCCGACGTCCTCGCGTACGAGCGCGATCGCGCCATCGGGCGTTGCCCATGCGGCCGCGTGCACCGCGCCCGTGGCGAGATTCATCGGTTGGCGTTCGTGCAACTGCGCGAGCGCGCGTTCGAGCGCGGCATGCGTGAGGACGATGTCGCCGCGCACGGGCGCGGGCTGGCGCACGGCGGTTTCGAGCTGGCGCGTGCCGCAGATGCCGCAGCCGCTGCGGCCGGGCAGCAGGCGATCGTCGGCGCCGTCGAGATGCGCGCCGTGCGCGTCCTCGCTCACCTGCATCGCGAGCTGCGTGCCTTCGAGGAGTTCGCGGATCTCGACGCCGAGCAGTTGCGATGGCTCGCGGATCAGGCCTTCGCTGAGCGCGAAGCCGAGCGCGAAATCGTCCAGATCGTGCGGCGTCGCCATCATCACCGCGAACGCGCGGCCATTGCAGGCCATCGCGACCGGCCGTTCCTCGGCAACGACATCATCGGCGGTTTCGACGCCGCCGCGGCGCCAGCGCGCGATGCGACGGCGCACCGTGCCGGCGACATCGTTGTGAGCGGCGGGCGGGTCGTCGCGTGTCATCGCCGCATCATAGCGGCGCGCGGTTGTCTGGACGCGCCGCGCGCCGCATGATGCCCGCTCCTGTCGACACTTCCTGCGCGGAGATTGCCGTTGCGCAACGCGGATTCGTTTCATGCCTGAGCTTTGCAGCGTCGCCGAAGCCGAACGGCGCATCCACGAGCGCCTGCCGCGCTTTGCCGGCGAGCGCGTGCGCCTCGGCGCCGCCGCCGGCCGCGTGCTGCGCGAGACGATCCGCGCCGAACGCGACCAGCCGCCGTTCGACCGCGTGATGATGGACGGCATCGCGATCGCCATGGGCGACGGCGCGCTCGGCGCGCGGCGCAGCTTCGTCGTCGCCGGTCGTCAGGTCGCGGGCGCGAGCGGCGTCGTGCTCGACGATCCTGCCGCCTGCATCGAGGTCGCCACCGGCGCCGTATTGCCACGCGGCTGCGATTGCGTGGTGCCGGTCGAGCAGACGCGCCGCGACGGCGATCGCATCGTGCTGATCGAAGGCTGCGAACCGAAGTCGCATCAATTCATCCACACGCGCGGCTCGGACTGCCGCCGGAACGACGAACTGCTCGCGCCCGGCATGCGTCTCGGCACGGCCGCGATCGGCGTGCTCGCCGCGAACGGCGTCGCCGAGGTCGAGGTCGCGTCGCTGCCGTCGATTGCGGTCGTCTCGACCGGCGACGAACTCGCCGACGTGGAGCAAGGCACGCTCGGCGACGCGCAGATCCGCCGCTCCAACGATCGCGCGATCGCCGCCGCATTGCGCGGCCGCGGCTTTCACGACGTACATCGCGCCAGCGTGCGCGACGATCTCGACGCGACGGTCGAGCGCCTCGGCGAATGGCTCGCGGAACACGACGTGCTCGTGATTTCCGGTGGTGTCTCCGCGGGCCAGCGTGACTACGTGCCGGAAGCGCTGCGCGCGCTCGGCGTCGACAACGTTTTGCACAAGATCGCGCAGCGTCCGGGCAAGCCGATGTGGTTCGGCATCGGCCCGCGCAGGCAGATCGTGTTCGCGCTGCCCGGCAATCCCGTGTCGGTGCTCGTCTGCGCCGCGCGTTACCTGTTGCCCGCGCTCGAACATGCGAGCGGTCTCGCGCCGCGCGCGCCCGAACGCGTCGTGCTTGCGGCGGGTGCGAACACGCATCCGGAATTCACCTGCTTCGTGCCCGTGCGCGTGCATCACGACGATGCCGGCCGCGCGCTGGCGACGCCGTTGCCGGTTGCGACGTCCGGCGATTTTTCCACGCTGCCCGGCAGCGACGGCATCGTCGAACTCGCGCCTTCGTCGCAGAAGGCGCCGGCCGGCACGATCGCGTCGCTGTATCGCTGGTGAGCCGATGAGCGATCCACGCGCCATGACCGCCATCGCGACCGAAGCGCCGCCGCGCGACCTGCACGGCCGGCCGCTGCACGACCTGCGCATCTCGGTCATGGACCGCTGCAATTTCCGCTGCCCGTACTGCATGCCGGAATCGACCTACGGCGAGCACTATCGCTTTCTCGACGCCGCCGAACGCCTCGACTTCGACGAGATCGAGCGCGTCGCGCGCGCTGCCGCGCAACTCGGCGTGAGCAAGCTGCGCCTGACTGGCGGCGAGCCGCTGCTGCGCGCCGATCTCGCCGAACTCGTCGCGCGCCTGCGCCGCATCGAGGACATCGACGATCTCGCGATGACGACGAACGGCGTGCTGCTCGCGCGCCACGCACGCGCGTTGCGCGAAGCCGGACTCGACCGCGTCACGATCAGCCTCGACACGCTCGACGCGGACCTGTTCCGCCGCATGAGCGGCGGACGCGGCGAACTCGCCGACGTGCTCGCCGGCATCGACGCCGCACGCGCGGCGGACTTCCCGCGTGGCATCAAGCTCAACACGGTCGCGCAGCGCGGCGTCAACGAACGCGGCGTGCTCGACCTCGTCGAACGCTTCCGTGGCAGCGGCATCGTGACGCGCCTCATCGAATACATGGACGTCGGCAATCGCAACGACTGGAATCGCGAAGCGGTCGTGCCCTCGGCGGAACTCGTCGCCGCAATCGACGCGCGCTGGCCGCTCGATGCGCTGCCGCCGCGTTATCCGGGCGAAGTCGCCTCGCGCTTCCGTTTCCGCGACGGGCAGGGCGAAATCGGCGTCATTTCCTCGATCACGCAGCCGTTCTGCGGCGACTGTTCGCGCGCGCGGCTGTCCTCGGACGGCACGCTCTACACTTGCCTGTTCGCGACGCGCGGCGTCGACCTGCGCGCGATCCTGCGCGACGGCAGCGACAACGCTGCGCTGCGCGAGCGCCTGCGCGAAGTCTGGCTGCGCCGCGCGGATCGCTACAGCGAGGAACGCGAGGCGCGCAACACGCGTTCGCGCGCGAAGATCGAAATGCACTACATCGGCGGTTGATGCAACGCGCAGCTCCATGATGATGAAACCTCCATGACGACGAATCCCGGCAAGCTCACCCACCTCGACGACGCGCAGCGGCCGCAGATGGTCGACGTCGGCGGCAAGGCGATCACGCGGCGCAACGCGCAGGCGCAGGCCGACGTCGTGTTCCCGGCCGACGTCGCCGCGCAGTTGCGCGACGGCGGCTACGTGACGCGCAAGGGCGCCGTGCTCGCTGTCGCGAATCTCGCCGGCGTCATGGGCGCGAAGGCGACTTCGCAACTCATTCCGCTTTGCCATCCGCTCGCGATCGAAAAATGCCATGTCGACATCGCGATGGACGGCGACGTCGCACGCATCGTCTGCACGGTGTCGTGCGAAGGCCGTACCGGCGTCGAAATGGAAGCGTTGACCGGCGCGAGCGTCGCCGCGCTCACGCTCTACGACATGTGCAAGGCGCTGTCGCACGACATCGTCATCCGCGACATTCGCCTGCTGCGCAAGCACGGCGGCAAGAGCGATTTCGAACGCGACGGAGATGCCGCATGAGCATCGCGCCGCTCTACGGCTTGCTGCTGTCCGGCGGGGAAAGCCGGCGCATGCAGCGCGACAAGGCGCAGCTTGCGTATGCGGGTGAACCGCAACTGCTGCGCGCGTGGCGATTGCTGTCGGCGCTCACCGAGCGCGCGTTCGTCTCCGTGCGTACCTCGCAACAGGACGATCCTCTGCGTGCATCGCTGCCGCAACTCGTCGACACCTTCGACGCGTTCGGCCCAGCGGCGGGCATCCTGTCCGCACAGGTTGCGCATCCACAGGCAGCATGGCTCGTCGTCGCCTGCGACCTGCCTTTGCTCGACGAGGCGACCTTGCGCACGCTGCTCGCCGCGCGCGATCCGCGCAAGGACGCGACCGCGTTCGCGAGCCGCTTCGACGGCCTGCCGGAACCTTTGTGCGCGATCTGGGAGCCGTCGAGCCAGGCGCTGCTCGCGCAGCGCTGCGCGGCCGGCAGCCCGTGCCCGCGCAAGGCGCTGCTGCAATCGGATATCGTGCTGCTGACCGCGCCCGGCACGGCGCTCGACAACGTCAACACGCCCGAGGAATTCGAACGCATGCAACGCGAGATGGAGCCGTCGTGATGCGCGTGAACCTGCAATATTTCGCGCAGCTGCGCGAACAGGCCGGCATCGGCGACGAAGTGGTCGACACGTCCGCCGCGACGCCGCGCGAGCTCTACGCGGAACTGCGCGCGCGGCATGGTTTTTCGTTGTCGGCCGATTCGCTCAAGGTCGCCGTCAACGAACGTTTCGGTGATTGGCAGCAAGCGCTCGTCGACGGCGACACCGTCGTCTTCGTGCCGCCGGTGGCCGGCGGATGACACATTTTCAACTCACGGCCGCGCCGGTCGATCTCGCTGCGCAGCGAGCTGCATTGCGCGATCCGCGCAGCGGCGGCTTCTGCGCCTTCGAAGGCTGGGTGCGCGACGAGAACGAAGGCCGCGCCGTGAGCGGCCTCGAATACGAAGCCTACGCGCCGCTCGCGATCAGCGAAGGCGAACGCATCCTCGACGAAGCGATGCAGCGCTACGGCGTGACTGCGGCGAGCGCCGTGCATCGCGTCGGCGATCTGAAGGTCGGCGATCTTGCCGTGTGGATCGGCGTGTCCGCGCCGCATCGCGATGAGGCGTTCCGCGCCTGCCGCTACATCATCGACGAAATCAAGCAGCGCCTGCCGATCTGGAAGAAGGAACACTATCTCGACGGCGACACCGCGTGGGTCGCATGCACGCACATCGGGCACGCGCACGCCGGGCACTCACACGCGCACGAGCCGGCGGCGCGATGATCTCCTGCGACGAAGCCATCGCGTGCCTGCTCGCCGCGACGCGGCGCTTGCCCGGCGAGCGTTGCGCCGTCGCTGACGCGGCCACGCGCGTGCTCGCCGACGCGGTCGCGAGCCGCATCGCGTTGCCGTCGTTCGATCACGCTGCGATGGACGGCTACGCGCTGGGCGTGCACGGC
>JAKPAN010000122.1 GCA_029779475.1 Pseudomonadota bacterium
GTGTTCGAAGTGAAGGCGCTGTTCCTCGAAGATGGCGTGATGCCCGACGAGGCGCTTGCAAGGGACATCGCCGCTGCGCTCACGCGCTGCGCCGATTGGCATGGCACGCCCCAAGTGACGATCGGCCGCTGCGAACCGAAAGCGTTCGGACGGCTGCTGCAAAGTGCATTGAAGGCTGCGTAGGCGAACGCTGCACTTGCGTTTGCGTCGCGAATCCGCGCGCGCGAATGCCCATTGCCGCAGTGCCGTCGCCTGCGCCAGACTGCCCGGACTTGAAGGAGTACATGCGTGGAAGGCGACCTGCTGGCGATCTCGTTGCGACTGGCTGCCTCCGTGCTCGTCGGCAGCTTGATCGGCCTCAATCGCGACCTGCACGACAAACCGGCAGGCATGCGCACGCACGCGTTGGTCGGCCTCGGCGCAGCGCTGATAATCGTGGTGATCCTGCCGCCTTCGGCCGACACCTCGCATCGCTACGACGCGCTCAGCCGCGTCATTCAGGGCGTGTTGACCGGCATCGGTTTCCTCGGCGCGGGCGTGATCCTGCGCAACCCGGACAAGCTCCACATCAGCGGCCTGACCACCGCGGCGACGATCTGGCTCACCGCCTTGCTCGGCGTTGCCTGTGGCCTCGGCGCGTGGATACCGGTCGGTGTCGCCTTCGTCCTCGGCGCGATCGTGCTGATGTTCGGCGGCGGCATCGAGCGGGCGATCCATCGCCGTTGGGCGAAGCCGGACGACGAATCGTCGCGCCAGCGGTGAGCCACGCCATCCTCCACCAGAACCGGAACGCTCCGATGCACAAGACGGGTTGCTCTCTGTTGCTTGCCGTGTTCGCGAATGCGTCGTGCGCGATCGCGAAGGAACCGTCGACATCCCATGTTGCGCATGAATCGCTGCGCATTCCCGCGCAGGCGCATGTCGGCGCCGCCGCGCTCGCGGATGCGAAGTTTGAATTTGCTTGCTCGACCGGCAAGGGCGGCGTGTTGCAGGTCGCCGTGGTGTTGCCGACGGCGGAGTCCGTCGCCGCGTTCCCGTTCAACGATTTCGAAGGGCCGGACGGCATCGGCGAGCGCAAGACGCTCGCGCGCTGGTCGGTCGCGGGATCGAAGCCGGCCGAATTCGCCGGATCGATTTCAGGCTGGTATGGCGTCGTCGGCGACGGCTTCCTGTTCGCCAGTTCGCAGGAGACGCGCAAGGCAGCGAACCTCGCACGGTTGTTGCAGCGTTGGCTCGACGCAGGCGATCAGCCGCTGACGCTGACCGTCAACGCGCCGAACGGCGATGCGAAACTCGAAGCGGCCACCAAATCCGGCGAGCGCCTCGCGGTGATCCGCGAGACGCTGGCGCCGTGCCTTGCGGCGTTCCGTCGCCGCTGAGATTCGACGCGGCCCGAGCGAACTCAGGCCGGACGCGAACTGCGCTGTCCGCCACCGCCGCGACGACGCTTGCGCGAAGTCTTGCCGCTCGGCGCGGCCGCGTTGTTAGCGTGGCCGTGACGCGGCGCGCGCGGACCGGGGCGACCCTGGCCTTGGCGCGGCTTCTGCGTCGGACGCGCATTCGCGCCATCGTCGGTGCGCAGCGGACGCGAGGGTGCGAATCCGTCGACCGGCGCGATCTCGATGTCCTGCTTGAGCAGGCGGCGGATGTCGCGCAGCAGGCCTTCTTCCTCGTGCGAGACGAGCGAGATCGCGAGGCCTTCCGCGCCGGCGCGACCCGTGCGGCCGATGCGGTGCACGTAGTCCTCGGCGACCATCGGCAGGTCGTGGTTGATGACCATCGGCAACTGGTCGATGTCGAGGCCGCGCGCGGCGATGTCGGTGGCGACGAGCACGTTGATCTTGCCGTTCTTGAAGTCGGCGAGCGCGCGCGTGCGCTGGGCTTGGCTCTTGTTGCCGTGGATCGCCGCGGCGCGCAGGCCGGCGTTGCCGAGCATCTTGGCGAGCTTGTCGGCGCCGTGTTTGGTGCGGCCGAAGACGAGCGTCTGGCGCGCGTCGTTCTCGAGCAGGTGCAAGAGCAGATCACGCTTCTTGTCCGCATCGACCGGATGCACGCGATGCGTGACCGTCGAGGCGACGCTGTTCGGCTTGGCGATCTGGATCTCGACCGGCTCCTTCATGAACTCGGCGGCGAGTGCCTTGATCTGCGGCGCGAACGTCGCCGAGAACAGCCAAGTGATGCGGTTCTGCTTGGGCAGGTGGCCGAGGATGCGCTTGATCGACGGCAAAAAGCCCATGTCGAGCATGCGGTCGGCTTCGTCGAGGACGAGCACTTCGATGTGCGACAGGTTCACGCTGCGTTGCTGGATGTGGTCGATCAAGCGGCCCGGCGTAGCGATGAGGATATCGGTGCCGCGACGCAGCGCGTCGATCTGCGGGTTGATGCCGACGCCGCCGAACACGGTCGTCGCGCGCGCGCCGAGATGCTTGCCGTAGGCGCGCACGTTCTCGTGGATCTGCGCGGCGAGTTCGCGCGTGGGCGTGAGCACGAGCGCGCGCGGCGTCTTCGGCTGCGTCGGCTTGCGGTTGCCGACGTACAGGCGTTCGAGCAGCGGCAGCGAGAACGCTGCCGTCTTGCCGGTGCCGGTCTGCGCGCCGGCGAGCAGGTCGCGGCCTTCCAGCGCGGGCGGAATCGCCGCGGCCTGGATCGGCGTGGGCTGCGCATAGCCTTGTTCGGCAAGCGCGCGCAGCAGCGCGGGCGCGAGCCCGAGGGTTTCGAATGACATGGTGACTCCTTGTGCGCATGCGTCGCGACGCTTTCGCGCGCGAGCCTGCGAATGACAGCCGGCCGTTTGGCCGGCATCGTCCGCGCGTTCCCTGGAACCGCGCTGCGGACGAAACGAGATGGTCGGCCCGGCATGCCCATGCGGCGGCCGGTTCCGGATTTGCGGCGACGAAAGTCGAACGGTGCGGGGCGGGGCGACGGTCTTTCGACGCATCGCCGCCGTGGTTCCCGAAAGGGAAGATCGCGCAGCGGCGCAACAAACGCCGCGGATTGTACGCGAAATCGGCGCGCCGGCGCATGCCGTCGCTGCTGCGCGTTCAGGCGCGGGCCGGTTGCGCGCGGCGCTAGAATCGCCGCGATGACGACCCAGCGCATGAACTCGCCCGTTTTACGGGCCCTGCCGATCATCGCGGCGACGTTCCTTGTGTGCGCGCGTGTCATTGCCGCGGACTTGTCGCCCGGCGCCAATGAAGGCGTGCGCTTCGACGGCTATTCGCCGTTGGCGACGACGGCGCAGCTGTTCTTCCGCGAGATGAGTCCGCTCGGCGAGCGACGTGCCCTTGCGCTGTATGCCGAGCGCAAACAGGCGGTACCGCCATACACGCTCGACATTGGCGCCGAACGTTTCTCCGTCTATGTGCCGAAGACGCCGCCGTCCGCGCAAGGTTACGGCCTGCTCGTGTTCGTGCCGCCGTGGCCGCAGGCGAGCATTCCGCGTCGCTGGCGACAAGCATTCGACGACACTGGAACGGTATTCGTCACCGCGGCGAATTCGGGCAACGACCAGCTCATGCTGCCGCGACGCATCGCGCTCGCGATCCACGGCTATGCGAACGTGTCCTCGCGTTTGCGCATCGATCCGGAACGCGTCTACGTCGGCGGCATGTCGGGCGGCGCGCGCGTCGCGCTGCGCATCGCGCTCGGCTATGCCGACATCTTCCGCGGAGCGATCCTCGACGCCGGCAGTGACACGATTGGCACCGATCTGGCGATGCTGCCCGCGCCGCCGTTGCTCCATGCAGCGCAGGATCATTTGCGGCTGGTTTATCTCTACGGTACCGAGGACGCGGCGAACGAGGAGCGCGCGCGTTATTCGATGCAGTCTGCGATCGACTGGTGCCTGCCCGAACCGGCGAAGATCGCGATGGTCGACCGCGGCCATGTTCCCGCCGACGCTACGACGATGCAACGCGCGTTGCGCTTGCAGGAGCCTGCGCACAAGCCGATCCCCGATCTCGCCGAATGCCGCCGCAAGCACGAACGCGAGCGCGCTACCGCCGTGGCGCAGGTCGATGCCTTGGCCGCCACCGGCAAGCATGCCGAAGCCACTGAAGCGTTGCGCGATCTCGACGTGCGCTACGCGCATTTCGCGGGCGAGGACATTCAGCGTCTCGCCGAGTCACTTGAGTTCCGATGAGTCGCTCCACTGAACCTGTCGCGCAGGAAGCGAGTGTGCGTCTCGACGTCTGGTTGTGGGCGGCGCGCTTCTTCAAGACACGCGCGTTGGCGAAGCAGGCCGCCGACGGCGGCAAGGTCGAGGTCAACGGCGCGACTGGCAAGCCCTCGCGCGCGCTGCACGCGGGCGATCGCTTGCGCATCACGCGCGCAGAGGAGCGCTTCGAAATCGACGTGATCGCGCTCGCCGAACAACGCGGCCCGGCGAGTGTCGCGCAGACGCTGTATCGCGAAACGCCGGACAGCGCCGCGGCGCGCGCAGCGGCTGCGGAAATGCGTCGATTGCAGGGGGCGTCGCTGGCGCGACCACCGAAGCGTCCCGACAAACGCGCACGGCGATTGATCCGTGCGCTCGGCGACATCGACATGCTCTGAGCGTGCGTGGCGGCGCCGACTCAGTGTTTCGCAGCGGCTTCCGCTTTTTCCTTCGCGACGCGCTGATCGAGCACGCGCGTGAATTGCGCTGCGTAGTCGCGGCAGGCGTGCGTGTCGACGAGCGAATCGGAGGTCGCTTCGCCGCTCGCGATGCGCGCGAGCTTGCGGTCGAGGCCGATGGAATCCGGATGCACGGGGACGAGGATGTCGCAGGGCAGGGCGGCGAGCATGGCGATGCTCTGGCGGATGCGCGGCACGAGGTCGCCATGCGTCTTGTCGGCCAAAAAGTGAAAGCCCGACGTCGATACCGCGTTGATGCTGTCGCCGAAAACGAGATCCACGCAGCGCTGTTTCTCGCAGGAACGCCACGTCCACGTCGTGCTGCCCGGCGTGTGGCCGGGCGTGAAATGTGCGGTGATCGCGGCGTGGCCGAGACGCAATGTCTCGCCATCGGCGATCTCGCGGATTGGCGTCGTCACCGCGGGAAAGCTGCCGTCCGCATCGGCGGCCTGCGGGTCGTCGGCGACGGCGTGGCCCGCGCGCAAAGCCTGCGCGCCGGACGGGCTGACGACGACGGTCGCGCCGCTGTCCTTCGCGAGCGCGGCGATGCCGCCGGCATGGTCGAAGTGCGCATGCGAGTTGAGGATGTACTTGATGTCGGTCGGCTTGAAGCCGAGCGCGCGGATGTTCGCTTCGATCATCGGCGCGTTCTTCGGCAGCGTCCCGTCGAGCAGGATCAGTCCCTCACCGCTGTCGATGAGCACCGACGAAAGGCCGGCCGAGCCGACGTAATAGCTGTTGCTGTAAAGACGAATCGGCGGTTGCGGCTCGCTCCAGTTCCCGGCGGCGAAAACGGGCAGCGCCGCGGCGACGGCCAGCGCGAGGGAAGCGCGCAGGAAAGTGTGCATGTGATGCATCCGGTCGGTCGGGCTGCGCAGTGTCGTCCGCGCGTATGGCTTTTTGCGGGCGATGCGAACGATCCTGGCACGACGCCGGCGCGTTTGCCCGACCGTTTTTGTCATTCCGGCGCTTGCCGGAATGAAAGCGATTCAAGCGTGGCGTGACGCGTTCGTGGCGGACGCGTCAGTCCTTCATGCTCGCCGCCAATCCATGCCGTGCGCCGCATCGCCGGAATTCGATCGGTTCGATTCGATCAATGGCCAGTGGCCATGAATCGTTCCGTAAGTGCTTTTGCGATGCCGCGCTTGGCCATTGGTGTGTGACCGATGAAGTCGCGGCACGCATGAGCGTCATGTCATCGCCTTGAGCCGATACAGCGCGTCGAGCGCCTCGCGCGGCGTAAGCGCATCGGGATCGAGCGCACGCAGCGCTTCTTCCGCGGCCGACGGCAGTGGCGGTGCGAACAGGCCGAGTTGCGGTGTTGTTGGCGCGTCGGGCGCTCGTGCAGGCAGGTGTCCGGCTTCGAGCGCGTGCAGCGTGCGGCGCGCGTCATCGATGACCGCGCGCGGCAGACCGGCGAGCGCGGCGACCTGCAGGCCGAAGCTGCGATTGGCCGGGCCTTCCTTGACCGCGTGCATGAAGATGAGCTGGTCGCCGCGTTCCTTGTCGTGGAATTCGACGGCGTCCAGGTGCACGTTGGCGATGCCTTCGTATTCGCCGGCGAGTTCGGTGAGTTCGAAATAGTGCGTCGCGAACAACGCGAAGGCGCGGTTGCGCGTTGCCAGCGCGAGCGCGCAGGCGCGCGCGAGCGCGAGGCCGTCGTAGGTGCTCGTGCCGCGACCGACTTCGTCCATGAGCACGAGGCTCGACGCGGTCGCGTTGTGCAGGATGTTCGCGGTCTCGCTCATCTCGACCATGAAGGTCGATTGGCCGCGCGCAAGGTCGTCGCCCGCGCCGATGCGCGTGAAGATGCGATCGACCGGCCCGATCGTCGCGGCATCGGCGGGCACATAGCTGCCGACGTGCGCGAGCAAGACGATCAGCGCGGCCTGGCGCATGTAGGTCGACTTGCCGCCCATGTTCGGGCCGGTGATGACGAGCATGCGGCGGCCGTCGTGCAGTTCGAGATCGTTCGGTTCGAACGGGTCGTCGCGCACGTGTTCGACGACGGGATGGCGTCCGCGCACGATACGGATGCCGTTGGTTTCGACAAGTTCGGGGCAACTCCAGCGCAGCGCGTCGGCACGTTCGGCGAGCGCGGCGAGCACGTCGAGTTCGGCGACTGCGCTCGCGGCTTGCTTGAGCGCAGCGAGTCGTTCGACGAGGAAATCGAGCACACTTTCGTAGAGCGCGCGCTCGCGCATCAAGGCGCGTTCTCGTGCGGACAGCACCTTGTCTTCGAAGGATTTGAGCTCCTCGGTGATGTAGCGCTCGGCGCCCTTCAAGGTCTGGCGTCGCGTGTAATGCGCCGGCGCTTTCTCCGCTTGCGCCTTGCTCAGCTCGATGTAGTAGCCGTGCACGCTGTTGTAGCCGACCTTGAGCGTCGGGATGCCGGTCGCGGCCTTCTCGCGTTCCTCGAGATCGACGAGGAATTGATCCGCATTCGTCGAGAGCAAGCGCAGTTCGTCGAGTTCGCCGTCGAAGCCGGTGCGGATCGTGCCGCCGTCGCGCGCGAGCGCAGGCGGCATGTCGACGATTGCGTTCGCGAGATGCGCCGCGGTGTCGGCGTGATCGCCGATGCGTTCGACAAGGTCGTCCAAAAGCGGGCTATCGCAAGAACCCAGGACGCGATTCAACTCCGGCGCCAGGGCAAGACCATCGCGTAGCGTCGACAAATCACGCGGCCGCGCCGAACGCAGCGCGACGCGAGCGAGAATGCGTTCGAGATCGCCGATGCCGCGCAGCACCTCGCGCAACGCTTCGCAGCGGCGGCCGTCGAGCAGCGCGTCGATTGCCTGCTGGCGGCGCTTGAGCACGTCGCGGCTGCGCAGCGGTCGATGGAGCCAGCGCCGCAACAGGCGCGCGCCCATCGGCGTGACGCTCGCGTCGAGCACGCCAAGCAGCGTGAATTCGTGACTGCCGCTCGCATGCGTGTCGAGTTCGAGGTTGCGCCGCGTCGCCGCGTCGAGCGCGATCGTCTCGTTCGCGCTTTCGACGGCGAGTCCGGTCAGATGCGGCAGCGCGGATTTCTGCGTCTCCTCGACGTAGCCGAGCAGCGCGCCCGCGGCGGCGACCGCGAGCGGCAAACCATCGACGCCGAAGCCGGAAAGGTCGCGCGTGCCGAAGAAGCGCGCGAGTTCGCGCTGCGCGGTTGCTGCATCGAAATGCCACGGCCCGCGCTTGCGCAAACCGGGCAGGGTGGCGACGAACTTCGGCCATGCGACGTCTTCGCCGACCAATGTCTCCGCCGGCGTCAATCGCGCGAGTTCCGCGGCGAGCGCTTCGGCATCCGCGACTTCGCTGAGCAGGAAGCGTCCCGTCGATAGATCGACCCACGCGAGTCCATAGCCGGACGCGCCCGCGGCGATCGCGAGCAGCAGGTTGTCGCGGCGTTCTTCGAGCAATGCCGCATCGGTCACCGTGCCCGGCGTGACGACCCGCACGACCTTGCGTTCGACGAGTCCTTTCGCCGCCGCCGGATCGCCGATCTGTTCGCAGATCGCGACTGACTCGCCGAGCTTCACGAGCCGAGCGAGATAGCCTTCGGCCGCGTGATACGGCACGCCCGCCATCGGAATCGGCGCGCCCGCCGAGGCGCCGCGTTGCGTCAGCGTGATGTCGAGCAGCCGCGCCGCCTTGCGCGCGTCCTCGTAGAACAACTCGTAGAAATCGCCCATGCGGAAGAACACGAGCGTGTCCGGGAATTCGGCTTTCGCTGAGAAGTATTGGCGCATGGCGCCAGTGTGGCGCCTGTCTTCTTTAAGTTCTTGATAATTCAAGAATTAATTACCTTTTCGTGATGTTTGAAGGCGCGGGTGAAGGCGAACTCTTGCAAGATGCGTGTCCATATTGTGTCCACAGCTCCCGAAGCTGCGCATCATGCGGAAATCCGTGGACACATTAGTCGATGTCGAACTGTGCCTATGTGTCGACGTGACAAGGCTTCAAGCACACGGGCTTCTGTTCGAGGCCATGCTCGGTGCATCATCGGGCGGCAGGTACCTGTCACGGCGCACATGGCTTGGTGCTGGATGTGTTGGAGCAGGCGTCGCGCGCGGGAAGGCGAACGATGAGCAGGCGTGGCTCAAGCCAGCCAGCGGCTTGGAATCCCGGGGCGGCACGGAGTTTCACGGTCAGCTTCTGACATTCCACATCTCGTTGCGTCAGGGCTGGCGCGGCAGTCTGGTGTTTCTCGTCCAAAATCTTGAGACTGCGCAATCTTATGGTTGGCCGTGGTTTTGCATGCGTCCTGACTCCCAAGCGAAGACAGGCGAAGGTGTTAACTGCAAGATTCAAAGAGCTGGAAGAGGTGCTTGCAGGAGACGTCAAGGTGCGGGCTGAGGGCATTGATCCGCAAGGGGCGGCTACGACGGTCAACGTGGCGAGCTTTTATTCAATGTGTGCCGCTACGGATCCTGCGGGCACGCGGGCACGAGCTAGGTTGGATATACGCACCCAGCGCGGGAACGTGAGGAATCAGGGGATGGATACATGTCAGAAGTTTTCCGGACAAGCAGTCTGATCGTCGTCGGCCTTGGCGCAGTCGCCCTTGCGCTGTTCGTTCACTTCCTGTGGCAATACGTAGTCCGTGGCTTCGTCTTGCGGCACGAGTTGCAGCGACTGGCGAAGGGCGTGCGCGCGTTGGCCAACTGCCCGCGCGCGGGTCTGCGCAAGGATCTGCAGGAACTCTTCGCGGGAAAGCGCACCGAGCATGCATGGAGCGAGTTCGAAGAGACGCTCCACGACCAGTACGAAGTCGTCAACGGCGTGCGACGACTGCGTGACATCCGGGCGACCCTGCCTGCGGAAGCGTTCATCAACCTCGAGACTACGGTCGATCCGCGCATTGGTGCGGAGTACTTCAAGCACCTGCCCGGTCTGTTTACCGGACTCGGCATCGTGGGCACGTTTTCCGGTCTGATCCAGGGGCTCATTGGCTTCAACCCCACGGCCGATCCGCAGGCTCTCAAGAGTGGTCTGGGTGCTCTCTTCAGTCACGTGCACGAGGCGTTTCTGTTTTCCGCCTGTGCGATCGGTCTGGCCATGCTGGTCACCCTGGGTGAGAAATGGATCTACGCATCGTGCGCCAAATGGGTTGGCGAGCTTACGACAGCGCTGGACAGCCTCTTCCGCGCCGGCGTCGGCGAGGAATATCTTTCTAGCCTGCTGCAGGCGTCGCAGGAGAACGCGACGCAGACGCGCCAGCTCAAGGAGAGCATGGTCGACGATCTCAAGGCGCTCCTGACCAATCTGACGGATCGCCAGATCCAGGCAACGCAGCAGCTCTCGGCCGATCTCGGCCGGCAAATCGAAGGTAGTCTGAAGGAACCCTTGTCCCATCTGGTGGAAACAGTGCGGCAGGCGAGCGGGCAACAGACGACCGCCACCAGCCAGGTACTCGAAAACCTCATGAGTGCGTTCATGGCGCAGATGCGCGAGACGCTCGGCGGGCAACTCGGCGACCTGAGCGGATTGATGCAGCAGAGCGCGCAATCGATGAGCCAGGTCGAGGTGGCCATGCGGTCCCTCGTGACGGACATGCAGAAGGCCAGCAGCGAGTCCACAAGTGGCATGCAGTCCGCGGTGCGCGACTTGATCGAGTCGCTGACGCAGCATCAACGGCAGCAATCCGAAGCCCTCAGTGGCAGCACGGCGGGTTTGCTGGAGCGCGTCGAAGCGACCATGGCTCGGGTAGCACAGCAAAACGATGCTGTGGCTCAACGCACGCAAGCGTCGATCACGGCCGTCGCCGGAGCGATGGATGCGCGCGTCGCGGCGTTGGCAGCGGCCAATGAGCAGTCGGCCGAGGCAACGACACGAGCGATTGCAGCGCTGGGCAGCATTTCCAACGAAGCCATCACCGGAATGAGTCGAGGGGCCGCTGCCGTAGCGAGTGCAGTAGGCGCGGTGCAACAGGCGGCAGAACGTCTGGCGCGACTGACCGAACAGATGGGTGCAGCGCAATCAGCGCTCCTTCAGACCACGCAGCAGTTGACCCAGAGCAGCGGAGTGCTCGGTGCTGCGAGCCAATCCCTGACCACCGCAACCACGTCCATCGGCAACACCACGTCGCGATTTGAAGCGATCGCGCAGGTTACGCGCACCGAGGCCGACATCCGCGCGCAGCTGCTGAACGACCTCCGCGCGCTAACGGAACAATCACGCACGACGGGACAGGCGCTGGCGACCCTCTCGGACGAAGTGCAAGGACACCTTGCGGCCAACGTCGAATCGTTTGGCACCAGCGTATCCAAGGTGCTTTCGCAGCATCTCATGGATTACCAGAAGCAGCTTGGAGACGCGATCAGCATGCTGAGGTCTGCCCTCGAAGAGCTGGCAGAAGTCGCAGTCGATTCGAGGCATTGACTGTGATTGGCCCGCTTATGCGTCGTAGGCCGCGCGGCAGATCGGAAGGAGAGAAGCCTTTCTGGATCTCCTATGCCGATCTCATGACCGCGATGATGACGCTGTTTTTGGCCGCAATGGCCGTGACCATGGTGGCGATTACGCGAGAAGTTCAACAAGAGAAGGTGAAGGAAGTGGTCCGGGCCGAGGAAATCAAACAGATCTGTGATGGCCTGGAAGCACGATTCAGCACACACCCGTATATCCGCGTCGACTGCGTCGACAACCGAATCAGCTTTGGTGATGCGGGGCGGTTCGGTCACAACGACTATCGCCTGCCGCCGGAAGCGGGTGCTTCACTGGCCCAGCTGGTACCGGCGGTTCTGGAGACCGCCGACAATGAATTGGGCCGCAAGTGGTTCAAGCAGATCGTGATCGAGGGATTCACCGATACGGATGGTTCGTATCTGTACAACCTGCACTTGAGTCTTCAACGCTCGGAGTGGGTCATGTGCATGCTGCTGGATCCGCGCCGGAGTTCGGACTTGAAGCTGTCATCGGCACAACTCCAGCGAGTGCGCGACCTTTTCCTTGCCGGTGGCGTCTCGTTCAACGGAGCGAAACGCGATGAGGGCAACAACGAGGACAAGAACGCCAGTCGTCGCGTCGAGCTTCGTCTTCAGTTCTATGGGCTGAAGGAGCAAGAAGTTGGAGTGCCGACGAGGCCGACGTTTGCATCGCCAACAGACGATCGCTGCATGCTGCCATGACCCTCGCCCAATCCTCGCAAGCCGCGTTCGATGCCGTGCTTCTGTCCATGACGACAGGACGGTATTCGATCCCCACGCCCAAGGAGCTTGTGCGTGCCGTGGAAGCGACGCGTTCGCGTTTTGGCAATGGGCAGGCCGAGCTGGTCACGAAGGATCGCGTCGACGCCGCGTTGGCGCAGTTGATGAAGCATCTCGAACCCGGACGCCGCCAGCTCTTCGTACTTGCTCATTCGTTGGCGCAACCAACCCGCCTGCTTGGAGGAGGTACGATCCTGGAGGCGCCCATCGGCGAGCGCTTGCTGCTGCATTGGGAGGACGCTGCTGGGAATCGCGAGATCAAGGCCTCGCATTGGCGGGGTCTCTTCCATTCATACCTTCAGGCCGAAGATGGGCCAGGCTGCCAGCGATTGCGGGATTTGCTGGCATCGTCGCTGCCTTCGCTGGTACGAGAGGGATGTCCCCCACCCGAGTGGCTCGCCGCCATTCGGCACCATCACGGTCTTCTCGATGCCTCTCCCTGCAGACCCTACGTGGATGAGCTGCTCGAAGGGAAAACCGAGTTGCTCGACGATTTGCTCCAGAAGGTCGACATTCCGGATGCCAGCTGGTTCTGGACCATATTGCGGCGAGCAATCGTTGAGCAGGTGAAAGTGCTCGAAGAGCATGCATTCAAAGACCGCATGGATCATCTCCTCGGACTATCAAGCCGAATTCCGAACGCGCGCAACGAGGTTCTGGCGGCGATTCTTGCGCGCTACGCGGATTGCTCTGGTCGAGCGCGTAATGTCCGACTCATGGAATTCGGGCTCGAAGCGTGGGGTAGCCCTCAACTCAGGAGCAACAAGCTCTGGCTGCTTGCGGGCGAGCCCGCTCGCCACATGGTCTGCAGTTGGCTGGCACAGGAAGATCTTGAGGACTTCTACCGGTTGTGCAAGGACGCGCGTGAAGTCGATGATCGCAGGCTTCGATTCTGGCTGCGCTTTACCGAGCAGATGGGCTACACCCACATCCTTCTTGGAAGCGGGATTCGGAAAAGTCGCAATCCCGACATTCGGGAATTCATCGAAAGCAAGGGCGAGCGGCTCGGTAGCCTTACAGGGGGACTGTCGACGAACAATGCGATCCTCATGCAGATCGGTGGATGGCTCTTCGTCGAGTTTTCGGAGAAGGGCAATGCCTGCTATGTCTTCCCGGTTTCCGAGGCAGCAGTCGAGTTGGGTCAGAAGAGCTATTCCGTCTCTGAGTTGAGGCCCAGCACGAAGTCCACCGCTCGTCTCCTTCACATGGATGGCAACGAGAGTTG
>JAKPAN010000130.1 GCA_029779475.1 Pseudomonadota bacterium
GGGCTCATCGCGGTCGCGATCGTCGTCGCGATCGCGGTGTGGCTCCTCCACTGGCTCTATCTCCGATCGTCGAAGGAGCGCGCGTTCGTCCGCACGGGCCTCGGCGGGCAGAAGGTCGTGCTCGACGGCGGCGCGTTCGTGCTGCCGATCGTGCACGACGTGATTCCCGTGAACATGAACACGCTGAAGCTCGAGGTGAGCCGCGGCCGCGACAAGGCGCTCATCACCCGCGACCGCATGCGCGTCGACGTGATCGCGGAGTTCTACGTGCGGGTGCAGGCCGGGCCGGACGCCGTCGCGGCAGCGGCCCAGACGCTCGGCCAGCGCACGCTGCAGCCGGAGCAGCTCGAAGCGCTGATCGAAGGCAAGTTCGTCGACGCGCTGCGCACCGTCGCGGCCGAGATGACGATGGAGGAGCTGCACGAGAAGCGTGGCGAGTACGTGAAGCGCGTGCGGCAGGTGGTCTCCGAAGACCTGCTGAAGAACGGGCTGGAGCTCGAGGCCGCGTCGCTCACGCAGCTCGACCAGACGGCGATGGAGTATTTCAATCCGAGCAACGCGTTCGACGCGGAGGGCATGACGCGCCTGACCGAGCAGATCGAGAAGCGCAAGAAGCAGCGCAACGACGTCGAGCAGGACACGATGATCCAGATCCGCAACAAGAACCTCGAGACGGAGCGGATGGCCCTCGACATCGACCGCGAGCTCGAATACGCGCGGCTCGCCCAGGAGCGCGAACTCGAGATCCGGCGCGCGCACCAGCGGGCCGATCTCGCGCGTGAACGGGCCGACAAGGAACAGGAAGGCGAGCGCGCGCAGATCACGTCGCGCGAGACGATCGAGAAGGCCCGGATCGAATCGGAGCGCACCGTCGAGGAAGCGCGCATCCATCGCGAACGCGACGTGCAGGGCGCCGAGATCGAGCGCCGGATGTCGCTGGAACTCGCGGAGCAGCAGCGCGCGATCGCCGTCGCCGAACAATCGAAGGCGCAGTCGGAAGCGCAGGCCGCCGCCGATCACGCGCGTGCGATCGCGGTGACCCAGGAGGAACGCGTCTTCACGGC
>JAKPAN010000136.1 GCA_029779475.1 Pseudomonadota bacterium
GTCTTATCTCGCCGAAGCCGCACGCATCGTCGCCGAAAAAACCAGCCTGCAGTTCCACGTCAATCCCGGCCTGATGACCGTGAATGACATCGCAAATCTGCGCCGCGTCTCCGTCTCGCAAGGCATCATGCTGGAAAGTGCATCGACGCGGCTTTGCGAAAACGGCGGCCCGCATTACGGCTCGCCCGACAAACAGCCGGAGGCACGACTCGAAACGCTGCGCCTCGCCGGCGAGCAGCGCGTGCCCTACACGTCGGGCATCCTGATCGGCATCGGCGAAACGCGCGCGGAACGCATCGACGCCCTGCTCGCGATCCGCGACGTCAACGATCGCCACGGCCACATTCAGGAAATCATCGTTCAGAATTTCCGGCCCAAGCCCGGCACCAAGATGGCCGAAACCGCCGCCGCCGATCTGCCGGATCATCTGTGGACGATTGCGATCGCACGCCTGATGTTCGAGCCGGAAATGAACATTCAGGCGCCGCCGAACCTCAGCGATGGACACCTATCCGAGCTGATCGCGGCCGGCATCAACGACTGGGGCGGCGTGTCGCCGGTGACGCCCGACCACGTCAATCCCGAAGCGCCGTGGCCGCATCTCGACCGGCTCGATGCCGAAACGCGCGCCTGTGGCAAACATTTGACTCAGCGCCTCGCGATCTATCCCGCTTTCGCTCGCAAGGCGGAGACATGGGTGGATACCAAACTGCACACATCTCTGCTGCGCGCGATGGATACCGATGGTTTCGCACGCGGCGACCGCTGGAGTCCCGGCACCGCGCTGCCGCTATCCACCCACGAGACGAAGTTCCTCAAACAACCGCGTTCGTCGTCCGCATCGCCTCATATCGCTGGCATTCTTGCGCGCGCGCAGGCCGGGCAGCGCCTTGGCGAACACGATATCGTCAGCCTGTTCCGCGCACGCGGCGACGACTTCGCTGCCATCTGCCGCGCGGCCGACGACATCCGCAAGAGCGTCAACGGCGAGACCGTCAGTTACATCGTCAACCGCAATATCAACTACACGAATATCTGCGGCTTCAAGTGCCGCTTCTGCGCCTTCTCGAAAGGCAAGATGAGCGAGAACCTGCGCGGCAAGCCGTACAACCTACCGCTCTCCGAAATCGCCGACCGCACGCGCGAGGCCTGGGCGCGCGGCGCGACTG
>JAKPAN010000140.1 GCA_029779475.1 Pseudomonadota bacterium
CTGCAACAAAAAAACACAATAGCGGCGGATATGAACGGAGGAGACATGACTACAAACCCGGTTCCGCACGTCCTGATCGTCGACGACGAGGCCGACATGCGCGAGCTGTTGTGCGATCTCATCGAATCGAACGGCCTGCGCGCGACGGCCGTCGAGGACGGTGCAACGATGCGCGTCGAGCTCGACAGCGGCAACTACGCCCTGCTCATCCTCGACCTGCGCCTGCGCCGCGAGGACGGCCTGACACTGGCGCGCGCCGTGCGCGAGACTTCGGCGATCCCGATCATGATCCTCACCGGCAAGGGCGATGAAACCGACCGCATCCTCGGGCTGGAGCTTGCCGCCGACGACTATCTGATGAAGCCGTTCAACCCGCGCGAACTGCTGGCGCGCGTGCGCGCTCTGCTGCGCCGCGCCGGCGGCGAGTTCCCGGCGGTAAAGAACGCAGGCCAGGGGAGTCAGCCGCAAGGCCGCAACGGCGCGGCCGAAGCGGACGACCACGAAACCGCCCGTTTCGGCAACTGGACACTGGACCTCACCGACCGCGTGCTGCGCGACCAGAACAACCAGCCGTGCCCGCTGACGCCGAGCGAATACGCGCTGCTCGAAGCCTTCTACCGCAACGCCAACCGCGTTTTGACGCGCGACCAGCTGCTGGAGAACCTGCGCGGCGATCACACCGACGCCTTCGACCGCACGGTCGACGTGCTGATCCTGCGCCTGCGCCGCAAGATCGAGCGCAACCCGTGTCACCCCGAGCTGATTCGCACCGAGCGCGGCCTCGGTTACCAGTTCTGCACGCAAGCAGTGCGCGTGCAGTAGCCGGCGCCGAACGAGCGATGCACGAGAAACCCGCCGAAGCCCGTTTCTGGCCGACGAGCGTCCGCTCCCGCTTGCTGCTCGCCTTCGCCGTCATCTTCGCCTCGGCGATGGCCCTGGCGTTGGTTGGCTGGCTTGGCATCCGCGACACGCGCGACGCGCTGCGCGACTTCCAGTCGCACGTGCTGCCCGACGTCTCGCGCTCGCTCGAACTCTCGCAGCGGATCGCCGCCATCGCGGCGATGGCGCCGTACGTTGCCGAAAGTACGCGCCCGTTCCAGTTGCAGGCCGAGGCGCAGGCGCTGCTGAGCCGTGTCGTCGAAGCCGAACGCCTGGCCAACACCATGCCGGTCGAGCGCAGCCAGGAGCTCAACGTCGGCCCCGCCCTGCTCGCCCTCAAGGCGAGCATTGCCGAACTGGTCGAGGTCACACGCAAGGATCTCTTTCTACAGGAGGATCTGCGCGAATACCTGTACCGCCTCTCCAGCGCCGCCGACGAACTGCCGCCGATGGCGCGCCGCGAGACGGTCGACGCAATCTTCCGTGATCTGATCGCAGCCATTGAGGTCGCCAATCCCGAGACGCTGACGTCGCTGCGCAAACGGGTGACCGAACAGACGAGCCGCATGGACCGCAGCAATCTCGCATCGTCGCGCATCGTAAATCTCATCCGCGACAACCTCGAAGGCCCGGACAACGTCTTCGTGCTGCGCGACCGCCAGTTCCAGCTGCGCGAGCGCAAGGCCTTCCTCGTCTCGCGCACGCGCGCCGAAGCCGAACGCCTCGGCGAGCGCGTCGACGAATACGTGCACAACGCGCGTTCGCACGTCGAGCAGCGCGGTGAATCGGTCACGCGCGCCGCCCGCTCCGGCGCGCTCGGCATCACCATCCTCACCTTCGTCTGCATCGCCGTCGCCCTCCTCGGCATCAGAGTCGTCATCCGCATGGTGGGCAGCCTGGGCGGCATCACGCAGGTGATGAGCAAGCTGGCGCAGGGCGACACCGAGCAATCGACGCCGGAAACCGGGCGCCGCGACGAACTGGGCGCACTGGCGCGCGCCTTCGAGGTTTTCCGCGACAACGCGCGCGCCGTGCGCCGCATGGCCAACGACATCCGCGAACAGGGCAACCTCTTGGCGACCGTGGTCGAGAGCATGAAGGACGGCCTCTCGGTGTTCGACAGCGAGGGCCGCATCATCACGTGGAACCGGCAATACCCGGTGCTGCTCAACATCAAGGGCGACAGCATCAAGCACGGCATGACGCTCGACGAGATCCAGACGCTGCTGCCCGAACGCATCAACGACAACGCCGGCGCGCCGACGGTGCTCTCCGAGTTCAACCGCGCGCGCCAGAAGCACGCCTACCGTTTCGAGCTCGCCTTCGCCGGCGGCCGCGTCGTTGAATTCCGCAGCAATCCGATGCCCGGCGGCGGCTTCGTCACGCTCTACAGCGATCTCACCGAGCGCCGCCTCGTCGAATCGCAGCTGCGACAGGCGCAGAAGATGGAGGTGCTCGGCCAGCTCACCGGCGGCGTCGCGCACGACTTCAACAACCTGCTCGCGGCAATCACCGGCAACCTCTACCTGCTCGACCAGGAACCCAGCCTCTCCGAGCCCGGCAAGAAATTCGCCGGCCGCGCGCGTTCCGCTGCCGAACGCGGTGCGACGCTGACCCGGCGCCTGCTCGCCTTTGCCCGACGCCAGCCGCTCTCGCCGAGCGCG
>JAKPAN010000153.1 GCA_029779475.1 Pseudomonadota bacterium
TCTCCGCCGCGGCAGTCGGCGATTTCCGCCCCGACGCGGTCGCGCCGAAGAAGCTCAAGAAAGCCGACGGCACCAGCGGATTGGAACTGTCTCTGGTGCAGAATCCCGACATCCTCGCCGAAGTCGCCGCGCTGCCGAAACGGCCGTTCGTGGTCGGTTTCGCTGCGGAAACGCACGACGTCGAGACCTACGCGCGCGCCAAGCTCGAACGCAAGAAGCTCGACCTCATCGCCGCGAACGAAGTCGGCGCGGGCGTCGGCTTCGAGCGCGACGACAACGCGCTGCTGCTGATCTGGCCCGGCGGCAGCGAGCAGCTCGCGCAGGCGGACAAGGCCTCGCTCGCCCGCGAACTCGTCGCGCGCATCGCCAAGTTGCGCGGAGCAGGGGCATGACGCGCATCGCGATGAAGATCCTCGACGCGCGCCTGGGCACGGAATTCCCGCTGCCGGCGCCAGCGACGGAAGCGTCGGCCGGCGTCGACCTGCGCGCGATGCTCGATGCGCCGCTCGACCTCGCGCCGGGCGCGAGCGTGCTGATCCCGAGCGGTATCGCCATCCACATCGCCGATCCGAACCTGTGCGCCATCGTGCTGCCGCGCTCGGGGCTCGGCCACAAGCACGGCATTGTGCTCGGCAACCTCGTCGGCCTCATCGACGCGGACTACCAGGGCCCGCTGATGATCTCGTGCTGGAACCGCTCGGACGCGGCCTTTACCATCGCCCCGGGGGAACGCATCGCGCAGTTGGTCATCGTGCCCATCGTGCGCGCCGTATTCGAGACGGTGGCGGAATTCGCGCCGAGCGCGCGAGGGGAAGGCGGTTTCGGCAGTTCGGGACGGCATTGAAGGGAAGGGGACGGCAATGAGCGACGGCGCAGACACGGCACCCGCGACACCGCGCAAGGCGAAGCCCGCGCTGCCACCCGTGGTTTCCTTCGCGCTCGCGGCGGTGCTCATCGTCCTCGGCGCGTTCGCGTTGTGGCAGGCATGGCTGGTGTGGTCGGTGCAGCGCGGCGCCGCGCATGCCGACACGGTGCGTACGGCCACGGGCGCGGCGATCGCGACGCTCGTGCGCGACGACCAGCAGGCGATCGCGCACGCGATAGAAGACACCTCCGTGCAGCAGGCGCTGCAGCAGGACGACGGTCGCGTCGCCGCGGCGGCGGCGCTCAAGCATCTGCTGCCGACCGCCACCGATGCCGAATTCTTCAGCCCCAATCTCGACGAAGTGCTGTCCGGCGACCTGCGCGCGATCGGCTACGCCAAGGCCGCCGCGCTCATGCAAGCCAAGATCAACCCCGAGCAGCCGCTCGCGGAAATGCGCAAGGAAAAGGACGGCAGCCAGCAGCTCATGATCGCGATGCCGGCGCGCGTCGGCGGCAACGTGGTCGCGTTCGCCGTCGTCGAGCAGCCGTTCGCGCCGATCCTGGATACGTTCCGGCAATCGCGCGTGCACGATGCGCGCCTCGACCTGCGCCAGGGCGATGGCCGCGGCGACGCGCTGATCGCCACCGTCGGCGTCGACGACGGACTCCCATCGAGCGACGCCGGCGAGCCGATCGCGGGTACGCGCCTGCGCATCGGTCGCGGCGAGCCGCAGTATTTCCTGTTGTTCTCGCGCGACCTGTTCACGCTGTTGCTGGTCGGCATCCTCGCGATGCTGGCGGGCGCGGCGGCGTTGTGGATTCGCCATGTCGGCATGCAGTACGCGATGGAAAAACTCCAGCGCCGCCCGAAGGAAGACGAGAATTCGATGACGATGGCCGAAACCCTGCGCCAGCAAGCCGAGGAAGGCACGGCGTTGCCCGCACAGGCGTCGCAAACGCCCGCTCCCGCAGCCGCGAAGCCGCTGCCGGCGCCCGTCAAGATCGACGCCAGCATCTTCCGCGCCTACGACATCCGCGGCGTGGTCGGCAAATCGCTCGACGCAGGCGTCGCGCGACTGATCGGCCGCGCGGTCGGCAGCGAAGCGCGCGAGCGAGGTCTCGAGGAAATCGTCGTCGGCCGCGATGGCCGTCTGTCCGGCCCGGAACTGTCCGCCGCGCTCATCGACGGCCTGCGTTCGACCGGCCTGCGCGTGTTCGACATCGGCGCCGCGCCGACGCCGCTCACGTATTTCGCCTGCTACCACCTGCGCACCGGCTCGGGTATTTCGCTGACCGGCAGCCACAACCCGCCCGACTACAACGGCTTCAAGATCGTGCTCGGCGGCGAGACGCTGTCGGAGGACGCGATCCAGTCGCTCTACCGCCGCATCGAGGAGCAACGCTTCGCGACCGGCGAAGGCAGCGTGCAGACCATCGACATCAGTCGCGACTACGAGCAGCGCATCGCCGACGACGTGCAGCTCGGCCGGCGCATGAAGGTTGTCGTCGACTGCGGCAACGGCATCCCGGGCGCGATTGCGCCGGCCGTGCTCGAAGCCATCGGCGCGGAAGTGATTCCGCTGTACTGCGACGTCGACGGCACGTTTCCGAACCACCATCCCGACCCGTCCGACCCGCACAACCTCGAAGACCTCATCCTCTCGGTCAAGCAGGTCGGCGCCGACCTCGGCCTCGCCTTCGACGGCGACGGCGACCGCCTCGGCGTGGTCACCGCGAGCGGCGAGATCATCTATCCCGACCGTCTGCTCATGCTGTTCGCCATGGACATCCTGCAGCGCAATCCGGGCGCGACGATCATCTACGACGTCAAATGCACGGGCCACCTCGCGCCGCTGATCCTCCAGCACGGCGGCAGCCCGCTGATGTGGCGCACCGGTCATTCGCTGATCAAGGCCAAGATGCGCGAAACCAGCGCCGCGATGGCAGGCGAGATGAGCGGGCACTTCTTCTTCGGCGAGCGCTGGTACGGCTTCGACGACGGCATCTATTCCGCTGCGCGCCTGCTCGAAATCCTCGCCGGCGACCTCGAGGAACGCACGCCCGAGCAGATTTTCGCGACGCTGCCCAAAGGCGTCTCGACGCCCGAACTCAAGATCGAGATGCACGAAGGCGAGCATTACCGCTTCATGGAAGCGTTCAAGGACAAGGCGAAGTTTGACGGCGCGCGCCTGACCACGATCGACGGCGTGCGCGCCGATTGGCCGGACGGCTGGGGCCTTGTGCGCGCGTCGAACACGACGCCCGTGCTCGTGCTGCGCTTCGACGCCGACAGCACCACCGCGCTCAAGCGCATCCAGGACGTGTTCCGCGCGCAGATCCTCGCCGTCGACGGCTCGCTCAAGCTGCCGTTCTGACGCGTTCTTCCGGGGTAGATGCCGAGCCGGCTACGGCGTCGACTGCGCCGCCGCGCGTTGGGCCTTGAGTTCGCGGTAGTGCGCGATCTCGGCCTGGAAGCTGGTGACGACGTTGTCGCGTTCGAGTTCGCGTCGGGTGATCGCCTGGTGATGCTCATCGACCTGCGCGCGCAACGCGGCGATCTGTTTGGCCTGCGCGTCGGGCAGCGGTTTGCCGGTGCGTTCGAACTCGGCGGCGCGGTCGAGCAGGTCGGCGAGCGTCTGTTCCTGGCTGCGCAGGCTGAATTTGGCGGCGCCGATTTCCTGGTCGATGCTGTCGAGGCGTTGCTGCTGCGAATGCTTGAGATCCGCTTCGTCGCCGTACATCGACAGCAGGCGCTCGTCGTCGCGCGCCTGTTGATCGGCGACTTTGCGTTCCGCTTCGGCCTTGGCGGCGGCGGCTTTTGCGGCGACGAGTTCGTCGGCGGTCTTGGCGCGCTCGACGCGCTTGATGACGAGGCCCTGGCCGTTGACGACTTCGTAGCCGAACTTGCTCGCTTCCGGCGGCAGCGAATCGCTGTAGTGCAGCGCGCCCGATGCGTCGCGCCACTTGTACTGCGTGTGGCCCGTGCCCGCCGCGTGGGCGAACGAGGCGGCGATCGCCGCGGTCAGGCCGATGAGAAACGCTGTGCGCATGGTTGAAGCCCTCCGGCGCCGAGTATAGGCGAGCGGATCGATCGCGCGCCGTGCTCCGCGTCAAACCCCGTAGCGCGCGCGATAGGCGTCGAGCGGCGCACGATGCGCGGCGAATTCGGGCTTGTCGCCGAGCCACGCGACGAGGTCGCCGAGCCGCGCGATGGCGACGGTCGGGATGCCGTGTTCCTGCGTCAATTCCTGCGTCGCCGACAGCGCGCCCTGACCGCGTTCCTCGCGATCGAGCGCGATCAGCACGCCGGCCGGCGTCGCGCCGGCGGCGCGGATCAGCGCCAGCGATTCGCGGATCGCCGTGCCTGCGGTGATGACGTCGTCGACGATCAGCACGCGGCCCTTGAGCGGCGCGCCGACGAGCGTGCCGCCTTCGCCGTGGTCCTTGGCTTCCTTGCGGTTGTAGGCGAATGGCACGTCGCGGCCGTGGCGCGCGGCGAGCGAGGCCGCCGTCACCGCGGCGAGCACGATGCCCTTGTAGGCCGGCCCGAACAGCATGTCGAAGCCGATGCCCGATGCCGTCGCCGCGTCCGCGTAAGCCTCGCCGAGCGTGGCCAGCGCCGCACCCGAGTCGAACAGGCCGGCGTTGAAGAAATACGGGCTGACGCGCCCGGACTTGAGCGTGAATTGCCCGAAGCGCAGCACGTTGCGCGCGACGGCGAGATCGAGGAAGGCGCGTTGGGAGTCGAGCACGGGACGGACGGTTCGTGATTGGTGGTTGCGATTGTGCAATCCTCGACGCTTCGCCGGAAGTCGCGCCTGCGCGTCGGCCGGCATCACGAATCGTCCATTTTGAACCACGCCCCATGAAAATCGTTTCCTTCAACGCCAACGGCATCCGCTCCGCCGCGAACAAGGGTTTCTTCGACTGGCTGCGCGAGCAGAAGGCCGACGTGGTTTGCCTGCAGGAGACGAAATCGCAGGAAGACCAGCTCGCCGATCCGATGTTCCGTCCCGACGGCCATCACTGCTTCTATCGCGACGCGATCACGAAGAAGGGCTACTCGGGCGTCGCGATCTACTCCAGGCGCGAGCCCGACGAAGTGCGCACTGCGCTCGGCTGGGCGCCATTCGACGACGAGGGCCGTTACATCGAAGCGCGCTACGGCAACCTCAGCGTGGTGTCGTTCTACATCCCGTCGGGTTCGTCGGGCGAGCTGCGGCAGGGCTTCAAGTTCGAAGTCATGGCATGGCTCAAACCCATTCTCGACCAATGGCTCCAATCCGGCCGCGACTACGTGTTGTGCGGCGACTGGAACATCGTGCGCAGCAAGTTCGACATCAAGAACTGGTCGTCGAACCAGAAGAATTCCGGCTGCCTGCCGCCCGAACGTGCGTGGCTCAACGCGCAGATGGGCGAGGACGCCGGCAGCGACGGCACCTCGCCCGCGAAGAACGGCTGGGTCGACACCTACCGCGCGCTGCATCCGCAGGGTCAGGACTACACGTGGTGGAGCAACCGCGGCGCAGCGCGCGCGAACGACGTCGGCTGGCGCATCGACTACCAGTTCGCGACGCCGTCGCTCAAACCGAAGCGCTGCGCGATCACGGCGGCGCCGCGGTTTTCGGACCACGCGCCGTATCTGGTCGAATACGCACCGGTCAAGGACACGCGGTAACCCCGCGCACTTTACGCTCGGGTAATCCATCGGGCCATGTGAAGGCGAGTTTCGAGGGGAACAATGCCCGCCACGGGCCTGCTGGAGCGGGCAATGGGCAATTCGGCACGGGAAATGCCGGATAATCGACGGCGCAAGGCGTCGGTTCGATGTTTCGCGGAACCGGGGGGCAAGAAGATGGGGCTGCTTTCCGAACTCAAGCGCCGCAATGTCATTCGCGCGGGCCTGCTCTACGTGGGCGTGGTCTGGGCGCTGTCCCAAGGCGTCGCCCAGGTGGCTCCGGTGTTCGATGTGCCGAACGCCGTGGTGCGCGGTTTGATCGTCGCCGCTTGCATCGGCTTTCCGTTCTGGCTCGCGTTCGCCTGGTTCTACGAGTGGACGCCGGAAGGTTTCCGGCGCGAGCGGGAGGTCGAGCCGGGCGAGTCGATCACGCTGAGCACCGGGCGCAAGCTCGATTTCGCCATCATCGGCGTGCTCGCCGTCGCCGTCGTGCTGCTCGTCACCGATCGCTTCGTCTCGCACAAGGGCGCCGACGTGGCTGCGGTCTCCGAAAAATCCATCGCCGTGCTGCCGCTGGTCAACGCCAGCGGCGACGACAAGCAGCAGTTCTTTTCCGACGGTATCGCCGAATCGTTGATCGTCACGCTGTCGCAGGCACCGGGGTTGACGGTGATCGGACGCAATTCATCGTTCCAGTTCCGCGACGGCAAGACCGACAGCAAGACCGTCGGCGAGAAACTCGGCGTGGCGCGGCTGCTCAGCGGCAGCGTGCAGCATGCCGGCGACATGGTGCGCATCAACATGGAGTTGGTGGATGCCCCGACCGGGCACGCGCTGTGGTCGCAGAGCTACGACCGCCCCTACGCCGACCTGTTCAAATTGGAGGACGACATCACCGCCGCCGTGGCCGACGTATTGCAGGCGAAATTGCTCGGCGACGCAGCGACGGCGCAGAGTGACCGCCCGCCGAGTGGCAATCTCGCGGCCTACAACGCGTATCTGGAAGCCAATTTCCAGATTGCGAAAGCAAGCAAGGACGGCAACGAACAGGCGATTCCGTTGCTTGATCGCGCGATCGCATTCGACCCCGGCTATGCGCTGGCCTACGCCAAGCGCGCGATCGCGAAAACCAATCTGGTGCTTTTCAGCGACGCGATCGGGGCCAAGCGCATCGAAGCCGGCGAACCGGCGCGCGCCGACGTGCAGCGCGCGCTGACGCTCAATCCGCAACTGGCCTATGCACATGCGGCGGCAGGCTTTCTGGCGGACATCGTCGATGCCGATTCGGTGGCGGCGGAAGCGGCCCATCGGCACGCACTGGCCCTGCAGCCGGAACTGCCGATCGCCCTGAACGGCATGGCCGACCAGATGATGTTGGCCGGGCGTTACCCCGAAGCCATCGACCTGACTCGTCGCGCCGTGCAGAGCGATCCGTTGCGGATCCAGACCTATATCAGGCTCGGCAATTTGCTCTTGCTCACGGGACAACTGGACGAAGCGCAGGCCGTCACCGACAAGACCCTTGCCATCCAGCCGACGGCGCCGGGGCCGAAGACGAATCTTGCGACGCTGGCGATCCTGCGTGGCGATGCCGCGGCAGCCTTGCGCGCCGCTCAGGCCGTGCCGCCGGATCGCGGCCGCGACGGCCTGCTGGCGGCGGCGGCGCAGATCGCCGCGGATCGCAGCGCGGCCGATACGGCGCTGCACGGATACATCGACCAGCACAACGCGGACGATCCAACGGGCATAGCGGAGCTGTACGCCCTGCGCAACGAACCGGATCAAGCCTTCGACTGGCTGCAGCGCGCGCTGGCTGCGGGCGATCCGAGCGCGAAAGGGCTATGGGGCGACTTCTATCTCACCCGCTACCGCAACGACCCGCACTTCACCGCGTTCTGCAAGCAGGCCGGCATTCCCACGCCTGCCGACGTCGATGTGGCGAACGCGACGTATCTGGCGAAGCGTGCGAGCGCGGCGGATGCACCATGAGCCTTCCCGTTCGCGAGCTTCGGCAGCCGATTGTCTGGACTCGCCATTCCGGCATGCTTGCAACGAGCCGTGATGGCGACCCGCGGCTTGCGCCATCGCGTTGGTGCCGGAGCAATGCCTTGACCCAAGACGAGAGAACCCGATGAGCGAAGCGGCGGCAAAGAAACCCTCGGTCTGGCAGGCCTTCGCGCAGCCGGCCGCGTGGACGATGCTCCTGTTCGGCTTCTCGTCGGGCCTGCCGTTCCTGCTCGTTGCGGGCACGCTGTCGTACTGGCTCAAGCAGCACGGCGTCGTGCTCAAGGAAATCACCGTCATCGCCAGCGCCGGCATGCTCTACGCGTTCAAGTTCGTGTGGGCGCCGCTGCTCGATCACTGGCAAGCACCGGTTTTCGCGCGGCTCGGCCGCCGGCGCGGCTGGCTGCTGCTCGCGCAGATCGGCGTCATCGCCGGACTCGTCGCGATGGCGTGGCTCACGCCCGCGCAGCTCGCCGCCTTCGTGGCCGCCACGCTGGCGGTCGCGTTTTTCGGCGCGACGCAGGACATCGCCGTCGATGCGTATCGCATCGAAATCGCGCCGCCCGACCAGCAGGGCGCGCTCGTCGCGACGTATTCCTTCGGCTACCGCATCGGGCTGATGGTGGCTGGCGCGTTCGCGCTGATCCTCGCCGACCACGTCGATTGGGCGCACGTCTATCTGGCGATGGCGGCGGCGATGCTCGTGCCGATCGCAGCAAACCTTTACGCGGTCGAACCCGTCGCTTCGCCGCGCAAGCCGCCGACGTGGAGCGAGGCGATGCGATACGCGATCGGCGATCCGTTCGGCGATTTCTTCCGCCGTTACGGCGTCGCGCTTGCGCTGACGACGCTCGCATTCCTGCTGCTGTTCAAGATCCCCGAGCAGGCGACGATCGGCGGCATCATGGGCCCGTTCTATCGCGACATGGGCTTCAGCCAAACCCAGATCGGCGCGATCACCAAGCTCTACGGCATCTGGATCGGCATCGCCGGCGCGTTCATCGGCGGCGCGATGGTCGTGCGCTGGGGGCCGTGGAAACCGCTGTGCGCGATGATCGTGCTGTGCGGCAGCTGCAACCTGCTGTACCTGCTGCTGATCGCGTTCCCCGGCGATCCGTGGATGCTGACGCTGGTGATTTCCGGCGAAAACCTCACGCTCGGCATGCTCGGCCCGCCGACCGTCGCGTTCCTGTCCGCGCTCGTCAACCGTGAACACACGGCGACGCAATACGCGCTGCTCAGTTCGCTCGTGAACCTGCCCGGCAAGGTGCTCGGCATCTTCGCCGGCGGCATCGCGACTGCCGTCGGCTACGGCGCGTATTTCGTCATCACCGTGCTCGCGCTGGTGCCGGCGACGGTGCTGCTGATCTGGCTGTGGCCGCGCTATCGCGATATCGGGCGGGAAGGGGCTGCGTAAATCGCGCCGAGCAGCCTCGGCCCGCGCGCGCCGGTGACGCTCGGCAGGTTGCCGGGTTCGCCGCGCAGCCGTGCACGCGCAAGCCAGGCGAAGCCTGCGGCTTCGACGTAGTCGGGATCGAGGCCGAGCGCGGCAGTCGTGTCGACGTGCATGCCCGGCAGTTCGCGGCGCAGCGCGGCCATCAGCGCCGCGTTGTGGACACCGCCGCCGCAGGCGTAGGCCTCGCGCACGCCGCTCGTGCGCAACGCGTCCGCGATCGTGCGCGCGCTGAGCGCGAGCAGGGTGGCTTGCACGTCGGCGGTCTCGACGCCCGTGGGTAGGCGCGCGTCGAGCCAATCTAGGTTGAAATATTCACGGCCGGTGCTTTTCGGCGCTGGCGCGGCGAAATACGGGTCCGCGAGGCACGCGTCGAGCAGATCGGGTTGGACGGTGCCGCTTGCGGCCCAGGCGCCGCCGTCGTCGTGCGCCGCGCCGAGGTGACGCGCGGCCCAGGCGTCGAGCAGGCAATTCGCGGGGCCGGTGTCGAAGCCGATCACGTCGGCGCCGGGGACGAGCAGCGTCGCGTTGGCGATGCCGCCGAGGTTGAGGATCGCGCGCGGAATCGCCGCGTCGGCGAACACGGCCGCATGCAGCGCCGGCAGCAGCGGTGCGCCTTGGCCACCGGCAGCGACGTCGGCGCGGCGGAAATCGGCGATGGTGAGGATGCCCGTGCGCTCGGCGATGACGCTTGGATCGCCGATCTGCAGCGTGAACGGATGCGCGCCGCCGGGGCGGTGGCAGACGGTCTGGCCGTGCGAGCCGATCGCGGTGACGGCTTCCGGCGCGATGTCAGCTTCGCGCAGTAGCGCGAGCGCGGCATCGGCGAAACACGTGCCGATTTCGACGTCGAGATGGCCGAAATCGTCGAGCGCGACGGCAGCGTTCGCGCGTGCGAGCGCGAGCACGCGGTCGCGCAGCGCGGGCGGGTAGGCGAACGTTTTCGCGGCGACGACGCGCAGCGGCGTGCGGGTCGTCGATGCGGCGTCGGCGTCGTGCGACGCCGCGAACTCCACGAGCGCCGCGTCGATGCCGTCGGCGCTGGTACCGGAAATCAGGCCGAGGTACAGGCCTTCTTTCGGATCATTGCCCGGCTCAGTCGGTGTTGCGGGCAAGCTGGATGCCGTCGGCGAGTTTGAGCTTGGCCATGGCCGGCGCGCTCAACTTGCGGAACTGCGCAAGCTGCGAGGCGGGCAGTGGTTCCGGCGGCGGCAGGGTCACGGTGAGCGGGTCGCGGTGACCGCCGTCGATGCGGAATTCGTAGTGCAGATGCGGGCCGGTGGCGAGGCCGGTCATGCCGACGTAGCCGATGACCTGGCCCTGCGAGACGTGCTGGCCGAGCGATTCGTTGGCAAAGCGCGACATGTGGCCGTAGGCGGTGCTGATGTGCGCGTTGTGCTGGATGATGACGAAGTTGCCGTAGCCGGATTTCCAGCCGCGGAAGGCGATCTTGCCGTCGCCGGCGGCGCGGATCGGCGTGCCGGTCGGCGCGGCATAGTCGACGCCCTTGTGCGCGCGCATGTAGCCGAGGATCGGGTGCATGCGGCCGGTCGAGAACGTCGAGGAAATGCGCGTG
>JAKPAN010000111.1 GCA_029779475.1 Pseudomonadota bacterium
CACGCCCAAGGTGCCCGGCACCGACGACCAGGTCGACGTGACCGTCAACGTCGAAGAGCAAAACTCCGGCCAGTTCACTTTCGGCCTCGGCTATTCGCAGCTGCAGGGCCTCATCATCAGCGCTGGCGTCACCCAGAACAACTTCTTCGGCACCGGCGACCGCGTGTCGGTGAACGCGCAGCGCAGTTCGTACCTGCAACGCTATTCGCTGTCGTACTTCGAGCCGTACCTGAGCGACGACGGCATCGGCATCGGCTACGACATCCAGCACACCAAGTTCGACGCCGGCCAAGACAACCTCGCGGCGTACTACAGCAGCACCGACGCATTCGACATCTACCTCGGTTTCCCGATCACCGAGTCGGACACCATCAACACGCAGATGGGCCTGAGCAAGACGCTGATCACGGCCAATGCCTTCCTGGGCACGCCGCAGCCGCTGATCGACTACATCGACAACCTCGGGCACCGCACATTCCACAACTGGAACGTGCAGGTGTCCTGGGCGCACGACACGCGCAACCGCTACTGGAACCCGACGCGCGGCGCGCTGCAATCGGCCACGTTCAACGTGACGCTGCCCGGCTCGACCGTGCAGTACTACAAGTTCACGTACCAGTTCGCGCAGTATCTGCGCATGACGGACGCGCTGACGTTCTATGGCCACTTCTCGCTCGGCTACGGCGACACCTACAGCGATCCGAAGAGCGTGATGAGCCCGACCGATCCGCGCTACATGGCCGACCTGGGCGGCCTGCCGTTCTTCGAGAACTTCTACGCGGGCGGCGTCGCCGACGTGCGCGGCTTCCGCGACAACACGCTCGGCCCGTACTACGCGTACTCGCCGATCACCTGCCCGCCCACCGACAAGAACTGCCGCTGGCCGCTCGGCGGCTCGCTGAAGACGACCGCCTCGGCGGAAGTGATCTTCCCGACGCCGTTCATGAAGGAAAGCAACGACAGCACGCGCCTGTCCGCGTTCGTCGACGTCGGCAACGTGTTCAACAACAAGCTCTGCAAGTATTCGAACCTCGACTGCCTGCAGATGCGCACGTTCGGCGCCGACCAGCTGCGCGCTTCGGTCGGCCTGTCGTTCCAGTGGCGTGCGCCGGTCGGACCGATCGTGATCAACCTCGCCAAGCCGATCCGCAAGAAGCCCGGCGACGACACCGAGACGATCCAGTTCACGTTCGGCAACACGTTCTGATCGTCGTACCATTCAAGCCAGCGTTGGCAACGAGGACAGGCCGGTGGCGCAGCGTGCCGTCAAAGCCCGCAGGACATTCGCGGCATGCCTGGCCGCCCTGCTTGCGTGCGCGCTGTTCGCTGGCGCCGCGCACGCGCAGGCGCCCGCCGCGGTGCGCATCGGCTATGTCGACATGAAGCGCCTGCTCGACAACGCACCGCAGATCGTCGCCGGCCGCGGCAAGCTCGAAGGCGAATTCGCCGGCCGCGATGCCGCGCTCAAGGCCGACGAGCAGCATCTCGCCGACCTGCGCGCGAAAGCCGGCGCCAAACCCGCCGAAGCGCAGCAGCGCCAGATCGACGCCCTCGAACGCTCGATCAAGCGCCAGCGCGACACGCTGCGCAACGAACTCAAGGCGCGCAGCGACCAGGAACTTGACGCCAGCTGGCGCGAGATCAACGACGCCGTCGTCGCCTTCGCGCGCGAGCAGGGCTACGACCTCATCGTCGCCAGCCCGGTCGTCTACGCCGGCGCGCGCGTCGACATCACCGATAAGATCCTCGACCGCCTGCGCCGCCCGGCGGCCAAGGGCGCAACACCGTGAGCGCCGCACACACGCTCGGCGCCATCGCGGAACGTTTCGGCCTGCGCCTCGTCGGCGGCGATCCCGCGCTGCGCATCGACGGCGTCGCCACGCTCGCCGACGCGAACGCCGCGCAGATCGGCTTCCTCGCCAATCCACGCTATCGCGGCCAGCTCGCGACGGCCGGCGCCGCTGCCATCGTCGTGCGCGAGGCCGACGCGGAAGGCAATCCGCGGCCGAGCCTGATCGCGCCCGATCCTTACGTCGCCTTCGCCAGGATCGGCGCGCTGTTCGAGAAGCAACCCGCCGCGACCCCCGGCGTCCATCCGAGCGCGGTCGTCGCGCCGACCGCGCACATCGCTGCGGGCGCCAGTGTCGGCGCGTTCTGCGTCGTCGAAGACGGCGCGCGCATCGACGACGGCGCGTTCGTCGGCCCGCATTGCGTGATCGGCCGCGACTGCGTCGTCGGCGCGCAATCGCGCCTCGTCGCGCGTGTCACCCTCGTGCAGGACGTGCGCCTCGGCCGGCGCGTGCTGATCCATCCCGGCGCGGTGCTCGGCGCGGACGGCTTCGGCATCGCCTTCGAACGCGACCACTGGATCAAGGTGCCGCAACTCGGCGGCGTCGTCGTCGGCGACGATTGCGAGATCGGCGCGAACACGACGATCGACCGCGGCGCGCTCGGCGACACCGTGCTCGAGGACGACGTGCGCCTCGACAACCAGATCCAGGTCGCGCACAACGTGCGCATCGGCGCGCACAGCGCGCTGGCGGGCTGCGCGGCGGTCGCCGGCAGCGCGACGATCGGCCGCTATTGCCTCATCGGCGGCGGCGCTGGCATCGTCGGCCACATCAGCGTCGCCGATCGCGTCACCGTGACGGCGATGAGTCTGGTCACGCATTCGATCCACGAACCCGGCGAATACTCGTCGGGCACGCCGATCCAGCCGAACCGGCAATGGCGCCGCAATGCGGCGCGCTTCAAGCATCTGGACGACATCGCGCGGCGCCTCGGCGTCGCGGAAAAGGAAAAAAAACCATGAGCCAAACCCCGCCCCTCCAACTTCCGATCGGCGTCGAGCAGATCGCCGCGGTGCTGCCGCACCGCTACCCGTTCCTGCTGATCGACCGCGTCGTCGAACTCGATCCGGGCCAGCGCGTGGTCGCGCTCAAGAACGTCACGTTCAACGAGCCGTTCTTCCAGGGCCATTTCCCCGGCCATCCGGTCATGCCAGGCGTGCTGCTCATCGAGGCGATGGCGCAGGCCGCGGGCATGCTGGTGAAACTCTCCGAGCCGAGCGCGCACGACAAGCGTTCGATCTTCTACCTCGTCAAGGTCGACAAGGCGCGCTTCAACCGCACTGTCGTGCCCGGCGACCAGCTGCGGCTGGAAATCGAACACAAGCGCCGCATGCGCAACATGAGTCAGTTCGCGGGCCGCACGGTCGTCGACGGCAAGGTCGTCGCCGAAGCGGAAATGCTCTGCGCCGAGGTCGACGCGGAATGATCCACCCGACCGCGCTCGTCGATCCCGCCGCGCGCGTCGGCGCGCACGTGAGCATCGGCGCGTACAGCGTGATCGGCGCCGACGTCGAGATCGGCGAAGGCACGACGATCGGCCCGCATGTCGTCGTCGAAGGCCCGACGCGCATCGGCCGCGACAACCGCATCTTCCAGTTCGCCTCGATCGGCGCCGAAGCGCAGGACAAGAAATTCGGCGGCGAACGCTGCGAACTCGTCATTGGCGACCGCAACACGATCCGCGAATTCGTCACGTTCAACCGCGGCACCGGCGACGGCAGCGGCGTCACGCGCATCGGCGACGACAACTGGTTCCTCGCCTACACGCATGTCGCGCACGACTGCATC
>JAKPAN010000163.1 GCA_029779475.1 Pseudomonadota bacterium
GTGAACGCGCCGGTCAAGCTGATCTGGAGCCGCGAGGAAGACACGCAGCACGACTTCTATCGCCCCGCCACCTGGAACCGCATGTCGGCCGCGCTCGACGCATCCGGCAATCTCGTCGCGTGGAACCAGAAGATCGTCGCCCCGTCGATCTTCGCGCGGTCGAACCCGGCGCGACTCGGCAAGGACGGCATGGACGCCCAGTCGATCGAGGGCGCGGCCAACCTGCCGTACGCCGTGCCGAACATGTTCGTGGACTGGGTCCGCTACGAATCGGGCATCCCCGTCGGCTTCTGGCGTTCGGTCGGCAGCTCGCAGAACGCGTTCGCGACGGAGTGCTTCTTCGACGAGGTCGCGCACGCGGCCGGCCGCGATCCGTTCGAGTTCCGTCGTGCGCTGCTCGACAAGCATCCGCGCCACAAGGCCGTGCTCGAACTCGCAGCCGCGAAGGCGGGCTGGGGCAAGCCGCTGCCAGCCGGCGTCTTCCGCGGGATCGCACTGCACGAGGCGTTCGAAGGCATCGTCGCGCAGGTCGCCGAAATCTCGGTCGACAAGCAGGGCGCCGTGAAGGTGCACCGCGTCGTCTGCGCGATCGACTGCGGCACGGTCGTCAATCCGGACACGGTCGTCGCGCAGATGGAGAGCGGCATCGTCTACGGACTCTCGGCCGCGCTGTACGGCGAGATCTCGATCCGCAACGGTCGCGTCGAGCAGGGCAACTTCGACACGTACCCGGTGTTGCGCATGAACGAGATGCCGCGCGTCGAGACGCACATCGTCGCGAGCGACCACGCGCCCGGCGGTGTCGGCGAACCGGCCACGCCACCGATCGCGCCGGCCGTCTGCAACGCGATCTTCGCGGCGACGGGCAAGCGCATCCGCTCGCTGCCGATCCGTCCGGGCGACGTGCTGAATGGCTGACGGCATCGCTTCCTGGAACCCGCCGGCGGGCATCCGCGCGCTGGCGTTCGACCTCGACGGCACGCTGCTCGACACGCTCCCCGACATCGCGGACGCCGCCAACGCGATGCTCCGCGATCTCGGTCGCGGCGAAGTGCACGCGGACATCGTGCGGTCGTACATCGGTGACGGGATTCCGCGGCTCGTGAAGCGGCTCCTCGTCGCGAGCCGCGACGGCGAACCCGCCATCGACGCCTTCGAGCGGGCGCACGCGATCTTCCAGGATCACTACTTCCGGCATCTCGATCGGTACACCCGGGCCTACGACGGCGCGCGCGAAGGCGTCGAACGCATGCGCGAAGCCGGGCTGAACCTCGCGTG
>JAKPAN010000187.1 GCA_029779475.1 Pseudomonadota bacterium
CACGCCGTGCTTGCGGGCCACTTCGGCCACGGCCATGCCGGCCTCGGCCTCTTTCAGGATCGCTGCGATCTGACTCTCGGTGAACTTCGACTTGCGCATGGAAACCTCCGTTGAGGGAAGTTTCCAGAAATCCTTGGACTCACTCTACGGGGGAAGGACCGACCTCCTCATCGTCTTGACCGATCTGCTCTTCTTCGGACCGACCGAGAACATCGAAGCCTCGCTCCTTAGTCTCGTCCACCACGGGGATGTGGTGGACGAGAATATCGATAAGTGCCGCCAAATCGGTGGAGGAAGAAAAAAGCGACGGGCGCCGATGGCGCGATGTTTCGGCCAGTGATACTTCCAGCGTCTCCGGACGGTCACTGGGACTGTCGCCCTTTTTTTTATCGCTTCGCTTGCCAGGCAGACGGAGACTTTCCGGGACGTTATCGGAAAAAATCAATTTCTCGATGTGGGGCAGTACCCGGGAAATATCTGCGTCCTCGGAACCAAGCTGCCGAAGCAGATCGATAGTTGGCTCGCGTGCCGCACCCATTACGCGGCGCGCAATAACTTCGGGATGGTGTATCAGCACCCGTCCCACGATGGATTGATCGTTTTCGACCTTAATCGACCGGACGGCTGATAAGTCACCGCTGACGCGAATCCACTCTCCACCTGTCCAGTTCAGCTCGACACCCGGAACGGCGAAATCCGACTCGCCCATGGCAGCCAAACCCGTAACGGCACCCAACTGCGCCAAGGGAGCGGTGATCGCACGCCGCTCGTAATCGGCGACTCCCACCAACACCTTTACGCCAGCCGATACGACGGGTAACGCTTGGCGGCTTCGCTCGGCGACATGCTTCACTTGCTCGGGAGAAACAGGCTTGGCGGCCGCCAGCGCAGTGAGGCCGATCGCTTTGGCGCACTGATCCGCCTCTGCCCCAAAACGGACGAGCATTGCTTCCACGTTGGCATCAGGGCGACCTGACAGCCAAGCTGGCTCACTTGGGTTCGCGCTGCCACTGGCGAACACATTTTTGCCATTGCGGATCTCAAAATAGATGGCCTTCGCATGCAGATAGCCCTTTCCCTTTCGCTTGGAAGGACCGATCCGGCTTGCATCGACGACTCTTAGTCGCGGGCCGGAAGGAATATGCGAGAGCCAGACCGTATCTGGGTCGATACCGACGATGACTTCACTCTTCGGCCAGCGCTTCAACAACTCGGATAGAAATTCGGCGCGGGCATCAAAAAACGCTCCCATGACCGTGATCTGCTTGACCTCTCCATCGAGGCTGCGCGCGAGTTGGTCCAGCAAGGACTCCCCACAGGGAAACTGCGCCAGGAATCCAGCACCTCCCACCGGCAACGCCTTCCCAGGCACGCCGCCGAATGCGTTATCCAATGCGTAGGCGGACTCAAGCAATGCCGACGGCAGCCGATCCGACATCGACGCTACCCAGTCCCTAGCACTCGCCCATGCCTGTGAAAACAGGCTCGGCTCCGACTTCCAGTTCGCGCCCGGAATCTCCAGATGGTTCGTAATTTCCCGGTTGTACCCGATGCCGGACACGGTCAGGTTGTGACTGCCCACGAACAGACTTGCTCTCTTCTTGCCAGCTAGCAGGCAAATCTTTGGATGAAAGGCACCCTGCACATCGATGGGCACTAAGGTGTAGTCGATTCCTGCGCGGCGAGGACGGGTGGCTTCGCTCAAATAGGCTGACGCGAGCTGTTTCTGGTCAACCAGCAGCACGTTGTTCCGGCACCCCACCGAGGCAAGGCGCCGAAGGATGAAATCCTCGTAGTAGGGCAGGTTCGCATTGAAGGTCGTGATCAATGACGCGCCGATATCGCCCTTGCGAATCGCGTCAACCAGGGAAAGTGGCTCAGCCAAGGTGACGCTCCAGCCAGGAGCGCCCAAGCGCCGTCACTTCCATGGCGCCGCGACGGTCATTCGTAAGTGGGCGCAGCGCCCTCAGATCCACCAGCATCTGGGTCGTGGTATTAAACCTGGGGGTGGTCCTCGTTGGCGGTGGGACGTCGTCGGTCAGCTCAAGGCCGAGCTCTCCCGGCCGGAAACGGAACGTGGAGCGGCCCGTTTGCCGTAGCTTCCTCAGCGAAACATGGAGGTGCGTAACCAAGCTCCAGTGCACAAGGTCGCGGAGTACCTCGCGAACAGTCGCCTGCTGCCAGGTCTTGGTTCGCCTCTTGTAGGTTTGGAGGTTGATCGGATAACGATGTAAATCGTCGCCAGATATCAGAAGGCCTTCGTACGGATTTTCACTGCTCTCCAGGCGGGTGGCGAGCAGCGCGAGAAGCTCGAACGCGATCTGCACCAGCATTCCTGGATCGCCTTCCTCATGATTCCTGCGTTGAGAGCCAAGAAGTTCCTCGGCCAATTGCTGCTCGTGCTTGGGGTTTTCCCAGTCACCCAGCGCTGGCGAGGTCTTTCGGAGCTTGGCCACATACTCTTCATAGGCATCCGTGCCTGCTGCTCTCACAATCTTCCGCCCTATCGGGCCGGTAGCAATGAAGTCGGCGAGCTGTTCGATGGTCTGGAATGGCGTGTCGCCATTCGCTTGGCTCCGCTCAAGTTCGTAAAGCGCGGACGCGAGAAGACTCAGAAATGAGATCGATAGCAGTTCATTGGCCTGATATATCCCCCACCACTTTGCGGTATCGGCCAAACTCCGAGGAACTGACCAAGATTCGCCACCCGGAAGATGGCCCGTATAGACCGCCGAGCGGAACGTTCCGACTTCGAGTTCGGCATCAGGTCGGGACACGAGGCTGGAGGCAAGGTGAAGCAGCATTGCAATCGATGCCCGCCGTTGGCTCCCAGACTCCGCGTATTCTTCCCTGTCAACGAAGAACAACTCCTCTAGCAGCGCATGCTCTTTCGTTCCGGGTTTCAGCCCGCATGGACAGAAGGAGCTGAGTGCATTCAGATCCTTAGCGGTCACACTGCCAGATTCAACGATGCGCCAGAACTGGTCCGCCTTCGGCTTGGTAACGTCGGACTCGACTGCCTCTGCAATGGGCAGCCCTAATTCGCTCGTGTATTCGATCCATTCCTTGTTCGCCGTATCCAGCAACTGCAACTCAACGAGTGTTCCAAGGTAGTACTGGCCGAGGCCTCCCAACTTGGCTTTGAAATAGCGCGTTTGAACCTTTTCGCGAGTGGCGAACTCATCCAGGTCGATGACCCCGTCGGACTCCAGCCGTTCAAAAGCGGTGGGCAACTGCGTACGACCCACCATCGCCGCCCCGTGAAGAAAATCAGGCTCGCCCGTTGCTTGGGCGTGCCGCTCGGCAATCAGGGTCAACAGGAAGTCTGCACGCCGGAACAGCTCGACAAACCTGCCTGCGTCGGCGTTGGGATGCCGCTTATCAAATGACCAGATCAGCCATGGATACAACGAGTAGTACCTGGCGCGATCCGTGACATTGGTTATTCCGGGCAGAAGTTGCTGATAAATGAGCTGGCATGGCGTCTGCGTCCCCAGATGATCCAGTCCGCCAATGGCGTCGGGCGGCGACAACCAACCAGTAGTTACTTTCATCCCCTTTCCCCAGAACTCAGTCCATCGAACTCATAACTATTATTAGCGATACCTAGTAGCTTGCGCCTATCCCGCTAGGGATGGACCGGCCAAGGGACTGGCTGACTGTGGAATGGCCTGCTTCCGCAGCTCCAGTGGTGGCCGTGTGTCACGAGCGATTTTGATCAGTAGGCCACTGGCCCAAACGGCGGCCCGGGTGCGCTCTTCCCGAAGAGTCATGGCCGTGCGAACTGTTCATCCTCAGGCCACGCCAGCCGGGTGGAGTAGCGCAGGGGGCCGAATTTGCAGTCCTTGGCCCAAGCAGGGTATTCGCTGGGATCCTCCAGCCCCATGCCGAGCCCGGACGAGTGCCGGAACAAGGCCATGTGCGAAACCTGCTCAATGGTCGGAAAGTGGCGGGCGATGGTGACGGCGCTTTGCCTGACGTCGAGCGGAAGGCGTTTGTCCCGCGCGATCTCGATCAGGAAGCCTCCGGCCCAGACAAGGGCTCTGGATCTTTCGTCCGGCATGGTCATGGCTGATCCTCATATGAGAGTGTGAGGTCAGCGTCGCTCGGGCCTGTCGCACAGGTTGCGAGCACACAGCAAGTTATCTCAGTATTTAGGGCGTGCTGGACTGGTTTGGCGTCGGGGGAACTCAGCTGCCCTCCTGGTCGGGGCTGGTTCGGCCAAACTTGGCTGGATTAGGGTGGCCAAACTTGGCTGGATCGCGCAGTCGTGTGGGTGAAAGCATAATTTGGCCGTTTTGGCCAAACTATGCTGACCACGCAAGCATAGTTTGACCGCGCAACCTTTCCGGGGTTCGGAGCGCACGCTTTCGACCCGAAGCAGACATGCGCGGTTCTCTGCCTGTCCGGTGATCAGTTCGCAAGCCGCGCGATCACCAGATCGAGCAATGCACGAAGGCGAGCCAGTCGACGCAGATCCCGGTGATAACCGACCCATGTATCACGGCCTGGCGGCTCGGTGCCCAAGTCGATCTGTTCGATGCCGGCGGTGGCATCGGCCAACGGAATCGGCAGTACCGCAATGCCCACGCCCTGAGCGCACATCCTGGCCTGCACGTCGCGGCTATTGCTGCGGAAAACCGTGCGCGCTTTCGGCAACATCATTTGCAGCCAGCTGTCGTCGGGTGTCCCTGCGAACGCGGCGTCCAGCGCCAGCAACGCACTGCCGGTGCCATCGCCCGCTATGGGATGGGCGATTCCCCGGCGCAGGTAGGCGCCATAGCGCATGTGCAACAACTTTCGTGAGACGACATCAGGCTCATCGAACGGCCTGATGCGGAACGCCACATCGGCCTCGCGACGGGAAAGGCTCAGGAAGCGCGCATCCGTCAGCAACTCGATCTTGACCTGGGGATGCAGGATGGAAAACTCCGCAAGCACCGGCGTGAGGATATGTGTGCCGAACCAATCCGACGAGGTGATTCGCAGCAGGCCTTCGAGTTGCTGCGCTTGCCCCGTAAGCCGACGCTCAATGGCGAGCGCTTCCTCTTCCATGCGTTCGGCATGACCGAGCAGGGTGGAGCCTTCGTCGGTTAGGACGAAACCGTCCTTGGTTCGCTGGAAAAGCTTGTGTCCGAGCGCGTCTTCCAGGACGCGCAATCGTCGCCCCATGGTTGGCTGCGTTTGCGCCAGTTTCCGGGCGGCGGCACCCAGCGTTCCTTCCCGGGCAATGGCCAGAAAGATGCGTAAATCGCTCCAATCCATGCGAAATCGGTTGCCGACGTGGTGTGGATATTCGCATGCAATTATGCATGGGCGACATGCCGATATGTCTATTTGCGTGCACTATTGACTGACCTAGCATGCGGGGCACGGGTTGCGACTCGGGCTATCCCGCGTCGCGATATCCCGGTCAATCCATGGGACAGACGCAGGAGTTCACCGTGCACCATTTCCGGCTCGTGATAGCCGCTGCCAAGAAACTGCTCTTGGCGTTCGCCGCCCTGCTCGGTGCCGTGCTGCTTGTCCGCATGCTGCTGGTGCCGGGGCTGCAGGCCATATTCCATTTCGACGACTCCGTCGCGAGTACGGTGCGGCGGATCGGCATTATCGTTTTCGCCGTGCTGGCTTACTGGGCCTACGTCCGCATGGTCGAAAACCGCCAGCCCAGCGAACTGCGCCCCGCAATGCTCGCGATCTTGCTCGGCGGCGCATCCGGTGGCCTGCTGATCGCGATTTCGATGCTGTTGGTGCTTGCGCTCGGCGGGTATGAGATCACCGCCTACCGTGGACTGCAGCACGGCCTGCTCGGCATCGGCGGTTTTATCGTGATTGCCGCGACGCTGGAAGAAATCGCCTACCGCTGCATCCTGTTCCGCATCCTGGAATCCGTCTGGGGCACCATCCCGGCATTGTGTCTGCAGGCCGTGATTTTCGCGCTAAGGCATCTCGAGAATATCGAGGGCCGCGCCGACATGCAGGAACTGGTCACGATGATCGTGTCGGTAACCTTGACCGGCTCACTCTGGACCCTTGTGTTCGTGCTTTCGCGCAACCTCTGGGCCACTGCAGCAAATCACGCTGCGTGGAACTTCGCGATCATCCTCTCCGGATTGCCGCTGTCAGGCATTGAAGGTTGGCGTCGCATGGCACCGATGATTGCCGAGTATCGCGGCCCGGTCTGGCTGACAGGAGGTTTGTTCGGTCCGGAAAGCTCCATCGTCACGATCGTCATGCTCGCGGTCACCGTCGCTGCCATGCTGTACTGGGCCAAGCGAAGGAATCGCCTCATCGGCGGCGCGGCACGGCGTGTCGATGCACTGAAGCCACTGCAACCGGAAGCCCGTCATGCCTGAAGCCCTGTCGCCACGCGACATCGCCGCATCGCTGACCGAACATTGGTCGCCGCGCGTCATTGCCGAACTCGACCAGAGCTACGTCAAGGTCGCCAAAGTCCAGGGCACGATCGGCTGGCATAGCCACGAGAGCGAAGACGAGCTTTTCGTTGTCCTGAAAGGCTGTTTGCGCATCGACATGGAAGCGGGGCCGGTGGTCCTCAACGAAGGCGATCTGTTCGTCGTGCCTGCTGGCACGCGACACAACCCCAGCGCACCGGACGAATGCCTGATCATGCTCATCGAGCGAAAATCGACGCTTCACACCGGCACGGTCGTGAACGAAAAGACGCGCACATTGGCAGAACAACTCCGCCCGATCCCGGGCAATGCATGCTCGCGTGAATTCGACTAAGCAAGTCAAACCTGGGTCGTTCGGATTTCAATGTCCGCTGCTGGCCGAACCGGGTCGGTCAGTGAGGGCTGAGCGCCGCATCGCGGATGAGATCGAGCTGGAACGCGACGAGGTCAGCTCTGATCACGAACTCCCGCAGCTGATCAGACTGCTCCTGTCCGGTCGATCAACTTCATCGGTATGCGCACACATCTGCATGAAAGCAAGGGAAAGATCTACGGCGGCCAAACTATGCCGCCACACACAGTCGAGACGACAGCTCCTTGCGGAGACATCTCGACGAGATCGGCGTGCAGCGTCGCCGCGATGCGGCCATGCATGTTCGCGATCCCTAGAAATTCCGCCGGATACGCTGCTGCCATGCGCGCGGCTTCGTCGAGTGGCACGCCGAGCATCGCGACCGTGTTGCGCACGGCGCTCGCCGTGTCGAGCGCGGAACCGGCGAGCACGCCATCGTCGGTTTCGCAGCGACCGTTGCGCACGGTGATGTGCTTGCCGGCGAGCACGAAGCCGGCTTCGTCGGCGCCGACCGGCGGCATCGCGTCGGTGACGAGCATGAGCTTGCCGCGCGGTTTGGCGGCGAGCGCGACGCGCAGGCTCGCGGCATGCGTGTGATGACCGTCGACGATGATGCCGCACCAACTGTCGCGGTCTTCAAGCGCGGCGCCGACCATGCCCGGCGCGCGGCCCTGCAGTTGCGACATCGCGTTGTAGAGGTGCGTGAAGCCGCGCGCGCCGGCATCGAGCGCGACGCGCGCCTGCTCGTAGCTCGCGTCGCTGTGGCCGGCGCAGACGATGACGCCGCGCTGCGCGAACGTGCGCACGAGTTCCGGCGACATGCGATCGGGTGCGAGCGTGAGCACGGTGCGGCCGTTGCGCAGCGAACAGACGAGATCGATCTCGTCCGCGTCGGGCACGCGGAATTTCGCCGCGTCGTGCGCCCCGCGCCGAGCCGGCGCGATGTACGGGCCTTCGAGATGGATGCCGAGTACGCCGGGCACGCCTTGCGCGATGGCATCGTCGACGGCGGCGATCGCGGCGCGCATTTTGTCGACGTCGTCGCTGATCAGCGTCGGCAGGAATCCGGTCGTGCCGAAGCGGCGATGCGCGGCGCCGATCCGGTCAATCGTCTCGAGGGTGGGCGCGTCGTTGAACAGCACGCCGCCGCCACCGTTGACTTGCACGTCGATGAAGCCGGGCAGCAGCGTGTTGCCGCGCAAGTCGTACACGTCGTCCGCGTCGCGCACGCGCGCGTCGTCCGGCGAAACGATGGCGGAGATGCGCGCGCCGTCGACGAGCACGGCGACGTCGTCGCGAAAGCCGTCGTCGAGCAGCACGCGGCCGTTGATGAAAGCCTTCGTCATCACACCGTCTCCGTGACCTTGCGCAAATGCGGCGGCACGTCGGGATTGCGGCCGCGCCGTACCGACAGCGCGTTCGCCGCGTAATAGAACGCATGTACCGCAGCGATCGGCGCGCAGGCCGGGTGCAACGTTGCCGCGAACGGCAAGTCGCCTGCGTGCGCGCCCGCGCGCGCGATACGCACGCGCGCGCCACGCTCGCGAAAGCGCGACGCGACGTCGAGCGTGCTCGCCAGCGTGTCGTCGTCCTGCGTGAAGAACAGCACCGGAAAATCGCGCTCGACGAGCGCCATCGGCCCGTGTTGCACTTCCGCGGCGCTGAACGCTTCGGCGTGCAGGCCGCAGGTTTCCTTGAGTTTGAGCGCGGATTCCTGCGCGGCGGACAGGCCGAGGCCGCGGCCGACGACGAACAGGTTGCGCGCGTCGGCGAGATCGTCGACGAGCGGCGACCAGTCGAACGTGTTCGCATTTCCTAGGTCGCGCGGCAGCGCATCGAGCGCGCCCGCGAGTGCGTCGTCGTCGCTCCAGTGCGCGACGAGATCGGCGATCGCGGCGAGCGAGCACAGATAACTCTTGGTCGCGGCAACGCTGAGTTCCGGCCCCGCATGCAGCGGCAGCACGGTGTCGGCGAGTCCGGCGAGCGGCGAATCGGCGACGTTGACGAGCGCGACGACGCGCGCGCCGGAGCGCTTGGCCGCTTCCGCCTGGCGCAGCAAATCCGGACTGCGTCCCGATTGCGAAATCGCGATGAACAAGGCGTCGCGGAAGTTTGGTTGCGCGGCGTAGACGGAATGGATCGACGGCGCGGCGGATGCGGTGGCGAGGCCGAGCTGCGTTTCGATGAGGTATTTCGCGTAAGTCGCCGCATTGTCCGAACTGCCGCGCGCGGCAGTGACGACGAAACGCGGTGGCGCATCGCGCAGCGCGCGTGCGAGCGTCGCCAGCGTCGATGCGTTCGCTTCGCGCTGGCGCGCGATCGCGGCGGCGCTTTCGCCGATTTCGGCATACATCCGCGTTGCGGCGGGATCGGTCGGCATCGCGGTCATTCGTCGGCGCTCGTGAGTTCGGCGACGAAGTCGTAGGCGTCGCCGCGGTAAAGGGATTGGGTGAATTCGACGACGCGGCCGTCGTCGAGAAAGCCGCGCCGTTCGATGAGGAGTCCCGCGCTGCCGCGTTCGACGCCGAGCAGGCGCGAGGATTCCGCGTCGAACGCGACCGCGCGCAGACGTTGCAGTGCGCGGCGCGGACGCAGGCCGAAGCGATCGAGTGTTTCGTACAGCGACATGCGCACGCGGGTGCCTTCCGGCAGCGCGAATTCGGGCACGACGCTGCGTTCGATCGCGAGCGCCTCGTCGCCGCCGTAGCGCACGCGGCGCAGGCGCAGCACGCGCGCGCCGGGCGAGAGGTTGAGCGCCATCGCTTCTTCGGGCGTGACTTCGCCGCGTTCGGCGGCGAGCGTTTTCGTGCGCGGCGCGAGTCCGCGTGCGCGCAGGTCGTCGCTGAAGCTGGTCAGCCGCGAGAACGATTTGACGATGCGTTCGCTGACGAAGGTGCCCGCGCCATGACGCTGCACGAGCCGGCCGTCGGCGACGAGTCCCGCGATCGCCTTGCGCACGGTGACGCGCGACACGCCGTGCTCGCGCGCGAGTTCGCGCTCGCCGCGCAGCGCCTGGCCGGGAACGAGCTCGCCCGCGTCGATCGCATGCTGCAGCGTCGCGCGCAGTCGCAAGTAGGCGAGCGGGCGATGCGCGGGCGTCTGGCGCGTCCTGCTGTGGGAAACGGCAGTAGACATGTTTCGATGATACCACTCAAATACCACAAGCGAATCTAATGACATGAATCGACGCGTTGGGTACTCTACTGGTATCCATTGGACGAGCTGCCCGCCATGACGCCGCAAGCCGCGCTGTCCCCCTTCGACCTCGTCATCTTCGGCGGCACGGGCGACCTCGCGCTGCGCAAGCTGCTGCCGGCGCTGTTCCATCGGTTCGTCGAAGGGCAGATCCCCGCAGGCACGCGCGTGCTCGGCATCGCGCGAGACGTGATCGGCGACGACGAATGGCGCGCGCGCGCGCAGGCTGCGTTGGAGCGTGCCGACGGCGCCGCCGGCACGGATGCGCTCGATCGTTTCCTGCGGCTGCTTTCGTATTGCGCGCTCGACATCGAAGGCGTCGCGGGCTGGGACGAACTCGCGCGCTGGCTTGCCGCGGGCGAGGGCGGCGATCGCGTTCGCGTGTTCTATCTCGCGACCTCGCCGGCGCTGTTTGCTGCCGCGTGCGACGGCTTGCGGTCGCGCGGACTCATCGACGAGCGTTCGCGCGTCGTCATCGAAAAACCGATCGGCCGCGACCTCGCCACCGCGCGCGAGATCAACGCCGCGATCGGCCGCGCATTCGAGGAGCGCAACACGTTCCGCATCGACCACTATCTCGGCAAGGAGACGGTGCAGAACCTCATCGTGCTGCGCTTCGGCAACGCGCTGTTCGAGCCGCTGTGGCGTGCCGAGCACATCGATCACGTGCAGATCACGGTCGCCGAGACGATCGGCGTCGAACAGCGCGGCGCGTACTACGACGGCGCCGGTGCGCTGCGCGACATGGTGCAGAATCACCTGCTGCAACTGCTCTGTCTGGTCGCGATGGAACCGCCGGCGACATTCGACGCCGACGCGATCCGCGACGAGAAATTGAAAGTCCTGCACTCGCTTGCGCCGATCGACGCCGGCAACGTCGCGCAGCGCACGGTGCGTGGCCAATATCGCGAAAGCGTGCCGCCGGTTCCGGGCGTGCGCGCGTATGCGGACGAAGTCGGCAAGCGCGGCACGCGTACCGAAACCTTCGTGGCGCTGAAAACCGAAGTGCGCAACTGGCGCTGGGCCGGCGTGCCGTTCTACCTGCGCACCGGCAAGCGCCTACCCGAGCGCGTCTCGGAAATCGTCATCACGTTCCGCGCGGTGCCGCATTCGATCTTCGACGCGAGCGCGGGCACGTTGTCGCCGAACAAGCTCGTCGTGCGCCTGCAGCCCGACGAAGGCATCAAGCTCTGGCTCATGATCAAGTCGCCGGGCCCGGGCGGTTTGCGCCTGCGCCGCGTGCCGCTCGACATGAGCTTCGCCTCCGCGTTCGGCGTGCGCCAACCGGAAGCGTACGAACGTTTGCTGCTCGACGTCGTGCGCGGCAATCCGATGCTGTTCATGCGCCGCGACGAAGTCGAAGCCGCGTGGCAATGGATCGATCCGATCCTTGCCGCGTGGGACGCCGACGACGACGCGCCGAAGTCGTATCCGTCCGGTACGTGGGGGCCGAGCGCCGCGATTGCGCTGATCGAGCGCGACGGCCGCACCTGGCACGAGGACGCGGGATGAACCTGCGCGCGACGTGGCGCGAATTCGCCGATCCGCAAGCACTCGCGCAGGCCCTCGCGAGTGCCGTGGCCGACGATTTGCGCGACGCGATCGCCGCACGCGACCGCGCCGCGCTCGCGCTCTCGGGCGGCACGACGCCGCGCGCGTTCCTGCGCGCGCTCGCGCAGCACGACCTCGACTGGCCGCGCGTGACCATCACGCTGACCGACGAGCGCTGGGTCGGCTCCGACGACGCGCGATCGAACGAGCGCCTGCTGCGTGACACGCTGTTTGCCGGCGCGGCCGCATCCGCGCGCTTCGTGCCGCTGCATCGCGACGTGCCCGCGCCGGAAGACGCATCGTCGATCATCGACGCAGACATTGCGCGCATCGGCCTGCCGTTTGACGTCGTCGTGCTCGGCATGGGGCTGGACGGCCACACCGCATCGTTGTTTCCCGACGGTGACCGCATCGGCGAGGCACTCGATGCGCGCGGCACGTCGTACGCGTCGCCGATGCGTTCGCCGACGGCCGGTGAACCGCGGATGACGCTGACCTTGCCTGCGCTGGTTGCGACGCGCCGTCTCGCCCTGCATATCGAAGGCGTCGGCAAGCGCAACGTGTACGAATCGCTCGACGCGACGTCGCCGCTCGGCGCCGTGCTCGCCGCGGCGTCGACACCCGTCGACATTTACTGGTCGCCCTGACGGCCACTCTTGAGAAAACGGAGGTTGCATGAGCCTCGATCCCGTCGTCGAACAAGTCACGCGGCGCATCCGCGAACGCAGCGCGCCGACGCGTACGCGCTATCTCGCGCGCATCGACGCCGCGTGCGAAGCTGGACCACGTCGAACGCATCTGTCCTGCGGCAATCTCGCACACGGTTTCGCTGCGTGCGGCGTCGCCGACAAGGACATGTTGCGCGGTGGCCGCGTACCGAATCTCGCGATCGTCACCGCGTACAACGACATGCTGTCCGCGCATCAGCCGTACGAGCGCTTTCCCACGATCATTCGCCGCGCCGCGCGCGAAGCAGGCGCGACCGCGCAAGTCGCCGGCGGCGTGCCGGCGATGTGCGATGGCGTGACGCAAGGCCGCGCCGGCATGCAGCTGTCGCTGTTCTCGCGCGACGTGATCGCGCTGTCGACGGCGGTCGCGTTGTCGCACGACATGTTCGATGCGGCGTTGTATCTGGGCATCTGCGACAAGATCGTGCCCGGACTGCTCATCGGCGCGCTCACGTTCGGCCATCTGCCTGCGATCTTCGTGCCCGGCGGCCCGATGCCGAGTGGCTTGCCGAACGATGCGAAAGCGAAGGTGCGCCAGCGATACGCCGAAGGCCAGGCCTCGCGCGAGGAACTGCTCGATGCGGAAGCGCAGTCCTACCACGCGCCCGGCACCTGCACGTTCTACGGCACCGCGAATTCGAACCAGATGCTCATGGAGATCATGGGTCTGCATTTGCCCGGTGCGACGTTCGTGCATCCCGACACGCCCCTGCGCGATGCGCTCACCGCGGAAGCGGCGCGACATGCGGCGACGCTCACCGTGCTTGGCGAAAACTACGTGCCGATCGGCCGCGTCATTGACGAGCGTGCGATCGTCAACGGCGTCGTCGGCCTGCATGCGACGGGCGGCTCGACGAACCATCTGCTGCATCTCGTCGCGATTGCGCGCGCGGCGGGTATCGACCTGCGCTGGGACGATTTCGAAGCGCTGTCCGGCGTCGTTCCGTTGCTCGCGCGCGTCTACCCGAACGGCGCGGCGGACGTGAACGCGTTCCACGCGGCGGGCGGCATGGGTTTCCTCATTGCGCAATTGCTCGACGCGGGCCTGTTGCACGGCGACGTGCAGACCGTCGTCGGCGTCGGCCTCGATGCGTATCGCGTGCACGCAAAGCTCGATGCGGACGGTGGCGTCACACGTGTGCCCGCATTGCGCGAGAGTGCAAACGCGAACGTGCTGCGCGCAGCGAGTGAACCGTTCCGTCCCGACGGCGGTTTGCGCGTGCTCGACGGCAACCTTGGCCGAGCCACGATCAAGGTATCGTCGGTACCCGATGATCGCTTCGTCGTCGAAGCGCCCGCGCGCGTCTTCGACGATCAGGACGCCGTGCAGGCCGCGTTCGCGCGGGGCGAACTCGATCGTGACGTCGTCGTCGTCGTGCGCTTCCAGGGCCCGCGCGCGAACGGCATGCCGGAACTGCACAAACTCACGCCCGCGCTCGGCGTGCTGCAAGGCCGCGGCCACCGCGTCGCGCTCGTCACCGACGGTCGCATGTCGGGCGCGTCGGGCAAGGTGCCTGCCGCGATCCACGTCACGCCCGAAGCCGTCGCCGGCGGGCCGATCGCGCGCGTGCGCGACGGCGATCTCATCCGCGTCGACGCGCACGCAGGCACGCTGGACGTGCTTGCCGACGCGGACGAATGGCTCGCGCGCGACGCCGCGCTGCCGGCGAGCGATGCCGACCACGTCGGTTGCGGGCGCGAATTGTTCGCGTTGTTCCGCAACAACGTCGCGTCGGCGGATCTTGGCGCCGGGATTCTCGGAGACGTTGCATGAGCACGAACATCGAATCCCGCCAGCGCGACCTCGACGCGATGCTTGCGCTCGCGCCGGTCGTCGCCGTGGTCGTCATCGAGCGCGTCGAGCACGCCGTGCCGCTCGCGCGTGCGCTCGTCGCCGGCGGCATCCGCGCGATCGAAGTCACCTTGCGCACGCCGGTCGCGCCCAAAGCGATCCGCGCGATCGCCGATGAAGTCGACGGCGCTTGTGTCGGCGCGGGCACGGTGTTGCGGCCCGCGGATTTCGAAACGGCGGTTCGCGCCGGCGCGCGCTTCAACGTTTCGCCCGGCAGCACGGACACGTTGCTCGCTGCCGCGGACGGCATCGACGTGCCGTGGCTGCCCGGTGCGGCGACCGCAAGCGAGGCGCTTGCGTTGTTCGAGCGTGGTTATCGCCTGCAGAAATTCTTTCCGGCCGCAGCCGTCGGCGGCGTCGAGCATCTGCGTTCGCTCGCCGGCCCGTTGCCGGGCATCCGCTTCTGCCCGACCGGCGGCATCGACGCGGCGAATGCGGCGCGCTATCTCGCCTTGCCGAATGTCGTCTGCGTCGGCGGTTCGTGGCTGACGCCGCGCGATCTCGTCGCTGCGCAGGATTGGCCTGCGATCGAAAGCCTCGCACGCGCGGCCGCGCAGTTGCGCGAGTAAGAACTACGCCGCTTCAATCCCGATCCGTTGCACCGGGCGGGAACAGAAGTCGATACGGCCGCGCTTCCTCGATGGCACACGCGCGACAGGCGCGCAGCGCGGCGCAGCAGTCCGGAATGCGATGCGTCCAGTCCGCGTAGAGCGGCGCGGGCGCGGCGGCGCAATCAGTCCGCTGCGGGCAAGCGCGCGCGCGCGGTCGAGTCGCGGATCACGAGCTGCGGGCTGAAGCCTTCGTTCTTCGCGTAGGCAGCGGCGATCGCGTCGCCGGGCGGGCGCAGTTCGGCGATCAGGCGCAGCGCGGCGTGGCGCGCGATCTCTTCGGTGTTCTGTTTTGCGGTCGTGAGTGCGGGCCAGGATTGCTTCGAGAACGGGCTGTCCTCGAAACCGGCGATCGACAATTCGTAGGGCACGTCGATGCCGCACGACTTGGCCGCGGCCAGCACGCCGGCGGCGATCTCGTCGTTGGAGCCGAAGATTGCGGTCGGGCGATCGCGCAGCGCGAACAGGCGTCGCGCACCGCGGAAGCCGTCATCGAACGAATAGTCGCCGGGGATGACGAGCTTCTTGTCGAGCGGAATGCCGTAGTCCTTGAGCGCGCTTTCGTAGCCCTTGAAGCGTTCCGGACTCGAACGGTGCGACACGCCGCCCCAGAGGAAGCCGATGCGCTGGTGGCCGAGCTGAATCAGGTGTTCGGTGATCTCGTAGGCCGCGTCGCGGTCGTCGACGTAGACGCAAGGGTAGCCGTCGGCGGGGTCTTCCGCGGCGGACAGGATGCGCACGAACGGAATCTTGTTCGCAGCGAGATAGCGCACGAGTTCCATGCGCTCGGACATCGGCGGCGCGACGACGAGGCCGGCGAGTCGCGAACGCCGCACGAGGTCGCGCAGTTCTTCGGCAAGCCGCGGCGAGGACGAATCGCAGGGATGGATCTGCAGGCCGAAGCCTTGTTCACGACAGGCCGAGAGCACGCCGTTCTGCACGCTGATCACGTAGTAAGCGTTCGGGTTGTCGTAGACGACGCCGAGCGCGTACGACGTCGCGCTGCGCAGGCTGCGCGCGGACAGGTCGGGCAGGTAGCCGAGCGTCTCGATCGCGCGCTGCACGCGCTCGCGCGTGTTCGCGCGCACCGACGGTTCGTTGTTGATGACGCGCGAAACGGTCTTGAGCGAAACCTTCGCGCGCTGCGCGACGTCGCGGATCGTCGGTGTCTTCACGTCAGGCAGGGTCGTTGCGGTTCGCCATCGTAACCGCGCGCCGCTACACGCGCGACAGGCCGGCGCGGCAACCGCGCAGCGCGTAGAACAGGATGTAGAGGTAGCACGGCACCATGATCGCCGCGAACACGAGCTGGAAATCGTGATGCTCGCGCAGCCGCGCGAAGATCTGCGGAATGATCGCGCCGCCCGCGATCCCCATGATCAGCAGCGCCGATCCGGTTTCGGTGTGGCGGCCGAGCCGCGCGATCGCGAGCGGGAAGATCGCCGGCCACATCATCGCGTTGGCGAAGCCGAGCGCGGCGACGCAGCCGACCGAGACGTAGTCATGCGTGCAGTACGCGGCGATCGCGAGCACGACGCCGAGCGCGGCGGAAAACGCGAGATAGCGTTCCTGCGAGACCACGCGCGGGATCAGCACGAGGCCGGCGACGTAGCCGGCGAGCATCGCCGCGAGCGTGAACGAGGTGAACAGCTTGGTCTGGTCGTCGGGCAAGCCGAAGCCCTTGCCGTAGGTGCCGATCGCGTCGCCCGCCATGACTTCCACGCCGACATAGAGGAACAGGCAGAGCACGCCGAGCCACAGGTGCGGGAACGAGAAGATGCTGTCGCCGTGTTGCGCATGCGCGGCATCCTCGCGATTGGCTTGCGACGGACGCAGCTCGGGCAGCGGCGACTTGAGGATCGCGGCCGCGAGCACGGCGAGCAGCACCGCCATCGCGAGATACGGCATGTGGATGCGCGCAGCGAATTCGTTGAGCAGCGTTTCGCGCGTGGCCGCGTCCGCGCCCGCGACGCGTACCTTGAGGTCGCCGAGTCCATGCATGACGAGCGCGCCAAGCACGAGCGGCGCAAGGATGCCGGCGGCCTTGTTGCAGATGCCCATGAACGCGATGCGCCGCGCCGCGGTTTCGATCGGGCCGAGGATGCTGATGTACGGATTCGACGCGGTCTGCAGCAACGACAATCCGGCGCCGATCACGAACAATCCACACAGCGCGCCCGGATACCAGCGGCGCACCGCGAATTCGCCGAACGCGAGCGCGCCGATCGCCATCGTGAACAGGCCGATCGCCATGCCTTTCTTCATGCCGGTGCGTTTGAGGATCCACGCCGACGGCAGCGCGAGGAAGAAGTACGACAGGTAGAACACCATCAACACGAGGAACGCGTTCACCGTGTCGAGCGTGAAGGCGAGTTCGACGAACTGGATCAACGGTCCATTGAGCCAGGTCACGAAGCCGAAGATGAAGAACAGCGCGCCGACGATGAGCATCGGCAGCAAGGTGTCGTTCTTTCCCGCAATGGCGGAAGCGGATGTGCTCATGGTGTCCCCTGATCGAAGGATCGTTCCGCAGCGTCGCGCGGCGGCATCGGCATGTCGCTGGATTGTCTTTTCATGTGCGCCGCATAGCAACGTTGTCATTCATTTTTCTCCGCGACCGAATTGGCGCGATGCAGCAATAAATTGCCGTAATTGATGCGCTATTGCGGCATTTTGCTTTGTGCATTCGCGCAAGTCGGAGGCGCCGGTTTTTGCGCGGGAGGACAAGCGAAGTCGTCCGTTCGAACTTTTGTTGACAACGTTGTCAATCAATGGCCAGACTGTTTGAAACATCGGCATCGCGTGATGCCGGACGACAAGCGGAATTCATGGGCATCGATTCACGGACAAAGGTTTCCACGCGTCGACTCATCGCGGCGGATGTCGGCGGCACGCACGCGCGCATCGCGCTCGTCGGCGTGCGTGACGGTGGCGGCGTGGAGATCCTGCGCCACGAGAAATACGCCTGCGCGTCGTTCGCGGGACTCGCCGACATTTTCGAAACGTTTCGCCGCGCGGCGGATGCCGAGTCGGTCGATGCAATCGCGGTCGCCTGCGCTGGCTTTGTCGTCGAAGGCGAGATCGTCAACGAAAACCTGCCGTGGCTGGTATCGATTCCGGAACTGTGCCGGCGGCTGGACACCCGGCGGCTCGCGGTCGTCAACGACTTCAAGGCGCTCGCGTATGCGTTGTCGCGCAGCGGCGACGACGGCGTCGTGCTGCTCGCGGGCGCGGCCACGGACGTTACGTTGCCGACGCTTGCGATCGGTCCGGGCACGGGTTTGGGGTCGGCGGTATGCATTCCCGATCGCGGCCGCACGGTCGTGCTCGCGACCGAAGCCGGCCACGCATTGCTCACCCCCGGCAACGAGCTCGAGATCGAACTGCTGCGCGTGTTCCGCAGCACCGAGCCGTACGTGAAAACCGAATTTCCGTTGTCCGGTCCCGGCTTGCTCAACCTGCATCGCGCGCTCGCGCAGTTGCGCGGCGTGCAGGTGACGTTCGACACGCCGGCGTCGATCACCGATGCGGCGAAACGCGGCGATGCAGCGGCGCTGGAAACGGTGCGCGTGTTCTGCGGCTGGCTCGGCAGCGTCGTCGGCGATCTGGTTTTGACCTACGGCGCGTTCGGCGGCGTGCGTCTGGCCGGCGGCGTGCTGCCGCAGATCGGCGCGTTGCTCGCCGCCAGCGATTTCGGCGCGCGCTTCCTCGACAAGGGGCCGATGCGCCCGGCGCTCGAACGCGTGCCGGTGCGCCTCATCGAACACGGCCAGCTCGGCATCGCCGGCGCGGCACTCTGGTATCTCGAGAACGAAAGCGAATGAGAAACGGCAGGACAGCCGTTTTCCACGGCGAAGCCGCCCGCAGGGTGACGCACGAGGATGTGCGTCATGAAGAAAAAGCGTGCCGGGAAGGCGCGCGCATGATCGACGGCCAGCGGCAAGCGAGGCGCCGCACGCCGAGGTGAATGGCAATACCCAAAACCAACCGGCGGGTGACGAAGCCTCGTCGCACACCGCCGAACCGACGAACCGAGAGAGGGGAGTGTCATGAAACTTCACAAGACCTTGCTGTCCGCCAGCATCCTCGCGAGCTTCGGGCTCGGCGTGGCCGGCGCAGCGCAAGCAGCAGATACGCCCGACACGCCGGCGGCGTCCGCAAGCGCGGATGCCGCCAACACGGCCAACACGAACGATACGCAGGAGATGGGCACGATCACCGTGCACGGCATCCGCGACAGCCTGAAAGCGTCGCTGGACACCAAGCGCGACGCCGACGCGATCGTCGACGCGGTCACCGCCGAGGACATCGGCAAGTTCCCCAACACCAACGTCGCCGAAGCGATGGTCGCCATTCCCGGCGTCACGCTCGACCGCCGTTTCGGCCAGGGTGAGCGCGTCAGCATCGACGGCACCGATCCGAGCCTCAACCTGTCCTTCATCGACGGCCATCCGGTCGCGCAGGCGATCTGGCTCTACGGCGAACAGCCCAACCGCGGCTTCGACTACACGTTGCTCGCGCCGGAAATCCTCGGCCGCCTGGAAGTCTACAAATCCGCCGAAGCGCGCTTGCCCGAGGGCAGCATCGGCGGCACGGTGATGATGCACACGCGCCAGCCGCTCGACATGGAAGCCAACAAGATTTCCGGCTCGGTCGGCTACAACTACGGCGACCAGGCGAGCAAGGGCAAGCCGACGGCGTCGGTGTTCTACAACTGGAAGAACGCCGACAGCACGGTCGGTTTCAACGTCGCCGCGCAGCATTACGAAGAGGCGGTCGATCGTCAGGGCATCGAGATCTTCAACTACCACCCAGTGTCCGAATACGCGGCGCAGAGTTCCGCCGTTGCCGCGCAGGTCGCCGCCGGAAAGCTCGATCCGAACGCGCTCGTGCCGGATGAAATCAATGCCGCGTATTTCCAGCAGACGCGCAAGCGCAACAGCGTCGTCGCCAACCTGCAGTTCAAGCCGAACGATCAGTTCGACGCGACGCTGAGCGGCACCTGGATTCGCGAGAGTTTCGACAATTTCAACCAGTCGATCTACAACTACCTGCACTGGAACAACTCGACGATGGCCGCCGTCGACAGCCTTACGCAAGGCGCGAACGGCATCGTCACCGGCGGTCATTCGAGCGGCCCGAACGCGGGCATCGTGTTCGACAACCAGCTGCGCACCTCGGAAGTGACGACCAAGGGCCTCGACTTCCGCGCCGCCTACCACGGCGCCGGCTGGGGCCTGTCCGGCCAGATCGGCATGAGCAAGTCCGAGAACCCGGACATCGGCCAGTACCTGCTCGAACCGATCTACTACGGCAGCTTCTCGTGGACGCAGCATCAGGGCTACACGTTCGACGACAAGGCCTCCGGCACGAACCCGGCGAACTGGGGCGGCGGCTGGCTCGGCAACCACGGCGTGTTCGGCGCGAACGCGAAGGACTCCTACGCGCAGCTCGACTTCACCAAGGATCTCGGCGGCTTCTTCAACCAGCTGCTGGTCGGCGTGCGCTACAACAAGCATGACGAGGACTACCTGCTCAACGTCTACGGCGGCGTCAAACCCGGCACGCTCGCCGACGTCGGCACCGACGGCTACACCGACATCCTCGGCGATTTCTCCGGCTTCTCGCCCGATCAGGCACACCACATCAACATCGGCCCGGACAACATCCGCCGCTGGATCGCGGGCAGCAACATCGACTGGGCGCATCCGGACGCGGGCAGCTACCTCAACAACACTTGGGCGCTGACGCAGAAGAACACCGCTGGCTACGCGCAGCTCAACTTCGGCGACGACCGCCTGCACGGCAACTTCGGCGTGCGCTTCGTGCATACGTCCACCGACGGCAGCGGCTTCAACCTGCCGGGCAGCGTCGCGCCGACGTTGCCGCCGCAGCCGGGCTGGTGGCAGAGCAAGACCTCGACGCAGAACAACACGCTGCCGTCGTTCAACATCGCCTACGACCTCACCTCCGACGTCGTGCTGCGCGCGGCAGGTGCGAAGGTCATGGCCTGGGCGCCGTACAACCAGATGGTGAACAACACCTTCCTCAACGACGGCGTGCTCACCGGCAGCGGCGGCAATCCCGATCTCGGCCCGTACAAGTCGCTCAACTACAACCTGTCGGCGGAATGGTATTTCGCGCCGCAGTCGGTGTTCGCGGTGTCGGGCTTCTTCAAGCACGTGCTCAACTACATCGACACGACGCCGGCCACCGAACGCCACTACAACTCGATCCGCGACAACGATCCGACGTTGTGGTCGTCGATGATCGGCAGCGGCGGCTGCACGGCCGACGGCTTCTGCGACTACAGCGTGTCGCGCCCGCACAATGCCGGCAGCGGCAAGATCAAGGGCATCACGCTGACCTACCAACAGGCATTCGGCGACACCGGTTTCGGCGCGATCGCGAACTACACCTGGGCCGACGGCGAGACCAGCCAGGGCCACCCAATGCCGTACCAGTCGAAGAACTCCTTCAGCCTCGGTCCGTATTACGAGCGTGGCCCGTTCTCCGCGCGCGTGAGCTACAGCTGGCGCGATCACTACCTCGCGGGCGGCTACGTCGCGGGCGCGCCGCCGGCGGTAGTCGACAGCTACGCCGACCTCAGCTTCAGCGCGGGCTGGCGGTTCACCGATAACCTGTCCGTGAACTTCGACGCGATGAACCTGCTCAACGAGAAGTATCACCAGTACGCCGTGGGCAACAAGGACGAGATGTTCGCCGACTACACGACGGGCCGGCGCTACATGCTCAACCTGCGCTTCAATTTCTGACGTCTCCAACGCAGGATTTCGGGCCGGAGCGATCCGGCCCGATTTTTTAAGCGAATGTCATTTCCATCAGCGTCCTCCGGCGCTCCCGCCAACGCGACATAGCAAGCACCCGAAGGCGCGGCCAACGCCGGATGTGTGCGATTCCATTCGATCATGCGAAAGCGTTTCATCTCGACCCTCGTGATCGGCGCCGCAGCGCTGTGTCTCGCGGCCTGCGCGAGCGCGCCGCACGCACCTGCACGCGCGGACGTCGCGCCGCTTTCGTTGATTCCCGCGCCTGCGCAGACGCAGCGTGCGAACGGCCACTTCACGCTCGACGCAAACGTTCCGCTGATCGCGAATGGCGATGCCGCCGCCACGGTCGCGCGTGGTTTTGCCGAACGTCTCGAGCGCTCGCGCGGCATCGCCCTGAGCCTGCGAAGCGGCGATGCACAATCCTCATCGCGCGCGATCGAGTTCGTGCTCGATGGTTCGCTGCCGTCCTCCTCCGACGAAGCCTACGAACTTTCCGTCGATGTCTCGCGCATGCGCATCCGCGCGCGCAGCGCGCACGGCCTGTTCGCCGGTGGCGTCACGCTCTGGCAACTGCTCACGCAGGATGCGACGAAAACCGCGCGCATCGACGTGCCCGCACTGCGCATCGAAGACGCGCCGCGTTTCGCTTGGCGCGGCGTCATGCTCGACTCCGCGCGCCATTTCCAGCCGCCCGACTTCGTGAAGCACTTCATCGACGAAATCGCGCTGCTCAAATTCAACACGCTGCACTGGCACCTCACCGACGACCAGGGCTGGCGCATCGAGATCAAGCGCTACCCGCGACTCACGCAAGTCGGCGCATGGCGCGACAGCGCAGGCGAATTCAGCGGAACGCCGACCCGCGTCGGCGGGTTCTACACGCAGGACGAGATCCGCGACATCGTGCACTACGCCGCGCAGCGCCACGTCACCATCGTTCCCGAGGTCGACATGCCCGGCCACATGCAGGCTGCGATCGCCGCGTATCCCGAACTCGGCAGCCTCGGCGACACGCCTGTCGTATCGACCGACTGGGGCGTGCATCCGTACCTGCTCAACGTCGACGACAAAACCTTCGAATTCGTCGACGGCGTGCTCGACGAAGTCATGCAGTTGTTTCCGTCGCCGATCATCCACATCGGCGGCGACGAGGCGCTCAAGGATCAATGGAAAGCCTCGCCGCGCGTGCAGGCGCGCATGCACGAGCTCGGCCTGCGCGACGAGAACGCGCTGCAAGGTTGGTTCATCGCGCGCGTCGAGCAATACCTCGCCGCGCACGGCCGGCGCGCGATCGGCTGGGACGAAATCCTCGAAGGCGGTGTGCCCGCCAACGCGATCGTCATGTCGTGGCGCGGCAGCGACGGCGGCATCGCCGCGGCGAAAGCGGGGCACGACGTCGTCATGTCGCCGTCGCCCGATCTGTATTTCGATCACTTGCAAAGCGATGCGCCGGACGAGCCCTCGGGCCGTCCCGACGTACGCAGCCTCGCCGACCTCTACGCGTACGAGCCGCAACCGCCGTCGCTCGATGCGCGCGCGTCGACGCACATCCTCGGTGCGCAAGCGAACCTGTGGACCGAGCACATGCGTACGCCCGCGCTCGTCGAACACGCGGCGTTCCCGCGCTTGGCTGCGCTCGCCGAAGTGTTGTGGTCGCCGCATGACGCGCGCGACTGGAATGGTTTTCTCGCGCGCCTGCCGGCGCAGTACGCGCGCTGGCAAGCCGATGGCGTCGCCGCGTCGCGCACGGCGTTCGAGGTGCGCGCATCCATCGCGAACGGTGCGACGCCTGGCACATTCGCGGTCACGCTCACCGATCAAGCCGGCGTGCCGATCCGTTTCACGCTCGATGGCGATGCGCCGGCGTCGTCGTCGCCGATCTATCGCGACGTGTTATCGCTGAAAGCCGGTACGACGTTGCGTGCGGCTGCCTTCGTCGGCACGGATCGCATCGGCGACGAGCGCCGCGTCGTCGTCTCGCGCGACATGTTGCTCGAAAGAAGCAGCGATGCGCTGCGCCAATGCGCGGGCAAGCTCACGCTGCGGCTCGCCGGCCCGACGTCGCGCGACGCGCCGACGCGCTACATCAACGTCGACCTGTTCGATCCGTGCTGGCTCTGGCCGCAGGCGCCGCTCGACGGTGTGCGCGACATCGCGATCGACGCGGCGCCGCTGCGCTACAACTTCCAGCTTGCGCACGACATCACCAGCGTCGCGCCGCGGCCCGCGCCGTCGACGCCGCACGGCGAACTCATCGTCTCGCGCGATGGCTGCGACGGCGAACGCGTCGCGACGGTTCCGCTGCCTGCGCGCACGGAAGCGGACGGTGCGGTGCGTCTCATCGCTTCGTTGCCGCCGACAAGCGGCGCACACGACCTGTGCTTCCGCTTCAGCGGCCGCAGCCACGATCCGTTGTGGGCGATCGATCGCGTGCGTTTGGAAACGCGCTGATCGCTACAGGCATTCAAGCGCAGCGACCGACTTCATGAGCCGCGTGCCGAGATAGGCCTGCGAGCCACACGGCAACAATCCCGCTTCGAGGAAGCGCGAGCGATACCAAGATGGCGAACGCGCGATGAAGCCGTTCAAGTCCCCGCCCGCGCGATCGACGCTCGTGAACACTTCGATGAAGGCCAGGCCGTCGAGCAGTTCGCCGAAGCCGGACAGGCCGCGTTTGAGTTCGGCGGCGGGTACGTAATGCAGCACGTCGCTGCAGACGATGAGGTCGAAGCGTGCATCGAAACGCAGTTCAGCGAGCTGGCCGAACGTGGCGAGTCCGATGTTGCGCGAGCGGCCGTAGCGTTCGACCGCGTATTCGCTCGAATCGAGTCCGCGGTATTCGATGTCCGGTCGCAATTTGAGCAGCGCGGCGCGCCACGGCGCTTCGCCGCAGCCGACGTCGAGCACGTTGCGCAATGGCCGCGCGAGGTAGTACTCGGCCAGATGCACGACCATCGCGACCTTGCGCGCGAGCTGCGCGCGCGAGCCGACGCGATGCGCGTCGCTGCGATACCACTTGTCGAAATAGGCGCGGTCGTAGCGCTTGTCCATCGGTCGTCTCGCGGTGGGAAACGCGCATCGTGGCGAGACGGCCACGTCTTGCGCAAGACGTCACTGCGCGAGCGCGAACGGGCAGAGGTGGTTCCAGATCTCGCCGAGCTGGGCGATGGTGTAGGTGTGGCCGCCGGCGAACAGCGTGTAGTAGAGGTTGCGGTTGAGCGTCCAGCCGTTCGCTTCGAAGCGCGCTGGGTCGCCGGCTGCCGTGTATGGCGGACTCGCGAGCGGATCTGTGGTGCCGAGATGGATGTCGACCGGAATTTTCGGCGTCGCGCCGCCGAGTAGTGCCGCGCAGGTCGGTGGATAGGAGCCGTTGTCGGTGCACGCATACAGTTCGAGCGAGCCGGCGCTGACGCCATACGCCGCGAAATAGTTGGGACTGTTCAGCGCGAGCGAGTGGCCGTAGTGCGCACCCGCCGAAAAACCCCAGAGATAGATGCGGCTTTTCTCGACGTTGTAGTTCGCGATCGCGTCGTCGAGATCGGCCGAAATTTCCGCGCCGTCACCGGGCGCGCCCCAACCACTGGCGTTCGGATTCGAACCTGCGTTGCCCACGGGCGCGATCACGATGAAACCCGCGCTATCGGACCAGTTCGCCCAGTTAGCGCGAATCTGCTGTGCGGCCGCATCGCGAGCCGCTTGTGTGTTTGCGGTCGTACCGCGCAAGGCCAACAGCAACGGCCACGCGCGCGTCGGCGTATAACCGGCAGGCACATGCAGGTAGTAGGTTCGCGTGCCCAGCCCGGGCACATTCACGCTGCGCGTGACATTGCCCGGATACGCCCCGCCGCTGCCGAGCGAAGGCTGCGAAGGCACCGCCGGCGTCGCTTCGAAGCCGTTCGCGAAGATCGGATCGGAATTCGGACACATCGACGCGGGCAGCACGACAGTGCTGGCAGCGGCTGCGACGGTCGGAATGCTGGCCGCCAACGCGCTGGCCGCGAGAGCGGAAAGTAGGAGGGCTGGCTTCATCCGCGCGGAGCCTACGCGGCGGGTTCTGAACGGTTTGTTCTGAACTGTCCGGAAGCCATTTGCAGGCGGCGACCATACGGCACCGTTTGCGGCGGCGCACGATGGTCAGCTTGGTGAACTTGACGTTAATATCCCGGCACATTCGTCTGAATCGACGCCAATTTCCGCAAAAGGAGCCGTCACATGCAGCACCGTCTTCCCAGGAATCGGGTTGCCCCCGCACTTGCCGCTTTGCCGTTCGCGTTGCTGGCGGCGCTCGTGGCCGGTACGGCGCAAGGCGCCGGTTTCCAGCTGCAGGAAAATGACGTCAAGGGCATGGGCCGCGCCGATGCGGGTTCGGCTTCCGCGCCGGACGATTGCGCCGTCGTCGTCAACAACCCCGCGGCGATGAGCGAGTTCAAGACCTCGTGCCTGCAGGGCGATCTCACCGCGATCAACTTCGGCACCGAATTCCACGGCAGCGGCACCGACCTGCTCGGGCGCCCGCTCACCGGCGACACCGGCGGCGACGGCGGCACCACGCTGCCCGTGCCGGCGATTCACTACATCATGCCGATCAACGAGCAGTTCGCGTTCGGCGCGGCGCTCAGCGTGCCGTTCGGTTTCCAGACCGAATACCACGACCGCTGGATGGGCCGTTATCAGGCGCAGACGACCAAGCTGCAATCGCCCGCGCTGACGTTCTCCGGTTCGTGGCGCGCGACCGACCAATTCTCGGTCGGCTTCAGCCTCATCGCGCAGCGCACGAGCGCGACGCTCGGCCAGGCGATCAACCTCGGCACGATCCTCGCGCAGCCGACCAACGGCGCGTGGCTGCCGCAGGAAGCCGATGGCCGCGGCAAGCTCAAGGGCAACGATTGGGGTTGGGGCTGGGATCTCGGCCTGCTCTGGAAGCCGACCGATGCCGACCGCATCGGCTTCAACTACCACTCGCAGATCGACCACACGATTTCCGGCAACGCGACGTTCGAGATTCCGTCGAACCTGAAGCCGTATTTCGGCGGCGCATTCACCAACATCTCGGGCGACGCCGACTTCAACACGCCGGCCTACGCGCGCCTGAGCTGGTGGCACACCGCCGACGCGCGCCTGAGCTTTGGCGCCGACATCGGCTACACGCACTGGTCGAGCTTCAAGTCGCTCGTCATCAAGTACGGCAACCCGGCGCAGGCCGCGTTCAACAGCCCGTCGATCTTCGATTTCCGCAACACGTGGTTCGTTTCGGCCGGCGCCGACTATCGCTTGAACGACCAGTGGACGTTGCGCGGCGGCCTCGCCTACGACCAGACGCCGACCGTCGACGCGCATCGCGACCCGCGCGTGCCGGACGGCAACCGCAAGTGGCTGTCGATCGGCGTCGGCTACAAGGCCAGCGATTCGCTGAGCTTCGACTTCGGCTACACGCACCTGTTCGTCGAGGACGGCAAGATCAACGACACCTCGGCGACCTACGACAACCTCGTCGGTCACTTCGAGAGCTACGGCAACCTGCTCGGCGTGTCCGCGAAGTACAGCTTCTGAGTTTGAAGGCACGGGCGCGCAATGCGCCCGTGTCGTGTTTTGGGGAGGGAGGTGGCGGGCGCCTTCGGGCGCCCGCCGCATTTTGCGCGGCAGCTTCGGCGTCGAGCCGTGGCGAAGTCGATCGACGCGCGGTCAGCGCTCGAAGCCGTCCGCGAACAGGAAATCCCAGGTCTGGTTTTCGTAGGCGCCCGGATCGGCCGCGCCGAAGCGCGAGCGCAGCGATCCGTCGAGGTCGATCACGTCGAACGCGTACGCCGGAACCGCCGCCAGTCCGAGGTTGATGAACGGCGAATCGTCGCGCAGGTGGAAATCGCCGTTGGCGGCATCAACGAAGCGCGGATCGCCGGCGAGCACGCGCTGCGCGTCGAGCGGCAGCGAACCGCCGACATGCGCGACGAGGCTGGAATCGGCGCTCGCGCTGCCGTCGCCGAGCTGGATGCTGCCTTCGATGTCGAGATCGGTGCCTGCGTTGTCGAAGAACAGGCTGTCGAGGACGTCCAGATGCGCGCCGGAGACGAGCCCGACGCGCACGCCACAACCGCGTCCGCTGAGTTCGGCGCAACGGCCGCGCGCGAACGTGCTGTGGGCGATGACGACGTTCTGCGCGACGCCGGGAATCGTGTTCGTCGAGATCGAGGCCTGCGCCGACGAGCTCGTCGACGCGCGATTCGCATCGAACAAGCTGCCCGCGATGCGCACCGAGCCGTTCTTCGCATACAGGTTCGCGCCGCCCGCGAAATAGCCGTCGTTGCCGGCGACGATGAGGTTGTCGAGGTGCAGTTCCGTCCACGCGTCGGAGAACGAATTCATGTCCAGCCCGCCGCCGCGCTGGAATGTCGCCGGATCGCCGAAGCCGTTGCGCAGGCTGAGATTGGCGACCGACAGGCTTGCTGCCTGCGTCGCCCCCGCGGGCGGCATGTGATAGATGCGCAGCGCCTGCCGCACGCCGCCGCCGTCGATGACCGTGCGCGAGGCGTCCACGCGCATCTGCGCGCAATCGCCGCTGCCATCCGAATACCAGCCGCCGCTGATGGACAGGCTCGCGGCGTTGCGCGAGATGTACGCGAACGCGCCGTCGTCGACGTAGACGCCTTCGCGCACGCGGATGTCGTCGTCCTCGGGCGAGGTGGCCGCATCGGCGAGCGCTTGCCGCAACTCGGTCGAGTCGTGCACGCACCACGTCGCGGTTGCGCGCGCGAAACCCGGCGTCAAGGCGGCCGCGAACAGGAGGCTGAAGGAAAGGATGCGCGCCATTGCGTGTCTCCGCGGGAATCGGTGTCCTGCAGAAAACGGAATGCGGCGGGAAAACCTCTCACGAGGCGTGGCCGAGCTTCCCGGCTGCACGAAGGCGGTCAACGGAAGGAGACGCCACGCAATCGCTTGCTGCCATCAACGAGAAGGCGCTCGATGCAGTACGGGCGAAGCCGGGAGGAATTGAAGGCAACGGGTCGGAGTGTTGCTGCGTCCGCTCACTTCTTCCGACGTGCCCTCGATATGAAACCCGCCAGCCAGACCATGGTGAAGCCGGCGGGTAATGCCAATGGCAGGAAACAGACGACTGCCGCGACCGCATCGTGATCCGCCAAGGGAATCAGCTTCTCGGGAATATGTCCTTTGAGAAGGGTTACGTAGAAAAGCAACGCACCCAAAGCGAGCGACAGCGGGACGCCGATGCGCTGCCAGCGCGGCGCTTTGCGGTCTCGAACGGCACCGATGGCAGCGACGAGCAGCGGCAACGGCAGCGTGAGATAGAGCCCGACGGCGAGGCCGGTCCACCACGGCAAACGGATGTTTCCGTGCGCGTGCGCGAGCGATCCAGCCGAGGCCAGCAACAGCGTCGCTGCCCATCGCGCCGCCGCTGGGCGCGACGGCTTCATTCTCCCAAGGTCAGCAACGACGCATTGCCGCCCGCCGCGGTCGTGTTGACCGTGAGCGTGCGCTCGGTGGCGAAGCGCAGCAGGTAATGCGGGCCGCCGGCTTTCGGGCCGGTGCCGGACAGACCTTCGCCGCCGAACGGCTGCACGCCGACGACCGCGCCGATCTGGTTGCGGTTGACGTAGCAGTTGCCGACCTTCGCGCGGCGCGAGATGTGCGCGATGGTGTCGTCGATGCGGCTGTGGATGCCGAGCGTGAGGCCGAAGCCGGTGGCGTTGATCGCGTCGATCACGCCGTCGAGGTCGTCGGCCTTCCAGCGCACGACGTGCAGCACGGGACCGAACACTTCGCCGGTGAGCAGCGACAGCGACGGGATTTCGTAGGCGCGCGGCGCGAAGAACGTGCCGTTCTCGCTGCCGGGCGAGAGTTTGGCTTCGTTGATCTTCTTCGCTTCGCGATCCATGCGCGCGGCGTGGTCGACGAGGAACTTGCGCGAGGGTTCGTCGATGACCGGGCCGACGTCGGTGGAGAGTTTCGCGGGATCGCCGACGACGAGTTCGTCCATCGCGCCGGCGAGCATCTTCACGACCTTGTCGGCGATGTCTTCCTGCACGAACAGCACGCGCGCGGCCGAGCAGCGCTGGCCGGCGGAATCGAACGCGGAGGCGAGCACGTCCTTGACGAGTTGTTCGGGCAGCGCGGAGGAATCGGCGATCAGCGCGTTCTGGCCGCCGGTCTCGGCGATGAGCGCGGCGATCGGCGCGTTGCGCGCGGCGAGCGTGCGGTTGATCGTCCACGCCGTTTCGGTCGAGCCGGTGAAGCAGACGCCGGCGACTTCGGGTTTCGTCAGCAGCGTGTTGCCGATCATCGAACCCTTCGCCGGCACGTATTGCAGCACGGCTTCCGGCACGCCGGCTTCGTGCAGCAACTTGACCGCGGCATAGCCGATCAACGTGGTCTGGTCGGCCGGCTTGGCGATGACGGGGTTGCCCGCGGCGAGGCCGGCGGCGACCTGGCCCATGAAGATCGCGAGCGGGAAATTCCACGGGCTGATGCAGACGAACACGCCGCGGCCACGCAGGAACAGCTGGTTCGTTTCGCCGGTCGGGCCGGGCAGGTTTTCCGGCGCGCCGAACAGCTTGCGCGACATCGCCGCGTAGTAGCGGCACATGTCGACGGCTTCGCGCACTTCGGAAATCGCGGCGGGAATCGTCTTGCCGGCTTCGCGCACGCACAGCGCCATGAACTCGCCGCGGCGCTGCTCGAGCAGGTCGGCGGCGTGTTCGAGGATCGCGGCGCGGCTCGCGGCCGGCATCGCGTCCCAGCTTTCCTGCGCGGCCACCGCGTTCGCGAGCGCCTTCTCGATCGTCGCCGCGTCGGCGTGGCGCGATTGGCCGACGACGTCGCGGCGGTCCGCCGGATTGGTCACATCGCGCGGCGGTTCGCCGGTCTGCGCGCCAGGCACGAGCGGTGCTGCGATCCACGGTCCGCGTTTGGCATTGACGCTTTCCGCGAGAGCCTTGAGTTCGTTGTCGTTGGCGAGATTGGCGCCCATGGAATTCTTCCGTTGCGAACCGTAGAGACCGACCGGCAGCGCGATGCGCGGGTGCGGTTTGGAGGCGAAAGCGCGAACCGTGTCGCAGGGATCGGCGACGAGGTCTTCGATCGACACCTGCTCGTCGACGATGCGGTTGACGAACGAGGTGTTGGCGCCGTTTTCGAGCAGGCGGCGCACGAGATACGGCAGCAGGTCTTCGTGCGAACCGACGGGCGCATAGACGCGGCACGGTACATCGAGATTCTTCTCGCCGATGACTTCGGCGTAAAGGTCGGTGCCCATGCCGTGCAGGCGCTGGAACTCGAACGGACGGCCGTGCGCGAGGTGGTGGATCGCCGCGATCGTGTGCGCGTTGTGCGTGGCGAACTGCGGGTAGATGAGGTCGCTGCCCGCGGCGAAGAGGCGCTTCGCGCAGGCGAGATAGGACACGTCAGTGTTCGGCTTGCGCGTGTAGACCGGATAGCCGGACAGGCCCTGTTCCTGCGCGCGCTTGATTTCCGAATCCCAGTACGCGCCCTTGACCAGGCGCACGCACCAGCGGCGGCCGGCCTTGCGCGCGGTCTCGGCGAGCCAGTCGACGACGAACGGACAGCGCTTCTGGTACGCCTGCACGGCGAGGCCGAAACCGTTCCAGCCGGCGAGCGAGGGATCGGCGAAGACCTTGCCGATGATGTCGAGCGAGAGTTCGAGGCGATCGGCCTCTTCGGCGTCGACGGTCATGCCGATGCCGTTCTTCATCGCCAGCTGGGCGAGTTCGAGGACCTTCGGCGTGAGTTCGGCGTGGACGCGTTCGCGCTTGGCGACTTCGTAGCGCGGATGCAGCGCGGACAGCTTGACCGAGATCGACGGCGCTTCGATCACGCTTTTGAACGGGCCGCGCGCGCCGAGTGCGCCGATCGCGTCCTTGTAGGCCTTGTGGTAACGCTCGGCATCGGGCTGCGTGAGTGCCGCTTCGCCGAGCATGTCGTAGGAATAGCGGTAGTCGCGATAACCCTTCTCGGCGGAACGGTCGAGCGCTTCGCCGATGCTGCGGCCCATGACGAACTGGTGGCCCATGATGCGCATCGCCTGGCGCACGGCGAGGCGGATCACCGGCTCGCCGGCGCGGCCGACGAGGCGCTTGAGCGCGCCGGTGAAGTCGCGGCGCGTGTCTTCGGCGAGATTGACGAGGCGGCCGGTGAGCATGAGGCCCCAGGTCGAGGCGTTGACGAGCACCGAATCGCTGCCGCCGAGGTGCTTTTTCCAATCCGCTTCGCCGAGCTTGTCGCGAATTAGCTTGTCGGCGGTGGTCTTGTCGGGAATGCGCAGCAGCGCTTCGGCGACGCACATGAGCAGCACGCCTTCCTCGCTGGAAAGATCGTACTGGCGCATGAAGGATTCGACGGCGGTCTGCTCGCTCGCTTGCGCGCGCACGCGGGCGACGAGGTCGGCGGCGCGCGCGAGTACGAGCGAACGTTCGGCGGGCGGCAGCGTGGCCTGCGCGAGCAGGTCGTCTACGGCTTCGGTTTCGTCGCGCGACCAGGCGGCGGTGATGCGCGCCCAGACGGGGTCGGCCGGTGGCGGCAATTCGGGAAGGAGATTCTCGCTCAAGCAGGTTCTCGGCGGCGCGCCATGCGGCAAGCCGCGTAGTGTAGTGAGCGCCCCGATCAGGGCCAAGATCGGACGCCCCTCGCGCGAGGGCGATGCGGGAGCCTGAGCGGCCCGCATGCTGCGTCGGCGCCGATGTTGCAGGCGGCCGCAATGTCCGCTGGGCGCCGCGCCGGATTCAGTCGCCGACAGTCAACGCGCCAACTGGGCTGTTGCGCGATCTGCGAGTGCCGGACCTCCACGCACGGCTTTTATGGGCGACGCGATCTTCGCGGACGGGCTCGACTGAACCGCCTCGACCGCGCCGATGCGGCGGACATGACGCGCGGCGTCGCTTTTCGCAGTACCGCCCAGGCCCGCGAGGGCTCGGCGCGGTTGCCGCTGCCGCGCGCGCTCCACTATCATTCGGCGGATACGCCTTGTTCCGCATGGCGCCAGCCGGTTCATGGCGGGGGGCGGCAACGGCGTCGGGGCGCAAGCAAGCACCGCAGGTGCGCGCAAGCAGACAAATGAAGGTGATGCCGATGATTTCATCCGGGGTGATGCGCGTTCGCCGTGCCGTGGCGGCGCTGGCGATGCTGGCGAGCGGGGTGGCGATGGCCAATCCGACGCCGTGGCAACTCAACATGGCGCCCGGCGTCACGTCCATTTCGCAGCGCATCCACGGCGTGCACATGCTCGCCTTCTGGGTCTGCGTCGCCATCGGCATCGTCGTCTTCGGCGCGATGATTTACGCGATGTTCGCGTTCCGCAAATCGCGCGGCGCCGTTGCGGCGAAGTGGAGCCACAACACCACGATGGAAGTGATCTGGACGGTCGTCCCGATCGTCATCCTCATCGTCATGGCCTGGCCGGCGACCAAGCTGCTCGTCGACATGGCCAACGTCGAAAACTCGGAAATGACCATCAAGGTCACCGGCTACCAGTGGAAGTGGCGCTACGAGTACGTCGACTACTTCGGCAAGTCCACGCCGGTCAATTTCATTTCCACGCTCGACGCCGACTCCAACCGCGTGCGCCAGACCGGCTCGGGTCTCGATCCGAATTCGGTGACGGTCGACGGCCAGAACGTCTACCTGCTCAACGTCGACAAGCCGCTCGTTCTGCCGGTTGGCGTCAAGGTGCGCTTCGTCATCACCGCCGATGACGTGATCCATTCGTGGTGGGTGCCCGACCTCGGCTGGAAGCAGGACGCCATCCCCGGAATCATCAACGACAACTGGACGAGCATCGACGCGCCCGGCATCTACCGCGGCCAGTGCGCGGAGCTGTGCGGCAAGGATCACGGCTTCATGCCGATCGTGGTCAAGGCCGTGCCGAAGGCCGAGTTCGAACAATGGTTGGCCGCGCAAGAGGCCGCCGTTTCCGCCAGCAAGACCGCGCAGGCCGCTCCGGCCGCCGCGGCGCCTGCTACGCAGGGCTAACCGGGTATTCATGCGTTCATCCATGAACGCGGAAGCAAAGAAAAAAGCGGCCGTCCATGGCCGCACTTTTCAATAGAGGTTACAGGCCATGGCCGCAGTCAATCCCGCCATCCACGATACGCATCACGATGCGCATGACGACCACGATCACAAGCCGGAGGGCTTCCTCGATCGCTGGTTGTTCACGACCAACCACAAGGACATCGGCACGCTGTATCTCGTCTTCTCGCTGGTGATGTTCTTCACCGGCGGCACGATGGCGATGCTGATCCGCGCCGAGCTGTTCCAGCCGGGTCTCCAGCTGCTGCAGCCGGAGACGTTCAACGAAATGACCACGATGCACGCGCTGATCATGATCTTCGGCGCGGTCATGCCGGCATTCGTGGGCCTGGGCAACTGGATGATCCCGCTGCAGATCGGCGCGCCGGACATGGCGCTGCCGCGCATGAACAACTGGTCGTTCTGGATCCTGCCGTTCGCGTTCTTCCTGCTCATCTCGGAAATCTGGATGCCCGGCGGCGGCCCGCAGGGCGGCTGGACGATGTATCCGCCGCTGTCGCTCGAAGGCGGTTTCAACGTCGCCTTCATGATCTTCGCGGTGCACCTCATGGGCATCAGCTCGATCATGGGCGCGATCAACATCATCGCGACCATCCTCAACATGCGCGCGCCGGGCATGGATCTGCTCAAGATGCCGGTATTCGTGTGGAGCTGGCTGATCACCGCCTTCCTGCTGATTGCGGTCATGCCCGTGCTCGCGGGCGCGGTGACGATGCTGCTCACCGACAAGTTCTTCGGCACCAGCTTCTTCAACGCGGCCGGTGGCGGCGACCCGGTGATGTACCAGCACATCTTCTGGTTCTTCGGGCACCCCGAGGTCTACATCATGATCCTGCCCGCGTTCGGGATCATCTCTGAAATCATCCCGACGTTCTCGCGCAAGCCGATCTTCGGTTACCAGGCGATGGTCTACGCGATCGCCTCGATCGCGTTCCTGTCGTTCATCGTCTGGGCGCACCACATGTTCTCGGTCGGCATGCCGCTCGGCGGCGAACTGTTCTTCATGTTCGCGACGATGCTCATCGCGATCCCGACCGGCGTGAAGGTGTTCAACTGGGTGTCGACGATGTGGCAGGGCTCGCTCACGTTCGAGACGCCGATGCTGTTCGCGATCGCGTTCGTCATTCTGTTCACGATCGGCGGCTTCTCGGGCGTCATGTGCGCGATCGTGCCGGCCGACTTCCAGTATCAGGACACCTACTTCGTCGTCGCGCACTTCCACTACGTGCTCGTCACCGGCGCGGTGTTCGCGATCATGGCCTCGGTCTACTACTGGCTGCCGAAGTGGTCGGGCCACATGTATTCGGAGAAGTGGGGCAAGATCCATTTCTGGTCGAGCGTGATCTCGGTCAACGTGCTGTTCTTCCCGCAGCACTTCCTCGGCCTCGCCGGCATGCCGCGCCGCATTCCCGACTACAACGTCGCCTTCGCCGACTTCAACATGATTTCGTCGATCGGCGGTTTCTGGTTCGGCCTGAGCCAGTTCATCTTCGTCGGCGTCATCATCCACTGCGTCTACTACTCGAAGCAGAAAGCGACGGCGCAGGTGTGGGAAGGCGCGCATGGTCTGGAGTGGACGGTGCCGTCGCCGGCGCCGCACCACACGTTCTCGACGCCGCCAGTGATCCGCGACGACATGCTCGCCCACGGAAATGTCGAGCACTGAGGACGAACAAGCTGCGCGGCGCGCGCACGCGCGACGCACGGCGCTGATCATCGGCGCGGTGGCGGTCGCGATCTACGTGCTCGCGATCGTCGAGACGGCGCTCGTCAAATGAGCGGCGTCTCGACTGCGCATCGCGGAGTGGTGAAGACGACGGCGATCGTCGTCGCCTGCGCCTTCGTGTTCGGCTTTGCGATGGTCCCGGTGTATCGCATCGTCTGCCAGCACGTGCTTGGCATCCGTCTCGCCGAAGGTTCGACGGGCACCGACGCGCTGGCGACGATGACCGAGGACACGAGCCGCACGATCACCGTGCAGTTCGTGGCCAGCGTCAACAGCAAGCTGCCGTGGACGTTCGCGCCGGAGCGGCCGAGCCTGCAGGTGCATCCGGGCAAGCTCGTCGATGCTTGGTTCGACGCGACGAACACCAGCGCGCAGGCGATCGTCGGCAATGCGGTGCCGAGCGTCGCGCCGAGTTCGGCGTCGGCGTTCTTCAACAAGACCGAGTGCTTCTGCTTCACCGAGCAGGTGCTCAAGGCGGGCGAGACGCGGCGCATGCCGGTGCGGTTTTTCGTCGATCCGCGCCTGCCCAAGGACGTCAGCGAGTTGACGTTGTCGTACACTTTCTACGCAAACGAAGTCGCCACCGAGCGTCTTCTCAAGACCGGATCGCCGCTGCCCGCGGCGGGTTGACCCACCAATCGAGATTCCCGCGATGGCCCAGACACAAGGTGCTTACTACGTTCCCCACGGCAGCCACTGGCCGATCATCGGCTCGTTCGGCCTGCTCGGCACGGTCGGCGGCGCGGGCCTCTGGCTCAACGAAGTCGGCGCCGGCAAGCCGATCATGTTCGCCGGCATCGCGCTGCTCATCGTGATGATCTTCGGCTGGTTCGGCACGGTGATCCGCGAGTCGCTGTCGGGCCTGTACAACAAGCAGGTCGACACCTCGTTCCGCATGGGGATGATCTGGTTCATCTTCTCGGAAGTGATGTTCTTCGCCGCGTTCTTCGGCGCGCTGTTCTACGCGCGCGCGTTGTCGGTGCCGTGGCTCGGCGGCGACGGTCACGGCGCGCTGACCAACTACTACCTGTGGCAAGGCTTCTCGCCCGCTTGGCCGACCAACGGCCCTGCCAGCGTCGGCGGTGCATTCTCGACGATGTCGCCGTGGGGCATCCCGCTGCTCAACACACTGCTGCTGCTGTCGTCGGGCGTCACGATCACGATCGCGCACCACGCGCTGCGCGCGGGCAACCGCAAGCAGCTGCTCGTGTTCCTCGCGCTCACGGTGTTGCTCGGCGCGATCTTCCTCGGTTTCCAGGTCCACGAATACGCCGAAGCCTACGAGCACTTCAACCTGACGCTCGGCAGCGGCATCTACGGCAGCACGTTCTTCATGCTCACCGGCTTCCACGGCCTGCACGTCACGCTCGGCGCGATCATGCTCACGGTCATGTGGTTCCGCTGCGCGAAAGGCCACTTCACCAAGGACAACCACTTCGCGTTCGAAGCGGTCGCCTGGTATTGGCACTTCGTCGACGTGGTCTGGCTCGGCCTGTTCCTGTTCGTCTACGTGCTGTAAGGGCACGAAGCGGCGAGGAGCGGGCGCGCCCCGCTCCTCGCGATTCCGGCGAGTTTGTCCTTGCGAAGCGGCGAAACAGCCGTCGTTACTGCCCCAGGCCGTGCGGCCGGATGATGCCGGTCCAGATGCCGAGCATGACCAATACGATGAGCAGCACCGACAGCGCGATGCGTCGCGTCAGCGCCTTGAGCGTGCGATCGGTCTTGCCCTTGTCGCTCATCATGAAAAACAAGCCGGCGCCGAGGTTGTAGACGATGGCGATGAAGAAAACGACGATGAGGATCGTGCCGAGCATGGGCGCACCTGCGCGCCGGCACGAGACGCCGGCTATCGTCGCGATTATAGACGCGCGCCGTGGCTGCTAGGCGCTGGCACGCGCCCGGCCTGCCGAGCGTCATGCTCGCCGTTGCCGGCATCGCGCTGTTCTTCGCGCTCGGCAGCTGGCAAGTGCGCCGCGCGCACGAGAAGGAAGCATTGTTCGCAGCCTTCGATGCCGTCGCCCATCAAACGCCTGTCACGCTCGATCGCGCACGCGAGCAGGCGAGCGCGACGACGTATCCGCTCGTCGAGATCGCAGGCACCTACGACACCGGCCACGCCTACGTGCTCGACGACCAGGTTCGCGACGGCAAGGCCGGCTTCATGCTGTTCGACGTGTTTTCGCCGAGCGCGGGCAGTGTTTCGCTGCTCGTCAATCGCGGCTTCCTCGCGCGCGACGCGCGCGGCGCATTGCCTGCGATCCCGCCGCCGCCGGCGGGTGTGCGCACGTTGCGCGCGCTGTACGCGCCGCCGCCCGGTTCCGGCGTGCGTCTCGGCGGCAACGCGTTGCCAAGGCAGGCGCAATGGCCGAAGACGACGATCTACCTCGACGTCGCCGAAGTCTCCGCCGATCTCGGCCGCGCGCTTGATCCGCGCGTGTTGCTCGAAACCGACGCGGACGATGCCGCCATCGGTTTCGTGCGCGAATGGCGACCGGAAGTGTTTCCGCCCGCGCGCCACTACGCCTATGCATTCACCTGGTTCGCGTTCTGCGCCGTCGTCGTCGCGACGTTCATCGGCCTGCATTGGAAAAAGCAAAATTGAAAATTGCGGCCATGGACGGCCGTTTTTGATCTTCGCGATCAAAAAGATCGCAAAAGCCACGAAAAAGTGCGGCCATGGATGGCCGCTTTCGACTCTCGCGATCACGGACGATCGCAAAGGTGACCCAACATGACGCCACGCACCCGCAGCCGCCTCGGCCTTCTCCTCATCATCGCGTTGTTCGCCGCGCCGCTGCTGACCGCGTATGTCCTCAACGCGAATGGCTGGCGGCCGAGCGGCATGCGCAATTACGGCACGCTCATCGAGCCGCCGCGCGACCTCACGGCCGCGCGTTTCGTCGCCGACGACGGCAAGCCGCTGGCGTGGAAGGACGAGAACTGGTCGTGGACGATCTTCGCGCTGCCCGGCCCGCATTGCGCGCAGAAGTGCGTCGCGCGTCTCGACGAATTGCGCCGCGCGCGGCTCACGCTCAACCAGAACACGTTCCGCGTGCGCATCGTCGTGCTCGGCGACGTGCCCGCCGAGGCACTCGCCGCGCTCGTGCCCGTGCGCGTCGCGCGCGATGTCGACGGCGCGCTCGCGGCGATGCATCCGCCAGGCGACGACGACGTCGCCGTCTTCTTCGCCGATCCGCACGGCTTCCTCGTGCTCGGCTACCCGGTCGGCTACGATGCCAACAAACTGCGCAAGGATCTCGAGCGCGCCATCAAGAGCTGACCCATGCGCGCATCGCCCGCCATCGCCCGTCTCGCCATTGTCGCGACCATTCTCGCCTTCGTCGTCATCGTCTTCGGCGCGTTCGTGCGCCTCTCCGATGCGGGGCTGTCGTGTCCCGATTGGCCGACCTGCTACGGCAAGGCGACCTGGCCCGGCCACGAGCAGGACATCGTGCGCGCCAACGAAGCGTTTCCGCAGCGGCCGGTCGAAACAGACAAGGCCTGGCGCGAGCAGGTGCATCGCATGCTCGCGGGCACGCTCGGCGCGCTCGTGTTCGCGCTGGCGCTTGGCGCCGCGTGGCGGCGTCGCGGTTCGCCGGCGGCGTTGTTCGCGGCCGCGCTCGCGGCGGCGGGCGGCGTCGCGCTCTACATCAAGGGCGCGCATGCGTCATCGGCCGCGCTGTCGGCGCTCGCGATGGCGTTGCCGCTCATCGTCGCCGCGCGACTCGACCGGCCCGCGCCGTATCGCGTCGCCGTCGCCGCGTTCGCGGTGATCGTCTTCCAGGCCATGCTCGGCATGTGGACGGTGACGCTGCTGCTCAAGCCCGTCGTCGTCATGGGCCATCTGCTTGGTGGGCTGCTTACGTTCTCGCTGCTCGCCTATGTCGCGCTGAGCCTGTCGAGCGCACGCGAGGCCACGCCGCAGCAACGCCGCCTGCGGCCGATGATCGTCGTAGCGCTCGTGTTGATCGCGTTGCAGATCGCGCTCGGCGGCTGGACGAGCGCGAACTACGCCGCGCTCGCCTGTGGCAGCGATTTCCCGCAATGCGCGGGCGCGTGGTGGCCGCAGACGGACTTCCGTGAAGGTTTCGTCCTGTGGCGCGGCATCGGTGTCAACTACGAAGGCGGCGTGCTCGACGCGGCGGCGCGCGCGGCGATCCAGATCGCGCATCGCATCGGCGCGCTCGTCGTGTTCGGCCATATTCTCGCGACCGCGTTCGCGGCGTGGCGACGCGGCCTGCGCGCGAACGCGGCGGCGATCGCGACCCTGCTCTGCGCGCAGGTCGCGCTCGGCATCGCCAACGTCAAGCTGCTGCTGCCGCTGCCCGTCGCGACCGCACACAACGCCGGCGCGGCGTTGCTGCTGCTCTCGCTGATCGCGTTGTTCGTGCGCACGCGCCGCGTGCCGATCGAACGTTTCGCGCGCGCATGAGTGCCGTCGTGAAATCGCTTTCAATCGCCAGGCAGTACCTCGAATTGACCAAGCCGCGCGTCGTCGCGCTGATCGTGTTCACCGCGGTCATCGGCATGTTCCTCGCCGTGCCCGGTCTGCCGCCGCTGCGCAAGGCGATCGCGGGTACGCTCGGAATCTGGCTTGCCGCGGCATCGGCGGCGGCGCTCAACCATCTCATCGACCAGCGCATCGACAAGCTCATGGCGCGCACCTCGCATCGGCCGCTCGCGACGGGTGCGCTGACGCCGATGCAGGTGCTTGTGTTCGCGCTCGTGCTTGGCGTGCTGTCGATGACGATCCTCGTCGTCTTCGACAACGCGCTGACGGCGGTGCTGACGTTCTGTTCGCTGATCGGCTACGCCGTGATCTACACCGCGTACCTCAAGCGCGCGACGCCGCAGAACATCGTCATCGGCGGCGCCGCCGGCGCGGCGCCGCCCGTGCTCGGCTGGGCCGCGGTGACGGGCAGCGTGCATCCGTACGCGTTGCTGTTGTTCCTCATCATCTTCATCTGGACGCCGCCGCATTTCTGGGCGCTCGCGATCTTCCGCCGCGAGGACTACGCGCGCGCGCAGGTGCCGATGCTGCCGGTCACGCACGGCGTCACCTACACGCGCTGGCACGTGTTGTTCTACACGATCCTGCTCGTCGTCATCACCGTGCTGCCGTATCTCACCGGCATGAGCGGACTGTTCTATCTCGGCGGCGCGCTCGTGCTCGGCGGCGCGTTCCTCTGGTACGCGGCGCGGCTCATGAACCCGCCCGATGATTTTTTCGCGATGCGCGTGTTCAACTATTCGATCATCTATCTGATGGCGCTGTTCGCGTTCCTGCTCGTGGATCATTACCTGCCGACCGCAACGGTCGAACCCGCGATGACCTTGCAGAAAGTCGGCTGACGCCGCACGCGTCGTCAGCGTCCCCTCACGGCCCGATCAGATACTTCTGCCAGAACTGCACCATCGCTTCGCGGAAGAAGTCGACGTTCGGTTTCTTGCGGAAGCCGTGGCCTTCGTCCTTGAATTCGAGGAACCAGACTTCGCCGCCATTCTTGCGCACGGTGTCGGCGATCTGCTGGCCCTCCGAAGCGGGCACGCGCGGATCGTTCGCGCCGGCTGCGACGAACAGCGGGCTCGTGATGGTCTTCGCGTTTGCCGTCGGTGAGATCTTCGCAAGGAACGCCTTCATCGTCGCGTCGCGCTCGTCGCCGTATTCGACGCGGCGCAGATCGCGGCGATAGCTTTCGGTGTGCTCGAGGAAGGTAAGGAAGTTGGAGATGCCGACGACGTCGATGCCCGCGCGCAGGCGGTCGTCGTAATGCGTCATCGAGGCCAGCACCATGTAGCCGCCGTACGAGCCGCCGTAGACGCCGACGCGTTTCGCATCGAGTTCGGGGCGCGTGCCGATCCAGTCGAGCAGGGCGCCGATGTCCTTGACCGAGTCCTCACGCTTGAAGCCGTTGTCGAGTTGGAGATACCGCTTGCCATAGCCGGCCGAGCCGCGCACGTTCGGCACGAGCACGGCGAAGCCGAGTTCGCCGACGAGGAACTGGATGTCCGCATTGAACACCGGACGCGATTGCGATTCCGGCCCGCCGTGGATCTGGATGACGACGGGCGCCTTCGCGCCGTTCTTCGCGCGGGGCTCGTAGTAGAACGCGGGAATCGTGCGCGGCTTGCCGCCGATCTTGTCGAACGTCGGAAAACGCACGAGCTTGGGCGTGGCGAACGTCGATGCATCGAGGCCGCCGATTTCGCTCGTCGTCCAGCGTTCGACGCGTTGGCTGCCGAAGTCGATCGAATAGACGTCGCTCGGCGAATCGGCGGCGTTGAGCGCGAAACCGAGGCGTCGGCCGTCCGGACTGAAATGCACGTCCGACATCACGCCGCGCGGCAACGCGGGGAGCGCGACGTCGGCCAGCGTCGCCGCATCGACGACGTGCAGCACGCTGAAGCCGTCCTCGTTGCTCGCATACGCGATGCGCGCGCCGTCGGGCGAGACATCGAAACTCTCGACGTCCCACGGAATCTTCGCGCTGATCGGCACGAGCCGGTTCGTCGCGATGACGTGCGCGCGCAGCGTGACGAATTCGCTGCCTTCGTCGGACGTGTAATACGCACGCTTGCCGTCGGGCGAAAACCGGAACGGGCCAAACGCCGCTTTGCCGCCATCGACCGGAAACAACGTGAGCTTGCCGCTGGCGAGATCGACGACGCCCGGATGCACTTCGTTGATCGAGACGCTTTGCTGCACGAGCAGTTGCCTGCCGTCGGGCGAGAAATCGGTCGCCGTCCATGCGCCGCCTGCGGTGACGACGGTTTTCCTTTCGCCGCTGTCGAGGTCGAGCACCCACACATCGGTGTCGGTGCCGTTGCGCGCGGTGCTGCTGAAGGCGAGTTGCTTGCCGTCGCGCGACCACAGCGGCGATTCGTTGCGCGACTTGCCGTCGGTGAGCAAGCGCGTCTGCCGCGTGGCGAGATCGAACCAATACAGCTGCCAGAATTCCGATCCGCCGACATCCTTGCCGAACACGAAGCCGTTGCGCTTCGGATTCGGTTCCAGCGACACGACGGGTTCGTCGTAGAACGTCAGCTGTTCGCGCGCGCCGCCGGGCGTCTTCACCCAGTGCGCCTGCATCGTGTTGCCGAACCGCGTGGTGATGAACATGCCGTCGCCGCTTTCGTTCCAGCCGCCGAAGCCCGCGCTGCGCGTGTTCGCGTAGCGCTGCAGGCGTGCAGTGAGCGCGGCGTCCGGCGCGGGCACGTTCTCGCTGATGCGGTTGCCGGTCTCGACGCGCCGCACATCGGCGGCGCCGGCGGCGCCGCACAGGGTGGCCAGCAATGGGAGCAGGACAAGGCGTGGGTTCACGGTGCGTCTCCTGGACGGGATCGCGCCAGCCTAGCGCGTTGCCGTCGCCGTGCGCAGACGGGAGGTCATGTCCCCGCCGATCTGGCGGCCGCGGCGGCGGAGTAAACTCGCGCTCCCATGCCCAGCGGAGCGGAACGATGGCTTCGATCTACGACTTCAGCGCAACGACGATCGATGGCAAGGAGCAATCGCTGTCGGCGTATCGCGGCAAGACGCTGCTCATCGTCAACGTCGCCTCCAAATGCGGCTTCACGCCGCAGTACGAGGGGCTGGAAAAGCTCTATCGCGACGATCGCGAACGCGGCCTCGTCGTGCTCGGCTTTCCCTGCGACCAGTTCGGCCATCAGGAGCCGGGTGACGCGGACGAGATAAAGAATTTCTGCTCGCTCAACTACGATGTGACCTTCCCGATGTTCGCCAAGATCGAAGTCAACGGCGCGAACACGCATCCGCTCTACAAGCTCCTCAAGAAGGAAGCGAAGGGCCTGCTCGGCAGCGAAGCGATCAAGTGGAACTTCACCAAGTTCCTCGTCGACAAAAGCGGCAAGGTCGTGCGCCGCTACGCGCCGACGGACGCGCCAGCGAGCATCGGCAAGGACATCGAGGCGATGCTGTGACGGCAGCCGGCAGCGACTCGCGCGCGCCGTCGCGCACGGAGTTGCGCACGCTCGCGCTTGCCGCGCTCGGCGGCGCGCTCGAGTTCTACGACTTCATCATCTTCGTGTTCTTCGCGGGCACGATCGGCCAGTTGTTCTTCCCCGCCGACACGCCGGACTGGCTGCGTCAGGCGCAGACGTTCGGCTTGTTCGCCGCCGGCTATTTCGCGCGGCCGCTTGGCGGCGTGCTCATGGCGCACTTCGGCGACCGCGACGGACGCAAGCGCATGTTCATGCTCAGCGTGCTGCTGATGGCGCTGCCGACGCTCGCGATCGGCCTGTTGCCGACGTACGCGACGCTGGGCTACGCCGCACCGCTCGCGCTGCTCGTGTTGCGCATCCTGCAGGGCGCGGCCGTCGGCGGTGAAGTGCCGGGCGCGTGGACGTTCGTGTCCGAACACGTCCCCGAGCGTCGCATCGGTTTCGCCTGCGGCACGCTGACCGCGGGACTCACCGCCGGCATCCTGCTCGGTTCGCTCGTCGCCGCGGCGGTCAATCGCAACCTCGCGCCTGCCGACGTGCTCGCGTTCGGCTGGCGCATCGCGTTTCTGCTCGGCGGCGTGTTCGGCCTGTGCGCGGTGTTCCTGCGCCGCATGCTCGCCGAGACGCCCGTGTTCGAGGAACTGCGCCGCCGCCGCGAACTCGTGCAGGGCGTGCCGCTGCGCGCCGTGCTCGCCGGCCACGGCGGCGCGGTCGCGTATTCGATGCTGCTGACCTGGCTGCTCACCGCGGCGATCGTCGTCGTCATCCTGCTCACGCCGACGCTGTTGCAGACGTTGTTCAAAATCCCTGCAGCGACGGCGCTCGGCGCGAACAGCATTGCCACGTTGTCGCTGACGATCGGCTGCATCGCCTTCGGTGCCTTCGCCGACCGCATCGGCGCGACACGCGCGCTCGCGATCGGCTGCGTCGCGCTGTTCTGCGCCGTGCTCGCGCTCTACGCCGGCGTCGCGCACGATCCGCAGCAACTCGTCGTGCTGTACGCGATCGCGGGATTCTGCGTCGGCGTCGTCGGCGTCATCCCGACGCTGCTCGTGCAGGCGTTCCCGCCCGCGATCCGCTACTCGGGCATTTCCTTCGCCTACAACGTTGCCTACGCCGTGTTCGGTGGACTCACGCCGCAATTCGTCTCCGCGCTCGTACGCCACTCGCCGATGGCGCCGGCGTATTACGTCGCTGCGCTGTGCGCGGTCGGAGTTGTCACGGTGCCATTCGCGCGGCGACTGAGTGCGCGCGGCGCGAGCGTCGCCGCGATCGCATGAACTTCGAGCTGCCAGGAGATACGTGGTGATGGCAACTTCGTACGACGCCATCCTCGTCGGCGGCGGCCACAACGGCCTCGTCTGCGCCGCGTATCTCGCGAAAGCGGGCAAGCGCGTGCTCGTGCTTGAACGCCGCGATGTCGTCGGCGGCGCGGCGGTGACTGAGGAGTTCCATCCGGGCTTCCGCAATTCGGTGGCGGCGTACACGGTGTCGTTGTTGCAGCCGAAGGTGATCGCCGATCTCGAATTGCCGAAGCACGGCCTGCGCGTCGTGCAGCGCAAGCTCAACAATTTCCTGCCGTTGCCGGATGGTCGCTATCTGGAAACCGGCGCGGGCCGCACGCGCGAGGAAGTTGCGAAATTCTCGAAGAAAGACGCCGACGCGCTGCCGGAGTACGAACGCCGTCTCGACGCGATCGCCGACGTGTTGCGCGCGGTCGCGCTCGAACCGCCGCCGAACGTGACCGACGGCGGCTGGCTTGCGGCGCTGCCGGAACTGATTCGCGCCGGAAAACTCGGTCGCCGCGTGGGTACGCTGGATGCGACGCTGCGTAACGACCTGCTCGATCTTTTCACGATTTCCGCGTCGGAATATCTCGATCGCTTCTTCGAGAGCGAGCCCATCAAGGCCGTGCTCGGTTTCGACGGCGTGGTCGGCAACTACGCAAGTCCGTACACGCCGGGCAGCGCCTACGTGCTGCTGCACCACGTGTTCGGCGAAGTGAATGGCGTCAAGGGTGCGTGGGGCCACGCGATCGGCGGCATGGGCGCGATCACGCAGGCGATGGCGAAATCGGCGACGGCAGCGGGTGTGGAAATCCGCACCGGCTGCGGCGTGCGCGAACTCGTCGTCGAGCAAGGGCGCGTCGTCGGCGTCGTCACCAGCGACAGCGAAGTGCTGCGCGCGCGCAGCGTCGTCGCCAACGTCAACCCGAAGCTGCTCTACGAGCAATTGCTCGCGCGTGACGTCGTGCCTGTGCCGACGCGCGAACGCATGGCGAACTGGCGTTGCGGCTCGGGCACGTTCCGCATGAACGTCGCGCTGTCCGAACTACCACGTTTCACGGCCAAGCCGGAGCAAGGCGACCATCTGACCGCGGGCATCATCCTCGCGCCGAGCCTCGCCTACATGGATCGCGCGTACCTCGACGCACGCGCGCAGGGCTGGTCGCGCGAGCCGATTGTCGAGATGCTGATTCCCTCGACGCTCGACGATTCGCTCGCGCCCGCGGGCCGGCATGTCGCGAGCTTGTTCTGCCAGCACGTCGCGCCGACGTTGCCGAACGGCGCGAGCTGGGACGCGCATCGCGAGGAAGTCGCCGACCTGATGATCGACACCGTTGACGCGTTCGCGCCGGGCTTCAAGGCGAGCGTGCTCGGCCGGCAGATCAAGTCGCCGCTCGACCTCGAACGCGACTTCGGGCTGATCGGCGGCGACATCTTCCACGGCGCGCTCTCGCTCAACCAGCTGTTCAGCGCGCGGCCGATGCTCGGCCAGGCGAACTATCGCGGCGCGCTGCCGGGCCTGTACCTGTGCGGCGCCGGCACGCATCCGGGCGGCGGCGTCACCGGCGCGCCGGGGCACAACGCGGCGAAGGTCATCCTTCGAGACTTGCGCTGACGCGTTCGCACGTCCTTCCGAAGTGAAGTGCCGCGAAGAGTCACGGGTGCGTTCGCGCATCCGGCGACTGTTGCCGTCATGGGGCACTGTTGTTGCGGGCATTGCGTCCATTGCGACGATCGCTTCCACGCCGCCACTCGTGGCGCAAGACTGTGCGCAAGCGGCGAATCCGCGTGGATTCGCGCCGCACCATTTTTGCGAGGAAACCGAGCCATGACGCGAGCGTTGCGCTTTTTCAGCCTGCCGATTCTGTTCACCGTTGCCGCCTGCGCGGGCGCCTCGCCGCGCGCAAACACGGCCGATGCGCAGCATGAGGTCGAGGCGACCGAACGCGCGTTCGCGCAGACGATGGCGTCGCGCGACTTCGCCGCGTTCCAGACCTTCATCGCCGACGAAGCGGTGTTCTTCAACGGCGACACGCCGCTGCGCGGCAAAGCCGAAGTCGCCGCGCAGTGGCGAAGCTTCTTCGATGGCGCCGCGCCGTTTTCATGGGAGCCGTCGCACGTGGAGGTGCTTGCGACCGGCGACCTCGCGCTGAGCACGGGCCCGGTGCGCGATGCGTCGGGTAAGACGGTAGCCACGTTCAACTCGATCTGGCGGCGCGACCGTTCGGGCAAGTGGCGCGTCGTCTTCGACCGGGGCAGCGACGTGTGTGCTCACGGATGAGCGTGGATCGCTCCGCGAAAGCGGATCGTCTTTTGCGTAGTTCCGGATTCGGGGACTCGCAACCCGCCTTTTCGTGCGCGCGACGGATGTAGATCGCTTCTTCTTTGCGGTATCGTCACCCGCGTGATGGGCGGGGGTCGTCGTGGGCTTTTCACAGGATACCGGCGCTCGTGCGGCCAAGGTGGAAGGCAGCGCGGGAAGTCTGTCAAAACCGGAAATGGACGCAGGATCCGCGATCGCGCCGGCTTGCGACGTCGAGATCCCGCGCGCGGCGCGTGTCGGCTGGTTATGGCGATCGCCGATCGCCGATACGGTCGATCGCCGCAATGCGCCGATGCTGCAAGTCGTGCTGTTGCTGCTCGGCATCGTACCGCCGCTGATGTGGGCGTATCGCGTATTGGGCAGCCAGATCCCGTGGCGGGCCGGCGAGACGGCGAGCCTGGCGATGAGCTTGTCGGTTTCGGCGATCGCGCTGTTCGGGGTCGTCCTGATTCGGCGCGGCCGCTTCCAGTGGGCGGTGCGCCAGATGCTCGTGGTCGTCGCGGTGACGATGATCCTGGGTTATGCGACGGACGGCACGCAGCGCCAGGGTTTCGAGCAGCCCTTGCAGATCGTCTGGATCGTGCTGGCCGGGTTGATGATCGGCCGCCGTGCGCTGTGGCTGATGTATGCCTGCGTGGTGGCCGCATTCGTCGCCGGCGGTTTCGTCGACGCGCGTTCGGGTAATCCGGTCGATACCGGCATGAACGTCGCCGTGGGCACGCTCATCAGTGCCGTGATGTACCTGCTGATCGCGGTGGTGGTCGATCGCAGCGTGCGCGCGCTGCGCGAGACCCTCGCCGACGCGAATCGGCGCGGCGACGAGCTGGCGCAGGCGAATCGCCGGCTCGAGATCGAAATGGCCGAGCGCGAGAAGATACAAGCCCAACTCGTGCATGCGCAGAAGGTGGAGGTGGTCGGCCGCCTCGCCAGCGGCGTCGCGCACGACTTCAACCACCTGTTGGGCCTGATTCTCGGCTATGCGGCCAAGGGCCGGCACGTGGACGACAGCGCCGAGTTGAAGAATGCGCTGGCCGGGGTCGAAGCGGCGGGCCGGCGCGCCACGGCCGTCACGCACAAGCTGCTGAATTTCAGCCGCCACGAGATGACCCATATCGAACGTTTCGATGCGGGCGATGCCTTGCGCGACTTGCAGCCGATGCTGCGACAGCTGTTCGATCCGCGCGTGCGCCTCGTCTGCGAATTGACCGAGAAGCCGGCGCCGGTGGCGTTCGATCGCGCGCAACTCGACCTCGTCGTGCTGAACATCGCCGCGAACGCGAATCACGCGATGCCGGAAGGCGGCCGTTTCGAGCTTGCGCTGCGTACGTCCGATGCCGGATCGCAGGTCGAGATCGAACTGCGCGACAGCGGCCATGGCATGGACGACGAGGTGCGCAACCGTCTGTTCGAGCCGTTCTTCACGACCAAGCCGAGCGGGCAGGGCAGCGGCCTCGGCCTGTCCGTCGCCCACAACCTGATCGCCTCCGCCGGCGGCAGCGTCGCGGTCGAGAGCGCGGTGGGAAAGGGCAGCACGTTCCGCATTCGCCTGCCCGCCGCACGCGAGACAGCCGATGCTTGAGCGCCAAGCCGTCGCGCCCGGGTCGAACGCCGAGCTTCCGCGCGCGCGCATCGCCGTACTCGAGGACGACGATGCGCTGCGCGAGGACATCTTGATTCCCGGGCTGAGCGCCCGCGGCTTCGAAGTCGAAGGCTTTGCGCATCCGACGGGTTTGTACCGGCGCCTGCTCGTCGTCTCGTTCGACGTCGTGGTGCTCGACATCGGGCTACCCGAAGAACATGGCCTGTCGGTCGCGCGGCAACTGCGGGCTGGATCGCCGATCGGCATCGTCGTGCTGACTGGTCGGGGCGATCGCGCCGAGCAGTTGCGCGGACTCGACGAGGCGGCCGATGCGTGGTTGACGAAGCCGGTCGACATGGCGATCGTTGCGGCGACGATCGGCAGCCTGTTGCGGCGCGTGAGCATGGTGGACACGGGCCTGCCGGCCGACTCCGCCACGGACGCCATCGTCATGGCAGCGCAATGGCGTCTTTCCGCGGGCGGCTGGAAGTTGCTCGCTCCCTCCGGCCGCGCGATCGATCTCAGTCGTTCGGAGCGCTGCATCCTGCAGCGGTTGTTCGCCGCGGGTGGCGAGCCGGTGCCGCGCGAAGTGCTGATCGACGAACTCGGCGAGCCGGTCGATTCGTTCGACCCGCATCGGCTGGAAATGCTGATCCATCGTCTGCGGCGCAAGGTCGCCGATGGCCTCGGCGAAGTCTTGCCGCTGCGTTCCGTGCGTGGCCTCGGCTACGTGTTGACCGTTTGACGGAAGCCGCTTCCGGATAGGGAAAGTTCGGACGCTGCTTTTTCCATTCCGGCCGCCTTTGTCCAAAGTGAACAATTGCAACCGGCGAGACGATATCTCACGGCGCAAATGCGAGCGACGACCTTGCGGCGGCCACCCTTCATCGATGCCGTTCGATAGACGAAGTGGCTGGTTTTCTTGAATTTTCCGCAGCGATGCCGCTTGGTGCGCCGTTCGATCGTACGGCTTGGCTTGGCATCAACGGCCATGCAGGCCGTGAGTTTCCGTGAGATTTCGGGAGTAGGCGTGGTTGGTCGAACCAAGCCCGATCCCTTACATTTCGCAGCGTCAAACCCGCAAGGATCGCGCACCGTCATCACAGAATGTGTGATGTATGGCACAGAAATTGCTGTTCGTTGGGGGTTTTCCGCGGCAGCGGAACGAAAGTCTTAGGGGGTTTCAAATGTCACTAAACACGTTTGGCGGGTGCGCGTCGCGCCTGTTTGCTGCTGCGCGCACGTCTTGCACGTGGTTCCTGCTGCTGACCCTGCTGATGAGCGGGGCGGCCTTGGCCGAGGGCAGCCGCAGCCTGTTCCCTAACGCCAGCAACCCTGCCGATGCCGGGCGCGGTGTCATGGATCTCTCTACCGGCAGCACGTATATCGGCGTCGTGAACGCATCGCAGTTTCTCTACGTGTATGCGAAGGCCGGCGAGTACATCGAGTTAGGCTCGAGCAACGTCGGCAAGGCCAATACGGGCGCAAGTCCCGGCCCCACCCGGCAAGGCAACGGCGACATCTACGTCTATTCGCCGGCAAATTTCGGCCCGAAGGGCAACGAATACAGCACGGTCAACGCGCTGACGCCGGTCTTCCAGTGCAGCAGCCAGAACACCGCCACGAACAATGTAGGCGTCATCGCGAGCCGCACCCAGGAATTGGCCGGCCCTAGCAGCGCGGACGGCACATCGGTCGTCAACGGATACACGCCTTGCTACTACGTGGCGCCCGCCACGGGCATTTACGGCGTGCGCTTCCTGGGTGCGGCCCGGAACACGGTAGCGAACGCCGCCTCGATCGGAACGGTGCAGATCCTGTCAGGCTTGGTTTCGGCGTGGGACGTCACGGTTCGCAAAACCGCGTCGGACGCTGCCGACTTGAATGGGCGCGTGTTTTCCTACACCTGGAACGTCTACACGAATTCCAATGGTTCCGGCTACCGCATCTACACCAATCTCTATTACACCTCGATCGACGGTTATCGCTACAAGCAGACCTTGCAGGGCCTCGATCCGAACGAGGGCGTGTTCTACGCGAATGCGTCGGGCTTTCTCGACTCGAATGGTTCGCCGCTCTACCACGACTATCGCGGCAACAACCAATACGCGGCCGCGACTGCCTTGATGACGACGGCCGGGGTAGCCGGGCAGGCGGCGCAATATCCGCTGTTCTTCAACGATATTTCACCGACCGGCGCGAACGCGACCGAGGTCAACACTGTATTGAGCGCGCTGGCGATCCCGCAGACGCCGCCGGCACCGCAGTTGAGCAATGTGTCCTTCACCGGCAACGTGGGAGGCAACACCTCCACCTATTCCTCCGGTGGCACCTACACGTTCACCACGGTCAACACGCAGACCTACCAGATCGTCATTCGCCGCGGCACGGTGGCCGCGGGTGCCGATTCGAATTTTCCGTTGGGCTGTACCAGTGACTTCGACCCGGCCAATGTCTGCAACCGCACGCTGACTGGCATCGCCACGACGGGCACGCACAACATCCTTTGGGACGGCAAGGACAACAGCGGTTATTCGTTCCCGGCCGGCAACTACTCGTACCAGATCATGGGGCGCAATGGCGAAATCCATTTCCCGATGCTGGACATCGAGGGCAACGTCAATGGTGGCCCGACGCTGCAGAAGCTGAACGGGTCGGTGGATTCGACCGTCTACTTCGATGATCGCGGCTACAAGTCCGCGAACGGCACTGCAGTCGGCGCGCTCAATGGCGCGCTGTGCAATGGCGGCGGCGCGACTGCAGGCAATAACGTGGTCGGGCCGATTCCGTCGCCCGATCATTCGCTGCTCGGCATCGACTCGGTCGCGAATCCCACATATCGCACTTGGGCTGGATCGGGCAATGACAACAAAGATTGCGATTCGACGACGCAGTATTTCGGCGACGCCAAGGGACTGGACATCTGGAGCTTCGAGAAGACGTCGGTCTTCGTCAATCCGATCGTCATCGTCCCGCTGCCGTCCGTCGTCGATGTAGGCACCAGCGCCAGCGCCACCTCCAGCGTGATCTCGGGCGGCACCGCCTACGACAATTTCACGTTCTTCAACGCAGGCGCCAACAACGCCACCGGCGTGACTTACACCGTGAAGTTGGGCACGCCTGCGACGCCTGCGACTTGTCCTGCCTCGGTGACCTTCACCTTGGTTCCGGCGGGCGTGACGCCGACCTACAATCCGGCGCCGGCGTGCACCATCACTTTCACGGGCATGCCGGCCACGCTGACGGGCGGCCAGTCGCTGAACTTCGCCTTTAATTACGTAGTCGCCGGAACCAATCCTGGCCCGATTCCGCTGACGACGACCATCGCCGCGACCAACGAGAACTGCACCACGAGTTGTTCGCCGAACACGGCCACGGCACAGACCGTGGTCGCCAAGCCGATCATCACCGTGGCCAAGAGCGCCTCGCCGGCGGCCGGGTCGACGGTCGCCATCGGCAGCACCATCACCTACACGCTGAGCGTGACCATCGACTCGGCACCGCTGACGTCGACCTTCACGCTCACCGATGTTCTGGGCACGGGCCTGACCTTCGGTTCCGTCACCAATGCCGGCAGTTTCAACTGCAGCGGCAGCCTGACCTGCACGCTCCCATCCGGCACCGCGACCGGAACCTACACCGTGACGTATACGGCCACGGTGAACAACTCGGCCTCCAGCAGCGTCGCCAACAACGTCACGCCCAGTGGCGGTGGCGGCAGCAGTCCGCCGACGTGCAATCCGTGCAGCGTCTCGCATACCGTGCCGCAGCCGAACGTGTCCGTCGTCAAGACCGGCCCGACTTCGGCCGTGATCGGCTCCGCGATGACCTACACGCTTACGGTGAAAAACACCGGCCCCGCGCCGACTCCCGGCAACGTGATCGTGCAGGATCAGCTGCCCGCCGGTGTTGCCGCCACGGCGCCCGCTGCCTGCTCCCCGCTGAACATGGCCGGAGCACTGCTCACTTGCACGGTGCCCGGCCCGCTGGCGGCCACCAACGGCACCGCCACCATCACGATCACGGCCACGGCGCCCGCGACCGTTCCCGCCGGTAACCCGGTCATCAACTATGCCGCGACCAATCCCGGCGGCAGCGGCAATCCGCCGAGCCCGCCCGGCGCGTCGTGCAACACGGCCACGACGAGCTGCAGCAACGCCTCGACCACGATTACGGCGCCGAAGCTGACGATCGACAAGACCGGCCCGACGACCGCGACCGTCGGCGTGCCGTACAGCTACGCGATCACGGTCAACAACACCGGCAGCGCGCCGACGACGGCGCCGATCACCGTGCAGGACACGATGCCGCCTGGCGTGACGATCAGCTCGATCGGCACCAGCGCATTGTGGGATTGCACGGCAAGCACGTCGACGAACCTGAACTGCACGAGCACCGGCGCGCTGGCCGCGGGTGTGTCGTCGACGATCACGGTGTTCGTCGTGGCATCGGCATCGGCCGGAAGCAGCGTGACGAATACCGCGACGGTGGGCGGCGGCGGCGACCCTGGCTGCACGAGCGGCTGCACCAGCCCGCCGGTGAACACGACGATCACGGCGCCGAAACTGTCCATCACCAAGAGCGGCCCGCCCACGGCAGCCGTGGGCGTGGCCTACAGCTACACGATCACCGCGACGAACAGCGGCACGGCGGCGACCAGCGCGGCCGCGACGGTGACCGACACGGTGCCGACCGGCTTGACCATCAACTCCACGACGCCGGGCAGTCCGACCTGCACGGTCAGCAGCCAGACGGTGACGTGCAACGTTGCGTCGGGCCTGTCCAACGTGGCGCCGAACAACACGGCGACATTCACGATCAACGTGACGCCGCAGGCTTCGATCGACGGCACGACACAGCACAACACGGCACATGTGAGTGGCGGCGGCGATCCCGCCTGCGCGACGGATTGCGCCAGCCCGCCCGTAGACACGACGATCCAGTCGGCAAAGCTCAAGATCGCCAAGACCTCGAACGGCCCGTGGGCGGTCGGCCAGTCCGGCGCGACGTACACGCTGACGGTGACCAACACCGGCACAGCGGCGACGACGGGCGTGATCTCGGTGAAAGACACGTTGCCGGCCGGCATCACCGCGCCCGCGAGCTTCAGCAGCGGCTCGTGGAGCTGCACGACCGTCGGCCAGGCCGTGGCCTGCTCGACCTCGTCGAGCCTGGGCATCAACGCGTCCAGCACGATCACGATTCCAGTGAGCGTCGGCGCAACCGCGGTGCCCTCGGTCACCAATCACGCCTCGGTCGGCGGCGGCGGCGATCCGAACGGCAACCCGCCCGATCCGACGACCTGCGCGCCGGGCGACACGCATTGCGCGAGCACGACCACGCCGGTCTCGGCGGCGGCCGACATCGCCGTCACCAAGACGGTGAACAATGCCGCGCCGAGCGTCGGCAACACCGTCACGTTCACGATCACCGCGACCAACAACGGCCCCAGCGACGCGACAGGCGTGCAGTTGACGGATTCACTGCCGGTCGGACTGACGTTCGTGGGGGCGACCCCGTCGACGGGCAGCTTCAACCAGACTTCGGGCGTGTGGACCATCGGCGCGCTCGCCAACGGCGCCAGCGCCACGCTGACGATCACCGCGACCGTAACGAAGCCGGGTGCGATCACGAACACCGCGACGGTCACCGCGTCGGACCAGACCGACCCGGACATCAGCAACAACAGTTCCAGTGCGACGCTCAATCCGCCAGCGGGCGGCGTGGCCGACATCCAGGTCCGCAAGACCGTGAGCAACGCGGCGCCGAACACGGGCGACACGATCACCTACACGATCGCGGTGAAGAACGCCGGCCCGGACAACGCGACCGGCGTGGCAATCACCGATGCGTTGCCGGCCGGATTGATCTTCGTCTCCGCAACGCCGTCGCAAGGCACCTACAACCCGGCCTCGGGCGTGTGGACCATCGGCAACATCACCAACGGCAACACGGTCACGCTGGCCATCGCGGCGACGGTCGACGGCAGCGTCACCGGCCCGATCGTCAACATCGCGAAGAAGACCGCCGAAGACCAGACTGATCCGAACCCGACCAACGATTCCTCGGGCGTGACGATCAACGGCGCGTCGGCCGACATCCAGGTCGTGAAGTCGGTGAACAACACCGCGCCGAACGTGGGCGACACCGTCACGTTCACGATCGCGGTGCGCAACAACGGGCCGGATGACGCGACCAACGTGCAGGTCACCGACGCGTTGCCGACCGGCCTGAGCCTCGTCTCGGCGACGCCGGCGCAGGGCGTCTACAACTCGGGTACGGGCCTGTGGAACATCGGCGCCCTGCCGAAGAATGCGACCACGACGCTGACCATCGTCGCCACGGTCACGCAGTCCGGCGGCCTCACCAATACCGCGACGAAGACCGGCGAAGACCAGACCGACCCGGTCACCACCAACGATTCGAGCAGCGTCGATCTCGGCGCGGTGCCGAAGGCCGATCTGTCGATCACCAAGACCGACGGCGTCACCACCGCGATCCCCGGCGGCAGCGTGACCTATACGATCGTCGCGTCCAACGCGGGTCCGAGCGGCGTGACCGGCGCGAAGGTCGTCGACGTGCTGCCTCCTTCGCTCACCGCGACGTGGACCTGCGTCGGCGCGGGCGGCGGCACCTGTGGTGCGTCGTCGGGCGCCGGCAACATCAACGAGCTCGTGAACCTGCCCGTGGGCGCGTCGGTCACCTACACGGTGAACGCGCTGGTCAGCGCGGCCGCGACCGGCTCGCTGTCGAACACCGCGACCGTGACCCCGCCCATCGGCGTCACCGACCCGACGCCGGGCAACAACAGCGCGACCGACACCGACACGCTCGCGCCGACGGCCGACCTGTCGATCACCAAGACCGACGGCGTGACGAGCGTCGTGCCGGGCGCGACCGTGACCTATACGATCGTCGCCTCCAACAACGGTCCGAGCAACGCGCCGGGCGCGATCGTCGCCGACGTACTGCCGGTCGCGCTGCTCAACCCGACGTGGACGTGCGTCGGCGCGGGCGGCGGCACCTGCACGGCGAGTGGCAGCGGCAACATCAACGACACGGTGAACCTGCCCGTCGGCGCATCGGTCATCTACACGGTGAGCGCGACGGTCAGCTCTGCCGCGACCGGCACGTTGTCCAACACGGCGACCGTGGCGGCGCCGGCCGGCGTCACCGATCCGACGCCGGGCAACAACAGCGCGACGGACACCGACACGGTCGTCTTCCCGAGCCTGCAAGTGACCAAGACCTCGAACGGCCCGTGGACGGTCGGCCAGTCCGGCGCGACGTACACGCTGACCGTGACCAACGCGGGCACGGCGGCGACGAGCGGCACGATCACGGTGCTCGACACGCTGCCGACCGGCATCACGGCGTCTGCGTCATTCACGAGCGGGCTGTGGACATGCACGACGTCGGGCCAGAACGTGACTTGCCAGCGCTTGGCGGCTCTCGGCTTCACGTCGGGCACCAACACCGACACGATCACGATTCCGGTGACCGTCGGCACGACTGCGGTCGGCACGCTGACCAACCACGCGTCGGTCGGCGGCGGCGGCGATCCGAATGGCAATCCGCCCGATCCGACGACCTGCGCGGTGGGCGATCTGCATTGCGGCAGCACCACGACGGACATCACGCCGCCCGTGGTGACGGTCGGCAAGACCTCGAGCCCGGCCAGCGGCACGGCGGTGTCGGCGGGCCAGACGATCACCTACACGCTGACGGCGACGGTCGCCAACGCACCGCTGAGCGCGAACCTCGTGCTCACGGATACGCTGACTGGCGCGCAGGCGTTCGGATCGATGGTCTCGGCGGGCGCATACACGCCTGACACGAGCGCCGCGCCGACGCTGAAATTCACGCTGCCCGCAGGCACGCCGCCCGGCACCTACCCGGTGATCTACACGACGACGGTGAACGCGAATGCGACCGGCTCGGTCGGCAACGGCGTCGTCCCCACCGGCGGCGGCCCGAACGATCCGACCTGCACGAACTGCACGACGACGAACCCGCTCAAGCCGGCGGTGACGGTGTCCAAGTCGTCGAACCCGGCCAGCGGCTCGAACGTCTCGGCGGGCGACTTGATCACCTACACGGTGCAGGTCGTGGTCGCCAACGCGCCGCTCGCGAACCTGCTGACGCTGACCGACACGCCGAGTGCGAACCAGACGCTGGGCATCGTCACGAACGGCCCATTCAACTGCTCGGGCACGCTGGTCTGCACGTTGCCGGCCGGTACGGCGATCGGCACGTACACGCTGACGTACCAGATGACGGTGAACGCGAACGCCTCGGGCAGCGTGACGAACGCGCTGGTGCCGAGCGGCAGCGACAATCCGATCTGTCCGGGTTCGTGCGGCACGACGCACACGCTCAATCCGCCCTTGGTCTCGGTCGCGAAGACGTCGAACCCGGTGTCGGGCCAGAACGTGGTCGCGGGCCAGACGATCACCTACACGCTCACCGCGACGATCACGCAGGCGGCGCTGACGAGTCCGCTCGTGCTCACCGACACGCTGAGCGCGAACCAGACCTACGTCGGCGTCGGCGCGGTCAACGACGGCTACACCGCCGGCGGCTCGGGCAGCGCGCGCACGTTCACGCTCCCGACCGGCACGGTGCCGGGCGTCTACAAGGTCGACTACACGGCGACGGTGAACAACAACGCGTCGGGCAGCGTCGGCAACAATGTCGTCCCGAGCGGCGGCAGCTCGACGCCGCCGACCTGCACAACCTGCAGCACGACGCACCCGCTCAGCGATCCGGTGATCCACGTCGTCAAGTCGGCGAATCCCGCCGACGGCGCGACGGTCGCGCCGTCGCAGCTCGTCACCTTCACGCTGACGGCGACGGTGACCAATGCGGCGCTGACCTCGAACCTCGTGCTCACCGACACGCTCGGCACGGGCCTGACGTTCGGTTCGGTCGCTTCCGCGGGTTCGTACACATCCGATGTCACCAATGCGCCGACGCTGAAATTCACCCTGCCGTCGGGCACGGTGCCCGGCACGTACGCGGTCAGCTACACGGCGAGCGTCGATGCGAGCGCGACCGGCAGCGTGAAGAACGTCGTCGTCGCCACGGGCGGCTCGCCGACCGGTCCGGCCTGCGATACCTGCACCACGACGCATCCGCTTGCCGCGAACGTCGGCATCGCCAAGGCGCTGACGAGCGAAAGCGGCACGGTCGCAGGCGTCGCCGAACCGGGCGAGAGCCTTACTTACACGATCACGCTGACCAACACCGGCGGCGTCGACGCGACTGGCTACAACCTCAGCGACGCGATCCCGGCGAACACGATCTTCGCGGCGGCCACCGATGGCGGCGCGTTGAGCGGCGCCAATGTCAACTGGACGAACTTGACCGTGCCGAAGCAGGTGGGCGCGACACCGGGCACGAAGACGGTGACCGTTGTCTTCCACGTCGCCAATCCGATCCCGGCCGGCGTCACTTCGATCGCCAACATCGCCTACCAGACCGGCACGACACCGCCGGCCTGCCCGAACCCGGCTTGCGTGACCACGCCGACCGCGGGTGGCGTGACGCTTGCGAAGGCGCTGACCGGCGAAAGCGGTACGGTCGCAGGCGTCGCCGAACCGGGCGAAAACCTGACCTACACGATCACGTTGACCAATACGGGCGGCGCGGACGTGACGGGTTACGCGCTCAGCGACGCGCTGCCGGCGAACACGACGTTCGTCAGTGCGACCGACAGCGGCGCGTTGTCGGCCGGCGTCATCAACTGGACGGGCCTCACGGTGCCGAAGCAGGTCGGCGCGACGGCTGGCACGAAGACGGTGAGCGTCATCGTCAAGGTCGCCAATACGATTCCGGCCGGCGTGACGAGCATCGCCAATATCGCCTACAAGACCGGCTCGACGCCGCCGACCTGTCCGGGCAACGATCCGGCGTGCGTGACGACGCCGACCGCGGGCACGGTGACGATCGCCAAGGCGCTCACGGGCGAAAGCGGCACGGTCGCCGGCGTCGCCGAACCAGGCGAAAACCTGACCTACACGATCACGCTGACCAACGCGGGCGGCGCGGACGTGACGGGCTACAACCTGAGCGACGCGATTCCGGCGAACACGACTTACGTGAGTTCGACGCCGAACGGCACGCTGACGGCTGGCGTCCTGAACTGGACGAACCTGACCATACCCAAGCAGGTCGGGGCCACGCCGGGCACGCTGTCGTTGACGATCGTCGTGAAGGTCGCCACACCGATTCCTGCGGGCGTGACGAGCATCGCGAACGTGGCCTACCAGACCGGCACGACGCCGCCGACGTGCCCGGGCGCGAACCCGGCGTGCGTGACGACGCCAACCGCGGGAGGCGTGACGATCGCGAAGGCGCTCACGGGTGAAAGCGGCGCTATCGCGGGTGTCGCGGAGCCGGGCGAAAACCTGACCTACACGATCACGCTGACCAACACCGGCGGCGCGGACGTGACCGGTTACGCGCTCAGCGACGCGCTGCCGGCGAACACGACGTTCGTCAGCGCAACCGATGGCGGTGCGCTGTCGGCTGGCGTCATCAACTGGACGGGCCTGACCGTGCCGAAGCAGGTTGGCGCAACGGCCGGGACGAAGACGGTGACCGTCATCGTCGAGGTCGCCAACTCGATTCCGGCCGGCGTGACGAGCATCGCCAACATCGCCTACAAGACCGGCACGACGCCACCGACCTGTCCGGGCAACGATCCGGCCTGCGTGGTCACGCCGACCGCGTCGAACCTCTCGGTGACGAAGGCGCTGTCCGGCGAGAGCATCGCGACCGACGGCATCGCCCAGCCGGGCGAGCAGCTGACCTACACGATCACGGTGCGCAATGAAGGCGGTTCGGCGACGACAAACACGATCGTCAACGAAACCGTGCCTGCGCACACGACGTTCGTCGGCCCGGCCGGCACGTGGAGCTGCGCCGCGAACGCACCGGCGGCGACCGCCTGCGACGCGCTCGTCAACGTGCCGGCGCAGGTCGGCGCGAATCCGGGTATCGCGACCGTGACCTTCACGGTCAAGGTCGACGATCCGCTGCCCGACCACGTCACGTCGATCCTCAACGCAGTTGCCATCGACGACGGCACGCCGCCGGATTGCGCGAACCTGCCGACG
>JAKPAN010000114.1 GCA_029779475.1 Pseudomonadota bacterium
AAGCCGTCGACCGTGTCGTTCCAACCGTCCTCGTGGATTGCCCCGGTGAAGACGATGGCGACGGCAATGGCGAGCGCGACGGCGAGCGTCTTGGGCACAACGAGCACGCTCGCCACGAAAGCGAGCGCGGCGACGCCGCCGACGAGCAGCCCGGTGGCCGGGAAGAATCCGATGGCGCGTTCGAGGGCAACGCCGTCCTGCCCAAGTGTTCCCGGAATGCGCAGGCGCGTGAAGAAACGCAATGCGCCGACGAACGATGCGAACAGGGACGGTGCGGACATCGCGCTTCGCTCTTAACGAATACGCTGGCTGACGCCGGCCGACTCGAAGCTGGCCATCTGGTTCATGAAGGCGAGTGCCGAGCAGAGCAGCGGATAGGCGACCATGGCGCCAGTGCCTTCGCCCAAGCGCATGCCGATGTCGAGCAGCGGTTTGGCGTCGAGCGCGCGCAGCTGGACGAGGTGGCCGGCTTCGGCGGACTTGTGGCAGAAGACGACGTAGTCGCGCACGTGCGGCTCGATGCAGGTGGCGGCGAGCAGCGCTGAGGTGGCGATGACGCCGTCGCCGAGGATGGTGATGCCGGCTTCGGCAGCGGCGAGGTAGGCGCCGACCATCATCACGATCTCGAAACCGCCGAACTCGGTGAGGATGTCCATCACGTCCGCATCCGCCGGCAGTTGCGCGCGATCGAGCGCCTGCTGCATCAGCGCGCGCTTGTGCGCGAGTCCGGCGTCATCGAGCCCGGTGCCGCGGCCGACGCATTCGACGAGCGGTGCGCCGGTCAGGAGGTGCGTGATCAAGGACGCCGAGCCGGTGTTACCGATGCCCTTCTCGCCCAGGCCGATCACGGTGCAGCCGCGTGCCACCGCGTCGCGGACAAAGCCGGCGCCGCGAGCCAGCGCCGTTTCGCACTGCTCGCGCGTCATCGCCGGTTCGACGAGATAGTTGCGCGTGCCGGTCGGCGCGATCTTGGCGTTGATCAGGCCGTCACGTTCGCCGTATTCGTGCGCAATACCGGCGTCGATGACAACCATCGTCATG
>JAKPAN010000210.1 GCA_029779475.1 Pseudomonadota bacterium
ACCGTCAGCGAGAGCACGGTGAAGCCGATTTCCTTGGCGCCGATCTCGGCCGCTTCCTTCGGCTGCTTGCCCTGCTCGATGTAGCGCACGATGTTCTCGATCATCACGATCGCGTCGTCGACGACGAATCCGGTGGCGACGGTGAGCGCCATCAGCGAGAGGTTGTCGAGCGAGAAACCCGCGAACGCCATGATGCCGAACGTGCCGAGCAGCGACAGCGGCACCGCGACCGACGGGATCACCGTCGCCCACAGGCGGCGCAGGAACACGAAGATCACCGCGATGACGAGGCCGATCGTGAGCAGCAGCGTGAACTGCACGTCTTCGACCGAGGCGCGGATCGTCACCGTGCGGTCGGAGAACACCTGCAGCTTCACGTCCGCCGGCAACAGTGCGCGCAATTGCGGCAATTGCTGCTGGATGTCGGCGACGGTCTGCACGATGTTCGCGCCGGGCTGGCGGCGGACATCGAGCAGCACGGCGGGTTTCGAATTCGCCCACGCGGCGAGCTGGTCGTTCTCGACGCCGTCGATGACCGTCGCGATGTCGGAGAGCAGCACCGGCGCGTTGTTCTTGTAACTGACGATCGTCGAGCGGTAGTCGGCGGCGTCGGCGAGCTGGTCGTTGGTGCCGATCGAGAAACTCTGCACGGTGCCGTTGAGGCTGCCCTTCGGCGCGTTGACGTTGGCTTGCGTGAGCGCGCTGCGCACGTCTTCCATGGTCAGGCCGAGGTTCGCGATCTGCGCGGGATTGACCTGCACGCGCACGGCCGGGCGCACGTTGCCCGCGATCGAGACGAGACCGACGCCGGAAATCTGCGACAGGCGCTGCGCGAGGATGCTGTCTGCGTAGTCGTTGACCTCGCGCAGCGGGCGCGAGTCCGACGTCAGCATCAGCGTGAGGATCGGCGCGTCGGCCGGATTGACCTTGTTGTAGATCGGCGGATACGGCAGGTTGCCCGGCAGCGTGCCGCGCGCGGCGTTGATCGCCGACTGCACGTCCTGGCCGGCGGCGTCGATGTCGCGGCTCTTGTCGAACTCGATGATGATCGTCGACAGGCCGGCCGAGCTGTCCGACGTCATCGTCGCCACGCCGGAAATCTGTCCGAACTGGCGTTCGAGCGGCGTCGTCACCAGCGTCGCCATCGTCGCCGCGCTCGCGCCGGGATCTTGCGGGGTGACGATCAGGCTCGGCGCGTCGATGTCGGGCAGCGCGGCGACCGGCAGCGCGCGATAGCCGATGACGCCGAGCAGCAGCAGCGCCAGCATCAGCAGCGAGGTCGCGATCGGCCGACGGATGAAGAGGGAAGAAAAGCCCACGTTGTGCGTTCCCGTGCAGGGCGGCCGCGCGCGATCGCGCGCGAACCGCGATCAGTGGCGAGGACCGCCGCCGCCGCGCTGGCCTTGCGCGCCGGCCTTGGCCTTGAGCTTCGCGAGTTCTTCAGCCGTCGGCGCGGCGGGCGCTTCACCCGGCGCGAGCGCGTGCACCTTGCTGCCCGGCTTGAGGCGGAACTGGCCTTCGGTAACGACGCGATCGCCGGCGGCAAGTCCGCTGGTGACGACGACGTTGTCGCTGCCCGCGTCGCCGCCCGGCACGACCGGCTTCATCGCGACGGTGTTGTCGGGTTGCAGCACGTAGGCGTAGCTGTTGTCCGGCCCGCGCTGCACGGCGGTCGCGGGCACGACGATCGCGCCTGCGTCGGTGCGCACCTTTACGCGCACGTTGACGAACTGGCCCGGCCACAGCGAACCGTCGGCGTTGGCGAATTCGGACTTCACCTTGAACGTGCCCGTCGAGGTGTCGATCTGGTTGTCGACGACCTTGAGCACGCCGTGCGCGATCTCGTGCGCGTCGGTGCGATCGAGCGCGATCACCTCGACGGCATCCGGCGTCTTCGCCTGCGCGCCGCGCACGCTTTCGAGATCCTTTTCCGGCAGCGGGAACATCACGTTGATCGGATGGATCTGCGTCAGCGTGACGATGCCGGTGCCGTTCGCGGTGACGAGGTTGCCGACGTCGACGCCGCGGATGCCGGCGACGCCGTTGATCGGCGCGACGATGCGCGTGTAGCCGAGCTGCGTCTGCGCGCTCGATACGGCCGCGTCGTCGGCGGCGACGAGTGCCTGCTGCTGGCGCACGGTCTGGCGCTGGTTTTCGAGATCCTGCGCGGAGACGAAGTTCTTCTTCATCAGCTCCTCGTAGCGCGCGAGCGTGCTCTGCGAAGCGACGAGTTGCGCGGCGTCCTGCTTCTTCTTCGCCGCCGCCTGGTCGAGCGCGGCCTGGAACGTGCGCGGGTCGATCTCGGCGATGAGGTCGCCCTGCTTGATCTCCTGACCTTCAGCGAAATGCAGCGCCTTGAGCTGGCCGCTGACCTGCGCGTTGACGGTCACGGTGCTCAGCGCCTGCACGGTGCCGAGCGCGGACTTGTAGACCGGCACGTCCTGCGTCGTCGCCGCGACCACGGTCACCGGGATCGGATCGCTGTCGGCGCCGCTTCCGCCGCCGCGCTGCTGGCCGCCGGCGGACGCCGCGCCCGGCGTGGCGTGCGAGAACATGCGCCAACCGATCAGGGCGGCGAGGAGGACGACGACGACGATCAGCGCGATTTTCCAACGCGACATGGAGACGATTCCTTGCGGATCCGGCGCAGCGCCGGGGCGTGGGTCAGTGTGGTGCGAAGGCTATCAGCCGCCACGCGATGTTGCAGCGCATCGACGAGTAAATCCCTCTTTACAAGGCAACTTTGTGCAAGCGCACATCCGAAAACCAGTGCACGAGGTCATGCGTCCCGCGCGCTTGCAACGCCCTGACCGCGCCATCATCTGCAAGGTTCCCCGCGCCGATCCGTTCCTTGTCGGCACCCTCGAATCGGAGATGCCCATGAATCTCGTCTGCGACATTCCCGGCGCAAGCCTCGCCGTCGAACGCACGCGCGTGCCCGATCCCGCGTTCGATCCCGCATCCGACGCACGCGAAGCGCGCGCCGTGCTCGCGGGCGGCTGCTTCTGGTGCGTGGAAGCGGTGTTCCGCGAACTCGATGGCGTGCTCGAAGTCACCTCCGGCTACAGCGGCGGCGACGCGTCGAGCGCGAACTACGAACGCGTCTGCAGCGGCGCGACCGATCACGCGGAAGCGGTGTCGATCCGCTTCGATCCGCAACGCGTCAGTTACGGGCAACTGCTCAAGGTGTTCTTCACCGTCGCCCACGATCCGACCCAGGTCGATCGCCAGGGCAACGACCGCGGCCGCCAGTATCGTTCGGCGATTTTTCACGCCGACGACACGCAGCGCGACGTCGCCACGCGCTACATCCGCCAGCTCGACGACGCGCAGGTCTTCGCCGCGCCGATCGCGACGCAGGTCGTGCCGCTCGCCGAATTCTTCGACGCCGAGCGCTATCACCAGAACTACGCTGCGCAGCACCCGGAGCAGGCCTACATCGCCGCCGTCGCCGCGCCCAAGGTCGCCAAGCTGCGCGCGCAATTCGGCGACTGGCTGCGCGACGATGTTTCGAAAGACGGAGGCCTCGCATGAACGCATCGACGAAACACGTTTCCGCATCCGGCTACGACATCACGCCGATCACGACGGCCGAACGCGACAAGCTCGCCGCGCGCCTCACGCCCGAGGAACGCTACGTCCTGTTCGATCACGGCACCGAGCGTCCGTTCTGCGGCGGACTGCTGCACGAACACGGGGAGGGTGTGTTTGCGTGCCGCCTGTGCGGCCTGCCACTGTTCAAGTCGGTCGCGAAATTCGAATCCGGCACCGGCTGGCCGAGCTTCTACGCGCCGTTCGACCCGCAGCACGTCCGCGAAATCCGCGACACCAGCCACGGCATGACCCGCACCGAAATCCGCTGCGCGCGCTGCGACAGCCACCTCGGCCACGTCTTCCCCGACGGCCCGCCGCCGAGCGGATTGCGCTATTGCATGAATTCGGCGGCGCTGGAGTTTGTGGCGGCGACGTGAGGGAGCCTCGAAGACCTCGTCATTCCAGCGAAGGCTGAAATCCAGCTTTCGAAACCCTCCGAGAAAAATCGGATACCAGTCTTCGCTGAGATGGCGAGCAAGCCGATGACACTTCTGGCCGAGCGTGGCCGATTGAACGTGTGGCTTCGCTGCGGCGGATTCCATCCTGGCCCGAGCGCCTGCCGCTCACCGAAAGGCCGTATACACGACTGCAACCGCACCGCTTGCCCAACAACGATTTACTCGGTCACTTGCAAGGGGAGTCCATACATGAATTGTTAGGCGCGTATCTACCAGTTTGGGTCTTGGTTTTCATCAGGGTCAAACTGCGGTGGCCCCTCCGGCTCAGTCCTGTAGTCAAGATTGGTTCCGTCAAAGCGAACCCAGGAACCCGAGCTCCAAACTTGGACGAAGTGATGAGCCTCAAGCTCGCGCACGTACTTGAGATCTTGCGTATAGACGTAAGCAAAACCGCCCACGGACTCTTTTGCGGAGCTTGGATACCGAACATTTCCCGCATCCGGTGAGCTGTACGTATCTTGCCAATCAACATTTTTCGGCATTTGGCACCCCAGATGAAGTCTTACTTCAGGTTGTCTATAACACCCATAGCCTTGACGCTTTCAAGGCACATATCTGCAGTTTTCTCGGCGCTCCAGCCCATCGTCTTGCCGGTAACAGCCGCCTCGATGATTGTATTTTTTTGGCGCTTCGTGATTTGGATTGGCAAGACACCAAGCCGCTTGGCCACAACACGTTCAACCTTTGCGGCATACGTGGAGGTTGTCAGAAAATCTAGAATCCCCATGATTTTTCCTCTGTCCGAGTTGTCAGCGCCGGTTGTGGTCGCCGGATGATTGTACGCGCCTAACGCCTGAGTTAAGCCGAACCGCGTAGTGGAGGCGAAGGCATGACAATTTTTTCCTGCCATGCCTTTGCCGTAACGAAGCGGTTTCGGCTTGAACGAATTGTTAGGCGGCACTTGCACTTTACTTGAGCTTTGATTGCAAGCGCTCGGCCCGCTTATTCAATGATTCCACCACGGACTTGCTTGGCTGAACTGGGTCAAATGTTGTCCGCCACTCTTGAATAAGCGAAAGCGCGTCTGCATAAGCTTTGCGGCGCTCAAGCAAAAGGCTCAAGCGATCTACAGGGGCGTGCAGCCGGCGGTGCGCTGATGCATATGGATCCGCCGTTGTGAAAGAACGAATAGCTGCAATTGCTTGAGTCAGATCTTGAATCGCAGCGTCAGTGTCTCCGTCCTGCTCAAGTTTAAGCGCAGCAGCTACTTGCTCATCTACTTTCTTGGCGCGATCTTCAAGTTGTGCGCGTCTGGCCCAATCAGGATCGCCCTTGGTAATGCGGAGAACGACACCAACAGATTTCTTGCCAAGAAGCCGCTTGAGCCAGGTTGTACCCCCGTGCACCGCATGAACTGCGGCTTCGATGGGCTCGCCCTTGAGCAATGCATCTGCATCCCGAGCGTCCGAAGGAAGCCAGCCTATCTGCTCTCCAGATTGCGTAAGAACTTTGACTGCCCATCTGTCGTGCTGATTTGTCGGGTCGGCTTTGAGCTGAACCGGTTCGTTGGCTCGCATACGGCGAATGATGTCTTGGCGCGATGCGCCATCATCGTTGTTGTAGCTCTCGCCGCGCACGCCAACAAGAAAGGTTCGGCTCATGGTTCGGGTTCCAGGATTGCTCGGTTGTGCCGCCTAACACCTGAGTTAAGCCGCGCCGCGAAGCGGCGTCGGCTTGGACGAATTGTTAGCTGCCACCGTACTTCTCTCGCAGCCAAGCCCGACGGATCTGGCGACGTAGAGCGGAGCCCGTGTGCGGGCTGGGAGCGTGCGCGAGCAAGAGAAGAGCCCGCGCGCCAACAGCTCCCCCGAGGGCTACCTTGTTTGTAACCCGCAACCAAAAGCTGGGTTCGGCGAGGCCGCGCATGGCGTTCGCCATGACCCAGAACTCCCGGCTCGCCGGACGCTCGAGATACGCCAGGCCAGCCTCAGCGAGGCGACTTTTCTTGTTGCGCGACAGCTCGACATGGCGCAACCAGCGCCACAGGTACTCCTTTATGTACCCGGAGCGGAAGTGGTAAGGGTCAGCGACGAGAAAACGGATTGCATTCTCGACTGCCGCGGGGTCACCGGACCGGACCGCTTCGAGCCCGGCGTCGCCGCCGGGATACACGAGCTCATCAAATCGGGCGTGAAATTCCGCACACGCGGCTCGCCATTCCGCGCCGCGGCTCGCGACTGTTTCTGAGATGCGCCCTTTTAAGCGCCTCAGCTCCGCCGATCGGTCCTTGATCTCTTGCAAGCTCACGATGGGCATGAGTGGCAGCTAACTACTATTCGGTTACACAGTAAAAACGAATCCCGCAGTCTAATAACGCATATCGGCGACGGGCGGTCGGAAACTTCTTACACGGATCAACGGCTTCTGCCGATCGCGCCGTCTTTCCGCGCAGCCTAATCTCGCTGCCTTTCCGGTGGCAGCGGCGGTATGCGATGCGATCCTCTCACCATGACTTCACTCCGACAAGCGCGGACGGCGCGGCGCATCCGCCACGCCTGCTGGATCAATTGCGCGCTCGAGCGCGCCGGCTCGGGTTGTCCTCGCGTACCGAGGAGGCTTATGCGGGTTGGGCGCGGCGTTTCATTGTTGCCAGCGGCAAGCGCCATCCACGAACGATGGGCGCGCGCGAAGTCGAAGCTTTTCTGACCCGGCTGGCGACGCGCGAGAACGTGGCGGCGTCGACGCAGAATCAGGCGCTGGCCGCGCTGTTGTTCCTGTATCGGGAAGTGCTCGGGCAGGAATTGCCCTGGATGGATGACATCCGGCGCGCGAAGAAGCCGCTCCGCCTGCCGACCGTGCTGACGCGCGAGGAGGTGGCGGCGCTACTGGACGCCATGAATGGCGTCGCCTGGCTGATGGCGAGCCTTCTGTACGGCGCCGGCCTGCGTCTGATGGAGTGCGTGCGGTTGCGCGTGCAGGACATCGATTTCGTGAGGCACGAGATCACCGTGCGCCAGGGCAAGGGCGGCAAGGACCGGCGCACGATGCTGCCGGCATTGGCGGTCGAAGCGTTGCAGCGCCAATTGGCCGAGGCGCAGCGCCTGCATGCGCGCGACCTTGCGGCCGGTTTCGGCGCCGTGTTTCTGCCCCACGCGCTCGAGCGCAAATATCCGAACGCGGCGCGCGAATGGGCATGGCAATACGTGTTTCCCGCGAGCGAACGCAGCATGGACCCGCGCAGCGGCGTGGAGCGCAGGCATCATTTGCACGAAACCGTGTTGCAGCGCGCCGTGAAGAACGCGGTGCGGCGCGCGCGCATCGCCAAGCCGGCGACCTGCCACACCCTGCGCCATTCGTTCGCGACGCACCTGCTCGAGAGAGGCGCGGACATCCGCACGGTGCAGGAATTGCTCGGCCACTCCGACGTGCGTACGACGCAAATCTATACGCATGTGCTCAATCGTGGCGGCAGCGGACTGGCGAGTCCGCTCGATCGCTGAGCGCGCGTCGCGGAACGGCAGTGCTGCGCGTGTGCCGCGCCGGCTTCGCCCGCATTCCGCTGGCCGCTGCAGGATCGTCATTCCTCGATGCCTCGCGAAGCCACGAACGCGGGCAGGATGTGCTTCGCGCTGAGCGGCGCGATTTCGACGCCGTCGTAAGGCGGTTGCGGTGCAATCCAGCGCAATTCCTCGATTTCCGCCTGCGCGGTCGGCGCGCCGTCGATGTCGATGGCGAAGGCTTCGCCGCGCACGCGGCGACCGGGTTCGTTGACGGCGTTCGCTTCGAATTCACCGAGGCGGCGCGCACTGCCGGGGCGCATCGTCACGCCGAGTTCTTCGCGCAGTTCGCGGGCGAGTGTGGTCAACGCGTCTTCGCCGGCTTCGCGTTTGCCGCCGGGCTGGATGAAGATGCGCGAGCCGCGCTTGCGCACGAGCAGGACGCGGCCTTCGCCGTCGGCAATGATGGCGGCGACAGTGCGGATGAGCCCATCACCCATCGACCCGCCTCGACGATACGGAAGCGCCGAAGCGTCGAGCGGCAGCGCGCGTCATGGTGACGGTTTTGCTTCCTTCCCATGCGCGGCGCGTTCGACGGCTTTCTTCGGCACTTTCGTGTGCGGTCCGTACTGCGCCGGGCCGTCGAAATCGAGGATCGCGATCGTGTCCTCGACGGGCGGTGCGCTGCGCTTGTACGGCGGGCGCGTCAGTTCGTGCCACCACGCGCCGGCGCGTGCGAGCAGCGATTTCGTCGGCGCCGCTTTTTCAATGACGCCGCGGCCGACCGCGTCGCGTCCGGTCGTGGGTGAGGCCGCGTAGACGCGCGCCTCGGCGACCTTGCCGACGAGCGCGGCGGGAACGGGCAGGCGGAAGCGCGCGTCGTCGACGCGGTAGTCGGCCTTGGCGAGACGTGCGCCATCGGCGCCGAGCCAGTCGACGGTGACGTTGCCGTCGAAGCGCGGCAGGCGCAGGTCGACGAGCGCGCCGGGACTCCAGCGTGCGCCGTCGAAGACGACGGTCGCGTCGTCGCGCGGGCGTTCGAGCACGACGGCCGGATCGCCGAGCAGGTTGTACATCTCGACCAGCGTGCGGTCGTTCGTTTCGGCCTTCGCGCGCACGAGCGCTTCGCCGATCGTCGCGCCGGGTTTCAACAGGTTCGAGATGACCGCCTTGCTGTAGCTCGCCGATGGCGAGTTGCGCCACGACGCGGCGAACACCGCGATCGCGCCCTTGCCGGGTTCGCGCAGGAATTTCTCGCCGATCGAATCCTCGGTCGGGTTGTCGAACGGCGCCGAGTAGCACGTCATCGACAGGATCATCGGCAGGCGCTCGCCGTTGCCGAGTTTCGACACGTCGTCGAGCGTGAACAGGTCGTTGTTCTTTTTCAGATCGGGCGGGCCGGTGCGCCAGATGTAGCGGCCGCCGTGGCCGATGAAGTGGACGAGCAGGCGACCTTCGTCGATGCCATCGTGGATCGCACGCTGGTGCACGACGTTCTCGCTGACTTCGGGTTTCGCGTAGACCTTGTCGGCGACGAAACCTTCCTTGCCGAGCGCGCCGGCGATTTCGTCCGACGACTTGTGGAACGACTCGACCTCATCGGCGATGAACATCACGTCGCGCCGCCACGTGCCGAGTTGCGGCTTGCTGAGGTAGTCGATGGTCTTGTCGACGATCGCCTTGACCTCGGCCGGCTGCACGACGGGGAAACGGCCGACCGCGACGACCGGATGCCAGTCGCCGGGTTCGACTGCGCCGAACCAGTTGTCGCTCGCGGATTGGCCTTCGGGCGACGGGTATTGCCAGGTCGGGATCAGGTTGCGGTCGGCGAGCTTTTTCGGCGCGTCGGCGTACTTGCCGCCGGGCACTGCGCCGAAATGGCCGGGGAACAGCAGTTCCTGGTTCGTCCACTTCGCGTAGGCGAGGTCGTTGTAGGTGTCGTGGCGGATGTCGAAGCTCGCGTCGCCGACGAGCAGCAGGAAACGCGGCGCTTTCGGCCATTCGTGATAGGCAACGTCGACGAGGTTGCGGATCGCCTGCGGATGCGCGATGCCGTCGTTGAACTGGTCGTAGACCTCGTCGATGTCGAGGATCGCGACCGACAAGCCGCGTTGCTCGTGGAACTGCGCGAGCGGCCGGATCGCGTCGACGAGACTCGGATGCGCGACGATGAGATAGTCGTAGCCCTGCTTCGGCGCGCGCCACTCGTCGCCGCGCACGGCACGCAGCGCGACGGGTTTGCGCAAGGTTTGCGGCATCGCCGGAAACAGTTCCACGTTCGACGCGGCGGACGCGAACGCGTAACGCTCGCCGCCGAGCGCACGGCCCGGCCGCAGCACGCCGTCGCTGCCGAACAGCGCCGGTTCGTTCGCGCCGCGCCAGCGCAACGTCATGCCGTCGCCTGCGCCGCGCTGCGAGAACGGCAGAGCGGCCGCGTCGAGGTCGCCCGCGATCGGATAGTTCGCGTCGATCCAGTTGAACATGACCACGTCGATGATCTGCGCCTGCGCGTTCCACGGCAGCGTGCGCTTGGGCACGCGCAGCACGAGCGCGTTGCCCTTGGCCTTGAGCGTGGCGAGCGGCAGCGTGAGCGTCACTTCGCTGCGGCCGTTCCAATGCAACGGTTCGAGCGTGCGGCCGTTGAGGACGACGTCGACGACGTGGTCGTCGGGCTTGGCCTGCTTGCGCGGCGTGCCGCTGATGTCGGACAGGCCGCGGAAATTCAGGCGCAACGTCGCTTCGCCGCCGCGCACGTCGAGGTCGGGCAGGTCGAAGCTCATCTCGAACGGCTGCGGATCGACTTGCGTGAGCTTCGACCACATCCAGACGTCGGGCTCCTCGCCCGGCTTCTGCTGCTCCTGGTCGAGCCGGATCATGAGGTTGTCCTGCTCGAGATGCAGCGCGCGCTTCGCGGCTGCGTTGCCGCTCGCGGGCGCCGCGTCCTCGCGCAGGCGCGCGTGCGTGCCCGGCGCGGCGCCGAGCAGGTAGACGTTGTGCACGCTGTACGGATCGAACCACGACTCCGGCCCGTGCAATTGCCGGCCGAGCCATTCGACGCGGTCGCCGTCGGCGAAACGCTCGCCCTTCGCGACGACGCGGATCGGCACTTCCTTGCCGCGCCAGGTCATGACGAGTTCGTCGGCCTTGCAGTCGGCGAGGCTCGGTTGCGCGGCGACGATCGCCGCGTGGTCGAGCGCGTAGACGCCGTCGTCGTCCACATCGATGTGCAGGCGGCCGTCGCAAGCGAAGGCAGACAACGGCAGGGCGAACAGGACGGACGCAAACGCGCGGAGCGCGCTGGAAAGGAAACTCGAGGACATGGGCGGAAAACGGTCGCGCGGTGACGTGCGGGCGCGGCGGCCGGGACACGGAAGAGGCCAAGGCTACCGGCCGCCCTGCGCGGTCGCAACCGCACGCGAAGGCTCAGGCCGCCGCGGATTCGCCGTCGTAATAGCGCGATAGCAATGCCGCGACTTCCGGCGCCGCGCGCCGCAGCAGCGCCGGATCGGAGAAATGCAGCTCGCTGACCACGGCGAAGAACTCGTCCGTGCTTTCCGCGGCATACGGGTCGATCAGCGTGTTGCGGCCGCGATCGACCGCGCGGCACAACGCGTCGTAAGCCGCCTGCATCGCCGCGATCCATTCGCGCCGTGCGATCCGCGGCGGCAGTCGCGGCACGCCGTCGGCCGCGCCTTCGAGCATGTCGAGCTTGTGCGCGACCTCGTGCACGACGACGTTGAAACCGTCGAACGGCTGCGCCAGATCGGTCGCGACGTCCGCCCACGACAGGATCAGCGGCCCGCGTTCCCAGGCTTCGCCGATGAGTTCGTCGTCGCCCTCCGTGACCACGCCCGAGGCTTCGTCGTGGTGCTCGCGCTTCACGCGGAATTCGCCGGGATAGACAATGACCTCGCGCCAGCCGTCGAGCCAGCGTTCGTCCAGATGCAGCACGGTCAGCGACGCGAGCGCGGCGATGGCCAGGCGCTGCGCGTCGTCGAGGACATGGCCGCCCGCCGCGCTGAAACGCTTGCGCGCGAGGAAGCGCGCCGCGAGCGCGCGCAGGCGTTCGCGGCCGCCGTCATCGAGACGAGTAAAAAGCTTGGAAGACGTGAGCAACCCGCGCCAGGCTTCATCGGGAATCGGGGCTGGCGCGGAATGCGCGCCGAACCAACGCAACCACCGCGCGATCATGCGCGGCTTTGCAAATACGTCACTTGATCGCGCCGGGAACCAGCGATTGCCAGCGATACGTCGGCCGTCGCGGCGTCGATGCGGCCGGCACCGAAGGGTCGCTGTCCGCGCCGGGGGCGACGTCGCGCAACACGTTGACGCCACGGTCGGCGGCCGCCGCCGCGACCGGTGCGCTCGACGTGGCCGCGCGACCGGACGCGCCGCCACCGCCGCCGGAGTCCACGGTTTCGACGAGCTTGCTCGACGTGCCGCCGGTGGCCGGATAGTCCGGCGCGGCAAACGCAGCGCGGACGCCCAAGGCGCCGCAGCACATCACGATGGCGAGGATCAGCGGTTTCATCGGTCGGGACTCCTGGCTTGACGCCGAGGAAGTCGCAATGCTCGCACGAGCGGGCCTGCGACTCCACCACGCAGGATGTAAAGAGGTGCATGCGCCGTGCCAGACGCACGAACACCCGGAAACCGGCCACTGGCGCGGCTATGGCGCCCATCGCGGGTGTCCAGCGGACACAGGCGGACACCCGCGGACAGTGTTCGCGGCGCCCGGCGCCGGCGCTGCCCCGCGTACACTGCGCGTCCACCCAATTCCGCGCCGCCATGACCGCACGACCGGATCGTCCCGACGCCGCTTCGCCGCGCCGCCTGCTCGCCCAGCTCGACGCCGGAACCGCCATTTCGGGCAGCGAACTGGCGACGCGCCTTGGCGTCAGCCGCGCGGCGGTCTGGAAGCAGGTCGAGCACTTGCGCGCGGCTGGCCTCGACATCGAGGCGCAGGCCGGCCGCGGCTATCGCCTCGGCGCGCCGCTCGACCTGCTCGACGCGGACGCGATCCGCGCCAGCCTCGCGCCCGCGACCGCGCGGCGGCTCGGCGACCTCGACGTGTTCTGGCAGATCGACTCGACCAGCAGCGAACTGCTGCGCCGCGCCGCGTCTGGCGTGCGCGACCGCAGCGTCTGCCTCGCCGAACGGCAAAGCGCAGGTCGCGGCCGCCGCGGCCGCGCCTGGCAGATGCCGCTCGGCGGCGGCCTCGCACTGTCGATGTTCTGCCGCTTCGACGGCGCGATGGCGAGCCTCGCCGGTCTCAGCCTCGTCGCCGGGCTCGCCGCGGTCGACGCGCTCGCGCGCTGCGGCGTCGACGGCGTCGGTCTGAAATGGCCGAACGATCTCGTCGCGCGCGACGCCAAACTCGGCGGCATCCTCGTCGAACTCGGCGGCGACGCGCTCGGGCCGTGCCACGCGGTGATCGGCGTCGGCATCAACCTGCGCCTCGGCGCAACGGCGGCGGCGATCGACCAGCGCGTCACCGACATCGAAACGCTCGCGCGCGTGCCGTCTCGCCACGCGCTCGCGGCGCGACTCGTCGAATCGCTCGACGACCGGATCGCTACCTTCGCGCGCGACGGTTTCGCCGCGTTTGCGCAACGCTACGCACAGTGCGACGTGCTGCACGGACGCGAAGTCGACGTGCTGCGCGCGAACGGCACGCAGCGCGGCATCGCCCGCGGCGTCGATGCGCGCGGCGCGTTGCGCGTCGCCTTTGCCGATGGCGAGCGCAGCGTCGACAGCGGCGAAGTCAGCGTGCGGGCCGGTGCATGAAGCTGCTCGTCGACTACGGCAACACGCGCTTCAAGTGGGCGCTGTTCGATGGCCGGCTGTCCGACGGCGCGTTGCGCGCCGGCGGCGTGTTTGCGCATGCGGACGTCGCGTTGCGCGGCTCGCTCTCGCGCGAGTGGCGCGCGTTGCCCGCCATCGACGCGGTGTTCGTCGCCAGCGTCGTCGCGCCCGCGCGCGAGGACGAACTCGCCACGCTCGTGCGCGAACGCTTCGGCCTCGACGCGCAATTCGCGCGCAGCCCCGCCGCCGCGCTCGGCGTGCGCAACGCCTATGCGGAGCCGCAGCGGCTCGGCGTCGACCGCTTCCTCGCACTCGCCGCCGCGCACTCGCGCGCCCCGCGCCTGCAGGTGCTCGCCAGCGTCGGCACCGCGCTCACCATCGACGCGCTCGCCGCCGACGGCGAACACCTCGGCGGCCTCATCGTGCCGAGTCCGGCGCTGATGCGACGCGCCGTGGTCGCCGGCACCGCACGCGTCGACGCGCGCGAAGGCCGCTATCGCGACTGGCCCGCGTCGACCGACGACGGCGTGTTCAGCGGCGCGCTGTTCGCCGCCGCGGGTGCGATCGAGCGCTTCCGCGGCGCGCTCGAACGCCGCTTCGATGCGCGCGCGGCGCTCGTCCTCGGCGGCGGCGGCAGCGACGAACTCGAACCGCTGCTCGCCGATGTCGAACGCGCGCACGATCTCGTCCTGCACGGACTCGCGTTATGGGCGCAGGCAGCGCCGATCGCGTGAGGCGCGCGATGTGTCGCGCTGCAAGGATCGCGGTTCCAGCCCGCTGCTAGACTCGCCCCTCGGCTCGCAACCGATTCACCTTCGACCTCATGTTCCTTCGCGCCCTGTTCGTGCTGCTGCTCGCGCTCAATATCGGCGCGGGCTGCTGGCTGCTCTTCGCCGCGCCGCGCGAACCTGCCGCGCTGCCGGCCACCGATCCCGGCGTGCCGTCGCTGCAATTGCTGTCCGAACGCGACGCCGCAGCCGCGCATCCCGAACTCGACAGCGTGCCCGAGAGCGACGCCGATCTCGCCAACGATGTCTGCCGCACGCTCGGCCCGTTCCAGACGCAGGCCGATGCGCGCGCCGCGGCGAATGCGCTGCGTCCGCTGGTCAAACGCAGCCGCACGCGCGAGACGCAACAGACGCAGACGCGCGGTTACTGGGTCTACTTCGCCGCCGCGCCGAGCCGCGAAGCGGCGCTCGCCACCGCGCGCCAGCTCGCAGACAAGAAGGTGCGCGACTACTACGTCGTCACCGCCGGCGAGCAGCAGAACATGATTTCGCTCGGCCTGTTCCGCGACCAGAACAACGCCGAACGCCGCCGCGCCGAACTCGCCGCGCTCGGCTTCGACCCCAAGGTCAACACACGCACCGAAGACCTGCCCGTGTACTGGATCGACTTCGCGCTGTCCGGCGAAAACCTGCCCGCCGACTTCGCCGCGCGCGTGCCGATCCCGCACGACGCCGCCGTCGCGCCCACGACCTGCTTTTGATCCCCGCCCGCCGCCGCGGGTACACTGCGCGCCGCGCCGCTTTAGCTCAGTTGGTAGAGCAACCGCCTTGTAAGCGGTAGGTCATCCGTTCAAGTCGGATAAGCGGCACCAGATTCCGTTCCCAAGCCATCCCGAGTCGTCCAAAAACCCCGCAAAAGCGGGGTTTTTTTTGTTCTGCGGCGTCCCGACCGATCCCACGATGACCCATTGAATCCGGGGGCACTTGGGGGAACAATCGGGGAAACACGCCGATGTCATGGGGGCACAAATGTCCACAAAGACGCTCACCGCGCTGGCTGCGACGAAAGCGCAGCCGCGCGAGCGCAGCTACAAGCTCGCTGCCGGCGGCGGCCTGTATCTCGAGGTCATGCCGAACGGCGCGAAGTACTGGCGCTGGAAGTTCCGCTTCGCCGGCAAGGAAAAGCGCCTGGCGTTTGGTGTGTTTCCCGAGGTGTCATTGGCGGAAGCGCGCGAGCGTCGCGACGTCGAGCGTGCGCGCCTGCGCGACGGCGGCGATCCCGGCGAACATCGCAAGCTGCGCAAGCTCGTCGCGCGCACCGCGGCCGAAAATAGCTTCCATGTCATCGGGCTCGAATGGCTGTCGAAGCAGACGCACATGGCGACGGTCACGTCCGACAAGGCGAAGCGCGAGCTCGAAGTGCACGCCTTTCCTTGGCTCGGCACGCGGCCGATCGCGGAGATCACCGCGCCCGAACTGCTCGCCGCACTCCGTCGCGTCGAAGTGCGCGGAAAGTTGGAAACCGCGCAGCGCGTGAAGCAGCGTTGCGGGCAAATCTTCCGCTATGCCATTGCGACCGGCCGTGCCGAACGCGATCCGTCTGCGGATCTGCGCGGTGCGTTGGCGACGCCGAAGCGACAGCACCGCGCTGCCATTACCGAGCCGCAGAAGGTCGGCGGCTTGTTGCGCGCAATCGAGGCATACGGCGGCAGTTTCGTCACGTTGTGCGCGCTTCGCTTGTCGCCGCTGCTGTTCACGCGCCCCGGCGAGCTGCGCAAGGCGGAGTGGTCGGAGATCGACTTCGACGCTGCTGAATGGCGCATCCCTGCAGCGAAGATGAAGATGCGCGAGGCGCACATCGTGCCGCTGTCGACGCAAGCGGTTGCCATCCTGAGCGAACTGCATCCGCTCACCGGCTCGCGCCGCCACGTGTTTCCCGGCGTCGCCGATCCGAAATCATGCATGAGCGAGAACACCGTCAACATGGCGCTGCGCCGCATGGGCTACGAGCGATCGGAAATGACCGCGCACGGTTTCCGCGCGCTCGCATCGACGCGCCTCAACGAACTCGGCTATCCGCCCGATGTCATCGAGCGTCAGTTGGCGCACGCTGAGCGGAACAAGGTGCGCGCCGCGTACAACCGCGCTCAGCACATGGACGCGCGACGCAAGATGATGCAGGCATGGGCCGACTATCTCGATGCGCTGCGTGTTGGCGCAGCCGTGGTCCCCTTACGGCGAGCGTCCGCAGGATCGGGCGCCAATGAAGCGGGTGTACACGGGCCCGGTGATTACTCGCAACCCGCTGCAGCACTCAAGGAGAAGCGTCGTGGACACCGACATTCTCACGCCTGAGCGGGCACTAATTTTTCGCATCACTCATCGCAACAACGTCCCGTGGATCATGCAGCACGGGGTTCACTGCACCGCTTCGGAAGTCCGTGACCCGGGTTTTGTGAGTATCGGGAAAGCCGCTCTGATCGATGCGCGCAGTGAGCGACAACTCGGCGCCCCTTGCAAGGGGCCATTACGCAAGCACGTGCCCTTCTACTTCACGCCCTGGTCGCCAATGCTCCTGAACATCCTCACTGGGCGCCAAGGCGTAAACAAGCGGGAACGACCGGAGATCGTTGTGCTTGTAAGTTCCTTGCATCGGCTACGCGAGCGAGGCGTCCAATTCGTATTCAGTGACAGGCATGCGTACTTGCGCGCAGCACAATTCAGCGATGCGCTTGGTGACTTGGAGCGATGGGTGCCGTGGGAACTGCTTCGAGCGAAGAACTTCGCTCGCAATCCTGACCGCCCCGACGATTTCGAACAGTACCAGGCGGAGGCGCTTGTTCTTGATCGAGTGCCTATAGATGCACTCTTGGGCGTTGCCACTTATGATGAGCGCACAGCTGCGATGGTGCGTTCCCACCTTCCCGCGGAGGAGCACACCATGTACGTCACCGCCCGGCCGCGCTGGTATTTCGAATCATGATCAACTTCACGAAAGGCAACTTGCTCGAGGCGCCCGTCGAGGCCTTGGTAAACACCGTCAACACGGTGGGCATCATGGGCAAAGGCATTGCCTTGATGTTCCGGGAAGCGTTTCCGGAAAATTTCCAGCGATATGCGGAAGCATGCAAGCATGGCGATGTACAGACGGGCTGCATGTTCGTGACCGAACGGCGCTCCGTGCTTGGGCCGCGCTGGATCGTCAACTTTCCGACCAAGAAGGATTGGCGCACCAAAACCAAGCCCGAGTGGATTGCAGACGGCCTGCAGGATCTCCGGCGTTTCATCATCGAGAACGGTGTGCGTTCCATTGCGCTTCCGCCACTGGGTTGCGGAAACGGAGGGCTTTCGTGGTCTTCCGTGCGTCCGATGATCGAGAACGTGCTGAATGACCTTGCGGATGTTGACGTGCTGGTCTTCGAACCGTCGAATGAATATCACAACGTCGCAAAGCGTGAAGGGGTCGAACGACTTACGCCCTCACGAGCGCTGATTGTCGAACTCGTTCGACGTTACTCCGTGCTTGGCTTGGAATGCTCGATTCTCGAGATTCAGAAGCTCGTCTGGCTTCTGCAGCGTTGCATCCAGGCAATGCGTCTGAACGATCCGTTGGATCTGGATTTCGAGGCAGGACGATACGGACCCTACGCGCAGAAGTTGCAATACCAGTTGCGCGACTTGGATGGCAGCTACCTGCACTGCGACCGCCGCCTTGCCGATGCTCGGCCGAGTGACGTGATCTGGTTCGATGATGACCGCCGAGAGTTGGTCGGGACTTACCTCAAAGGCGCCGAAGCGAAGGCCTATGAGCCGGCGCTTGAGGCTACCAGTGAAATCATTGATGGGTTCCAGTCTCCCTTGGGCATGGAATTGCTTGCCACCGTTGATTGGCTACTGAGCCGCGAACACGTTTCGCCGCATGTGAATTCCATTCGGAGCGCTCTTTCAAACTGGTCGGGCGGGCGTGAGGCCGGACAACGAAAACTGCGATTGTTCGACGATCGAATGCTGAATCTCGCGCTGGAGCGTCTTCAGGGAATGCCTGCAACGACCTGATCGCCAATACGATGATGCGTGCGCCAGAAATAAGCGCGCACGCAGTTAGGTGAAGGACGCGCCATGTTCGAAGTGGATTCGTTGCCAGCGGGTTTGAACCGGCATCGCCGTCAGACACGAACGGCGGACGAGCTCATCGGGTTGTGTCGCGGGCTGCTCGCCGATGGCGAGGTGAATGCGTCGGAGGCTCGGTTCTTGGCGGACTGGATTGCGCGTAACCAGGATTTACACGATGACCCGATGGCCGCGGCACTGTATCGCCGTGTCGACGATGCGCTGAGCGATGGCGTGCTTGATGCCAGTGAAGAAGCCGATCTGCTGCACGCCCTGCACGGCTACGTGGGCGGCGAGGCGCAACACGAGGTGATCGCAAGCCAATCGACATGGCTGCCATTGGACGATCCGGCGCCGACGATCGCGTTCCAGGGAACGACCTTCGTCGTGACGGGCACCTTCGTTTTCGGCGCTCGGCGCTTGGTGACGCAGGCCATCGAGGAACGCGGCGGATACGTTGCAGCCGATGTTCGAACCGACACGGACGTGCTCGTCATCGGCGAAACCGCTTCACGCGATTGGGCGCATTCGAGCTACGGCCGCAAGATCATGAAGGCGGTGGAGTATCGCGAGAAGGGGCATCCGGTGGCGATTGTCGCTGAGTCGCATTGGCGCAGTTTCCTCGTCGATCAAGTTGCAAGCGAATGAGCAAGAAAACCCAACGATCCGCGTACCATGGATTTTTTGGTGATGAATTTTCGTTGCGGAATCTAGGAGGCCGCGAGGAATGATGAGCATCAAGAAGCCACCGGAGTCGCGCGATCCAGATTGGTCCGATTGGATAAATTACGCGGCTAAATGCTCTCTCGCGGAGCTCATGCGGCCTGCTGCAGCTAAGCCATCGCGTCGACACGCCGAAATGCTTGACGCGCTCCGTGGTTGGCGCGATCTCGGCGCTCTAAAATTCAAACATATCTTAGCTGCCGGCGGCGCACCTTGGGCGATGATGGAATGGCTTCAAGACGTCGTCGCCAACTACCCCGAACTAAATACAGAAAAGGTGCCGGAAAGTGGTTCCGTGTTGGAATGGCTATTCTTTCAGACCATCCGTGAGCTCGCGATCGCGCTAGATTGCAATGCTGCGAAGAAAGATCGCTGCCTTGCGCTCGCGCAGGCGAGTTTCTTTTGCGGAGTCGCCCACGCCGAAAAGACTTTCTCCTCCTCGCAAGCAGATCGACGCGTCGACAGGCCAGCCAGCGCTGACGACCCCGACTACCGAGGTGAAGCTGCGAAAGATCGAAACGAAAAGATCCGCGCGGCACATGCGCGCCTCAAGAAAGGCGGCTGCCGAAACGCGACCACAAGGGTGGCTATCGATTTCGGCAAAACCCCACGCACCATCCAGCGAATATTGCGGCACGGCAAGACCGCGACATAACCCGGTTGTGTCGCGGTCGAAACGTAACCTGCACTCGCCTGCGCCCGCAGGCGGGCCGCCGCAATCCAGCGCGGCCCCGCATTTCCGGGGTAATGCGCGATGGGCGACCGACACGACGACATCCTCGCGGCGGCTGATGTAGCCGCGCAACTGCAACGCAGCGTCGCGACGCTCGAGCGCTGGCGCCGGCTCTGCGTAGGGCCGCCGTGGCTGCGCATACGCGGGCGAGTGATGTATCGCCGCGGCGACGTCGACACGTGGCTTGCTGCGCAGCGGCACGCGACGCGCGAGGCGGCATGATGCGCGCCGCCACCTTGACTTTGCGGACACCACCCGCGCAGACTGCATTCACGGAGCGTAGAAACTCCACCAGTAGCGGCATCCGCACCCGACAGTCTTGCGGATTTTTTGTGCCCGACGTTCATGTCGGGAGGGCGGCAGCCATACAACAGCGCTTCGGCGCGAAAGCTGCCCGCCGTCTACTGGCGGTTTCTACCCTCCCGACACCCACGGGCTTGGCGCGTAGAAACGTCTCCCCGTGGTCTATCCGACCAGTAGGAGACGTCATATGACTTCGCCAGCCCCTGCGCGCAAGCCGCGCACCGCCCGTTCCGCATCACGCTCCCGCGCCGCCGTGCGCGAAGAAGAACACGCGATCTATATCACCAACGACCTCGCGCCCGACGATGCCGCTGTGCTCGCGCGCGCCGAGGAAATCCTCCGCGCACGCTTCGTGCGCGAAGCTGAAATCTCCAGCCCAGGCTCTGCGCAGCAATTCCTGCGCGCGCGTCTCGCCCACCTCGACCACGAGGAATTCCACGCGGTTTGGCTTGATACCCAACACCGCGTGATCGCGGTCGATCGGATGTTCACCGGCTCGATCGACAGTGCAAGCGTTCACCCGCGCGAAGTGGTGCGCGCCGCCATGCGTCACAACGCGGCCGCCGTCATCGTCGCGCACAACCACCCGAGCGGCGTCGCGAATCCAAGCGCCACGGATCGCGTCATGACCACAAAGCTGCGCGACGCGCTCGCGCTGGTCGACGTGCGACTGCTCGATCATTTTGTCATCGGCGCGGGCGCCCCGGCCTCGTTTGCAGCTCGGGGGTGGCTGTGAACACGCTCGCTCCGGTCGTGGACCTGCTCTATGCGGATGGCGCGGCTGTCGAGATCGAAATCCCCGCCGCTGCCGCCGCCGCCGATCTCGCGTCACACGCCAACGCTCTCGGTCGCGTCATGCGTGCCACTGCGCACGCAGTCGCGATTGCCGCCGCGCGTGAGAACGACGGCGACCGGGCCGGCCAAATCGCGCTCGCGATGCAAGGCGTCGCGGTGCTGGCCGATCTCCAGCAACTGTGCGCCGAAGAGGCGCAGCGGCGCGCGAGGAAGTCGAAATGAGCGCAACGCGCGTTCCATTAAACCCGGTGCCACGCCTCCTTCGCCGCCGCGAAGTCGAGCGCATGACGAGCCTTTCTCGGTCATCGATCTACGCACGCATGAGTCTCGGCAAGTTCCCGCGGCCGATTCACCTTGGCGAACAAACGGTGGCGTGGCTCGAAGCAGAAATCCTTGGTTGGATCGACGAGCAGATCGCCGCCTCGCGCGGCGAAGGGCGGGCGGCATGAGCAACGTTATTGATCTCGTTCCCAAGGAAAGGCGGCGCGGCCCGGCGTTCGCGCATGAGGTCGACGATGCGATGCGCGCGGTGTACGACGCGCGCCGATCGCTGCGACGCGCCGCACGCACCGGGTTTGCCGCGGACTATTTGGGCGCGTCGATTGCCGCGGCACACCTGCTGCGTGCCGCCGCGGATCTGCATGCGGCATGCAGCGCCGAACGGGACGCGCGCTTCGGCGGCGGCCCCAGCGATGACCGTGGCAGCGCCGCATGAATCGCGTCGACGTAGCTGGATTGCTCGATCGCATCGACCTGGTCGAACTCGTCTCGCGCACTGTCACGCTTCGCACGGCCGGCGCCGAGCATGTTGGCCTTTGTCCTTTCCACGACGAGCGCTCGCCGTCGTTCACCGTGAACGCCGCGAAACAGTTCTATCACTGCTTCGGCTGCGGCGCGCACGGCAACGCCGTGGACTGGCTCATGCGTATCGAGCGGCTCGGCTTTCTCGATGCATGCCGTCGGCTCGGCGGCGAAGTGCCGCCGTCGGACAGGGGCGCGCAACCCGCTGCGCCACCGCGACGCACGGGCTCGCGATGCGACTGGTTGCCGATCACGCCCGTGCCGGCAGACGCGCCTCGCCTGTTCGATGCGCGCGGACGTTGCGAGGCCTGGAATCCGAAACGCGAACGCACCTCGTCATTCGCGCCGCGCGCCATATACGAATACCGCGACACCGAGAGCGCGCTGCTCGGCTATGTGTTGCGCTGCGAGTTCGTCGATCACGCAACGCACGCGCGCAAGAAGCTCACGCCGCAGCTCACGTTCTGCGTCGCGCGCAATGGCGAACGACGATGGTGCGTGCGCCCGTTCGCGCCACCGCGCCCGCTTTATGGGCTGGACGCGCTCGCGGCGAAGGCCGGTGCTCCGGTGCTCGTCGTCGAAGGCGAGAAGTGCGCGGACGCCGCTGCGCCTGCGCTGCCGATGTATGCCACCGTGGCGTGGCCCGGTGGCGCGAACGGCATCCACCATGTTGATTGGTCGCCGCTCTCCGGTCGCGACGTCGTGCTCTGGCCAGACGCGGATGGCCCGGGCCGTGACGCAATGCTCGGCAGCGCCGATCGCTCCGGCCGCGTACGCGAAGGCGTTGCGCAGCTGGCATGGCGCGCTGGTGCGCGCAGCCTGCGGTTTGTCGACGTGTCCGGCGTCCCACGCGGCTGGGACATCGCTGATGCGCTCGGCCAGGACGACTCGAATTGGACGCCGAGGCAACTCGCGGCATGGGCGGCGGCGCGAACGAAAGATGTGCGCGTGCTGCCTTCGAGGGCTGCGGCATGAACACTGCGCGCGCTTCGATTACGGTGCTCGCGGGCGGAAAATCGGAACGGCCGCGGCGCGGCAGCGGGGGCGGCGCGACACACGCTCCCGCGTGGCAGGACGAACTACTGCGCACTCGCGAGGGCGATTGCCGCGCGACTGCGGGCAATCTGCAGTTGATCCTCCGCAACGACGAGGCCGTGCGCGGTCTGTTCCGCTACAACGAGTTCACCGCACGCGTCGACGTCGTCGGTGACGTGCCGGGGCCGGTCGCGCTGCCGCAAGGGCCGCTCACTGATGCGCACCTCGCAGCGCTCGGCGCATGGCTAAGCAGCAAAAAAACCTACGCGCTGAGCGCCAAGCCGCCGCAGATCGCAGAGGCGATCGCACTTGCCGCGCATGAGTACGCGTTCCATCCGGTGCGCGACTATCTGCGCTCGCTCGCGTGGGATGGCACGCCGCGCATCGAAACCCTTTTCGCCAGTTACCTCGGCGCGCGCGGCAGCGCGTACGAATCGCGCGTTGCGCAGATGCTGTTCGTCTCGATCGTGGCGCGGGTATTCCAGCCTGGCCGCAAAGTTGACACGGTTGTTGTGTTCGAGAGCCTAGAGCAGGGCACGGGCAAGACGACATTCATCCATGCGTTGCTGCGGCCGGACTGGTGCGTCGACCCTGTTGAGACGATCGGCTCTCGCGATTTCCTCATGGCAATACGCGGCGCGGCGATCGTGGAGCTCGGCGAACTGAGCGTGTTTTCGCGCGCCGACTTCGCGAAGATCAAACAGGCGATCACGGTGCAGGTCGACACGTATCGCGATCCGTTCGCACGCTGCGTGGCGAGCTATCCAAGGCAATGCGTGTTCGTCGGCTCGACCAATCAGGACGACTGGAACCGAGACCCCACGGGTGCTCGTCGGTTCCTCCCCGTGCGCGTCAGCGCGATCGACCTCGATGGTTATCTGAGCGTGCGCGATCAGGTATGGGCCGAAGCCGTGCACCTGTTCGACGCGGGAACCGACTACTGGACGCTGCCCGCGACCGCGGCGGCGGAAGTAGATGAGCGGTTCGACGACGATCCTTGGCTTGATCCGATCGCGTATTGGCTCGCCGGCAAGTGCGAGGACAAGAAGTACCCGGTCGAGATCGACATGCGCTCGACCGCCGACGGCGGTGGCGTACGTCGCGTGCCGGCGGCGTTGCTCATGCAGCACGCCCTCGGCATCGAGACGGGCAAGCACACACGTGCGGAATGGTCGCGCGTGGTCAGCGTGATGCGTCGCCTCGGCTGGCGCAAAGAGCGCGTCATGCGCAATGGCGTGCGCGCGTGGGAATACGTGCGACCGACGGAGGATGCCGATGTCGTGCCGTTCTGATTGTCAGCTGTGCCCGCATTGCCAGATGAATGCCAGCTGCGGATTCGTGGCGCAAGTCATTGGCCGCATTGGCGTTGCCAGCATTGCCAGCTGCATTCGTGCGCACACACGTATGCGCGCGCACGCGCGCATTTGTTTAACCATTTCCATTGGCAGAGCTGGCACAGCTGGCAAATCATCTACTCGATGCAGCGCCGCGATCTCGACACCGACGAGCCGGATCGCGACCGGCCTCGCCGTGGCTCGCGCGGCTGGCGGCGTCTCGCGTCGAGGCGGGACGGCGCGCGCGGCGCGCGGGTCCTCCCCGAGGGGTCGTCGATGCGGGTACCAAGGCCGCAATCTATCGCTAGGGTCGGCGGTGGGTGACTGCTTGCGACTGTTTTCGTGCACGGGGTATTCGGCATGAACGCATCGCCAAACCGGATCAGCATGGCCGACTTCGCGCGGCTCAAGGGTTGGTCGAGCCAGTACGTTTCGCAGCTGCGCGGCGAACATCGCCTGGTACTCGATGGTGACGGGTTCGTCGTCGTCGATCGCAGCGAGGCGCTCATCATCGCCACGCGCAAGAGTGCGACGCGCGGCGGCGACCGCACCGGCAAGCACGCGCGTCTGGCCGCCGAGCGCGCAGAAGCCGAAGGCACCGCCACCACACCTGCCGAACCCAGCGCGCCGCTTCCGGCTGGCGCCACGCCGCTGGACTCGGGCGGCGTCGCTTCGCTGACACTGGCCGACGTCACGCGCGCCGAGAAAATCGAACGCACGCGCAACCTGCGCCTGCAGAACGCGAAGGAAGCCGGCGAGCTCGTGCGGCGTAGCGCCGTCGACGCAGAAGCATTCCGCTGCGCACGCCAAGCGCAGGAACTGCTGCTCGCACTGCGCGACCGCCTGCCGCCGCTGCTCGCCGCGATGAGCGACGAGCGGGAAATTGGCGATCTGCTCGAGACCGAGTTGCGCCACGTCATCGCCACGATCGCCAGCGCGCCGGCAATGGCCGCCGCCGAACGGGAGGCCGCATGAATCTCGACACCGACCTGCTCGACGATCTCGCGCTTGCCGATGGCGCCGCAGTGTTCCGCGATGCCTGGTGCCGCGGTTGGATGATTCCGCCGCCGCTCGACGTGAGCAGATGGGCCGATGCGAACCGCCTCATCTCGCGCGCCGCCGGCGCCGAACCCGGCCCGTGGCGCACGTCGCGCTTTCCGTACCTTGCCGAGATCATGGATTGCCTGTCCGCGCACTCGCCTGTGCGCGAAGTCGCGCTGATGAAGTCCACCCAAGTTGGTGGCACGGAAGTGCTCAACAACGCCGTGGGCTATGTCATCGACCACGCACCCGGCCCGTGCATGGTGCTGATGCCGACAGTCGATACCGCTGAACGTTGGAGCAAGCAACGCCTGACACCCATGCTCGCGGAAATGCGTTGCCTTGCGGCCAAGGTCGCGCCGGCGCGTTCACGCGACTCGGGCAATACGACGCTATCCAAGGAATTCGTGGGTGGTGTGCTTGTGATCACCGGCGCGAACTCGTCGAGCGGCCTGCGCTCGATGCCGGTGCGCTTCCTGTTCATGGACGAAATCGACGAGTACGACACCGATCTCAACGACCAGGGCAGCGCCATCGAACTCGCCGAGCGCCGCACGTCGACGTTCACACGCCGCAAGGTGCTCAAGATCAGCACGCCGACGGTGAAGGGCGCGAGCGCGATCGAATCCGCGTTCGAGGCCGGCGACCAGCGTCGCTATTTCGTGCCGTGCCCGCTTTGCGAGCATCGGCAGACGCTCGTCATCGAGCGCCTCACCGACGACGGCGAGTTCATCTGCGAAGGCTGCGGCGCGCTCATCGACGAGCGCAACAAGATCGCGATGCTCGCGCAGGGCGAGTGGCGCGCCGTCTTCCCCGAGCGCGCCGCGCGTTCGTATCACCTGAACGCGCTGTATTCGCCGTACGGCATCGGCTACTCGTGGCAGGAGGTCGCCGCGCTACGTGCCGAGGCGCGCCGCAATCCGGACAAGGCCGTCACGTTCGCGAACACGATCCTCGGCCTGCCGTACGAATCCGACACGCAGCGCATCGAGGTCAGCGAGCTTGCCGAGCGCGCGGAAGCATGGCCGCGCCGCACGATCCCTGAAGGCTGCCTGCTGCTCACCTGCGGTATCGACGTGCAGCACAACCGCTGGGCCGTGCGCATCGAAGGCTGGGGCCGCAATGATCAGTCCTGGTGCATCGACTATGTCGAAATCCCTGGCGATCCGACGCGCGAGGAAGATTGGGCGGATCTGGATGCGATCGTGTTCGCGCCAATCGTGAACCGCTTCGGCGTCGAGCTGCGCCCGTGCATGATCGCGATCGACTCCGGCAACTGGACGCACGAAGTGTATCGCTGGGTGCGAAAGCATCCAGCGCGCAACGTGATCGCGATCAAAGGCAGCAGCCAGCCGAACAAGCCCGTGATCAATCGCCCGACCGCGCAGGACGTGAACGTGCGCGGCCAGAACATGCGCCACGGCATTCACCTGTGGAACGTCGGCGTGAACACGGCCAAGGACACGCTGTTCGCGCGCCTCACTGGCGACGCCGGCGTCGATGCGCTTGAACGCCGCTGCCACTTCCCCGCTGACATGCCGGCGGAGTTCTACGAACAGCATGGCGCCGAGCGGTACGACATGGCGCGCAAGCGCTGGATCAAGCGGCCCGGCGCGCGCAACGAAGCATGGGACTGTTGGGTCTACGCCTACGCCGCCGCCTGCCATCCGCTCGTGCGCGTGTACGCAAAGCGGGAAGCCGATTGGGCCGCGCTCGAGGCAAAGATCGAGCCGCGCGTGGGAGACATCTTCGGTGCCGATGACGTTCCCCGTGAAACAAAGTTGGCGGCGCCGCCCGTGCCCGTCAACGAGTTCGGGTGGGCCAATCACGGCAGTTACCGCCGTGGCGTGCGCTCGTCGGGGATTCGATGAGCGCCGCGCCGATGGAAGAGCCGAGCTTCGAGCAACGGCGCGGTTTTTTGGTCGAGCGTCCGACGATCCGCGCTACGGGCGCAGGCCGCGTCGACGAAGACGATGCAGCCAAATACCTCGGCGTCTCATCGAGAAAGATGCGCCAGATGCGCGCTGCTGATGAAGGGCCCTCTTACGCGAGGATCGGAAACCGAATCTGGTATGCGCTCAACGATCTCGATGCCTACATCGAAGCCTGCCGACACGAAACCACCCGGTAGCCGCGAAATATTTTTGGCAGATCGCGGCAAAGTGCGGCAGATCGCGGCAGAACGCGGCAAATCGCGCACGGGCAGTCTGTTTTCATGGAGCCATGAACACGACAGCCAGCAGCACCCAACCCCCGGCCCTTTCGTCCACCGAGCTCGATGAGCGCATTCGCGCGGAAGGCCAACGTCTCCTGATCGAGCAGAATCTCGAACAAGGCCTCGCGCAACAGCGCCTCGCGCCACTGGAAGCCGGTGACGATGCCGCGCTCGATCGCATCGAGCAACAAATCAACGAGTGTCGCGATCGCCAAATTCGAATTCAGGAGCGTGTCGACCTCCTCAACCGGCGCGTTGAAGAAGCCAGGCAGCGCGAGCGCGATGCCGAACTGGATCATGTCGTCGCCGTCGCGAACCGTGCGCGCGAGATCGGCGAACGTCTGATCACCGAGGATTACGCCGAGCATGCTGCTGTTCTCGTAGAGGTGCTCGGCAAGCTCGCAGCAATCAATGCGCTGATTGATGCGGCAAACCAGCGAACGACCGGCACGGACCGCAAAAACGTCGCGAAGCCGAATCTGATTCGCTGCCACCCTGGTCGCGAATGGACGGAAAAGGAAACCGTCCGCGTCGGAATCCACGACCGCGACCATCCTCACTACGGAAAGGCCGAGCTCAGCACCAACAATCCGAACGTCGCGTATCTCAAGGATGGCGGCGAAACCGTTCCGGCAACAATGGTCATCGAACGGGAGGTACTGCGGCGCGCAGATATGCGTCGGGAACCCGATCTCGTCGGCTCAGTTGTATTGCCCGGTGTCGGCCCCGCGCCCGAAGGCAGCGGCTTGACCGCGCTGTGGGACGAACGCAAAGCCCGTGAGGCAGCCGCCAACCTCCCGTCACTGCGTGCCGAGATCGAAGCATCCTTGACGCAGGAAGCTGCGAGCACCACCCGCAGCGAGAAGCACGTTGCGGATCAGCGCAAATGAGCGGCGCCTTCACCATCGCCGCGGGCATGATCTGGGCCATCGAGCCCGATTCACTGCGCACGCTGTTGCAGGTCGCCGCGCGCGAAGGCGACGTATCCGCACTCGCTACGCGCGCCGGCAGGCCCATGGACGGCGCGCCGCGCGTCGACTTGCGCGGCGATACGGCGATCATTCCGGTTCGCGGCCCGATCTTCCGTCACGCCGGCCTGATGACCGAAGTGTGTGGCGCGACCGCGACGGCAACGCTCGCGCGCGATTTTCAGACGGCGCTCGACAACCCCGCCGTCAAGACCATCCTGCTGGACATCGACTCGCCCGGCGGTGAAGCGACGGGCATTCATGAATTCGCCAACCAGGTCTATGCCGCGCGCTCGCGCAAGACCGTCAAGGCCTACGTCGGCGGCATGGGCGCGAGCGCGGCGTACTGGATCGCGAGTGCAGCCAGCCAGATCGTTGTCGATGAAACCGCGATGCTTGGTTCCATCGGTGTTGTTTCGACGTATACCGACACTCGGCAGCGCGAAGAGAAGGCTGGGATGCGGCGCGTCGAGATCGTGAGCAGCACGAGCCCGAACAAGCGGCTCGATCCGACTTCCGAGAAAGGGCGCGCCAGCATCCAAGCCGTTGTCGACCAGCTCGCTGACGTATTCATCGGCGACGTCGCGCGCAACCGCGGCGTCTCGCGCGAGCGTGTCGTCAACGGCTTCGGCAAGGGCGGACTGCTCGTCGGCGCCGACGCAGTGCGCGCCGGCATGGCGAACGGACTCGGTAGCCTCGAAGGCCTCGTTCGCGGCGAGGCGCCGCGCGCGCCATCGCCCGCGAAGAACGCTCCGTCCAATCGGCGCCACGCAGCGGCAACGCCGAGCCGTACGCCGCAGGCCATTTTCGACGCGCGAGCCGTCGCAAACCGGAACGCCGCGCCATCGTGGGATGGTGTCGTGCGCAAGTTCGGCAGCGCCGAGCGTGACAGCGCCGCAGCGCGTGAGCCTTCGCCAACCGGCTGGGACGGCACGGTCGACAAATTCAGTGGCGACGCCTCCGCCAGCACGAAGCGCCTGCGGACTTCGGCGGAAATTTTCGCGGCGCGCACGAAAACCGTGAGGACGCGGCAGGTATGAATGATGCCGCCAAGCTCACGAAGCAGCCATCTGCACATGCGCGCGCCAGCGCCTTATGGCGCGCACGGAATAGCGTCGACGGCGTGACCGCAATAGCGCGCGAGGGAATGTCCATCGAAGAACTGGAACGTCGTCTCGCAGCCGTTGCCGATGACGAAACTGCGCTGGACGACGAGGCGGCGGCCGTGACCTTCCTTGGCACGCTGGTTTCGTGCGTCATGCACAACTCCGGTCAAGGCGCGACACCCAGTCGCATTCTCGTCCAGAACGCTGCGGCGCTCGCGATGCACTGGTTTCCGAACAGCGCCGTTCTCGAGTTGCTGTCTCTGCCGCTTCCGCCGCGACGTGCGCGGCTCTCCATCGTCCCGACCGACAAGCCGGCTGCATGAGCTTTGCCGTGCGTCGATCGTCGACCGCAACATCCAACCAAAGGAGAAAGTCATGTACGACCCAGGCGAATACCGGAGCGCGCGCCCCTTCATCCAAAATGAAGCCCGTGACTCCGAAGGCACTCGCGAATACGTGATTCTCGCAGCGGGCACCGTCTATACGGACGGTCGCGTCCTCAGCAAGAACAGCACGACTGGTCGCGCGGCGCCGTATGACCCCAATGCGCAGGACGGAACGGAAGTCGCGCGCGGCATCCTCATCGGCGACTACGACACAACCGGAGGCGAGCGGCTCGCGCTGATGCTGACCCGTCTGGCCGAGGTCAAGCGCGACCTCATCGACTGGGGCGGCATCGATGCCGATGGCATCGCGGCCGGCACCGCGGCGCTCGCGACGAACGGCATCCTGATCGTCTGAATTTTTCTTGCGCCCTTCCATTGCACGGGCGTTGCCGGACCAGCCGCAGGTGTCCGAAACAACGGCGGCAGCGCGGGTCGCACCAACCTCTGAATTGGTTTTCCTGGCGATGACCGCGCCGCCCAGCCGGCAACCCGGCTGGGCGGCTTCCTGTATTCCGACCGCCTCGCATTCCACCTCATCAGGAGCAGCAAGTAATGGCCAGTGGATCACGTGATGAAGTCATCCGGTTCGTCTTCGAGACGACCGGCGACAAGCAGCTCGCCGACGCCGTCGGCACGCTCGTCGATGCCGGCAAAGCGGGTGGCGAAGCGAGCGCCGAGCTCAAAGGTCTCGTCGACCAGCTGGCTGCACTCGGCAGGCAGTCCGATGCGATCAAGCAGTTCACGAAATCGAAAGCCGACCTGGCCGAACTCACCACGAAGCTCAACGAGGCGAAGGCCGGCCTCGCTGCACTCGACGCCGAGTTCGGCAAGTCAGACGACAGCAGCAAGTCGGTCAGTACAGCGTACAAGCGCGCCGAGAAGGCAGTCGCCGATCTCACGGCGGGACAGAAGGCCGCGCAGGTCGCGTTCGCGAAGGCGCAAGGCACGCTGCAGAAAGCCGGCATAGATACGAACAACCTCGCCACCGCGAATGAAGCGCTCAAGGAAAAATCCGCGGGCGTCGCGCAGCAGATCAAGGACGCCGGCGACGCCGCGAAAAAGGGCGGCGATGCCATGTCTGGTGCCGCCAAGGGCGCCAAGAGTCTGGGCGACGAGTCGCACAAATCGGGCGGCTTGATCGCCGAACTCAAGGGCCACTTGGTCGAGATCGTCTCGGTCGCGACCGCGGTTGAGTTGGCGCTCAAGGGCATCGAATTCGGCAAGGACGCCTTCAAGGGCGCCGCCGACGTCGAGCAATCCCTCGCGCGCGTGAAGGCAATCGCGGAGACGACCGCACAATCGTTCGGCGACCTGCAGGAGCAGATCGACAAATCGGCCATCGCCGCCAACGTCGGTACGCGCGAAGCCGCGAACGCCGCGGCCTTGCTCGCCGAACAGGGCCAGTCGGCAGAAGAAATCTTCCAGACGCTCACGCCCACGTTGCTGCTGGCAAAGGACGCGAACATCGAGCTGGCCGATGCCGCCGGCATCGTCGACGATGCCCTCGACCTGTTCGGCAAGAACGCGTCCGACGCGTCGCTGATGGTCGACCAACTGGTCACGGCGTCCAAAGGCTCGAAGGAAGGCTTGGCCGGCATGGCGCAAGCACTGCGCACGCTGGCGCCGGATGCGCGCGAGCTCGGGCTGTCGTTCGAACAACTGGTCGGGCTGCTCGGTTTGTACGGCCAGAACGGCATCGATGCGGCGAAGGCCTCGCGCGGCCTGCGCACCGTGTTCCAGGATTTGCAGGATCCAGCGTCGAAGTTCTCGATCGCCCTGAATGCACTCGGCGATTCCAGCGGAAATTTCGGCAAGGCGATCGAAACGCTGCGCAATTCCGGCGCCAACGGCAAGCAGGCGCTGCTCAGCCTCGACGGTGCTGCGCGCAGCCTCGTGGAATTCCTGTTGCAGCAAGGCCCGGGCGCGGTCGACGCGTTCACGGCCTCGCTCAACAACGCGCAGGGCGCTGCGAGCAAGACGGCCGCCGTTCTCGACGGAACGCTCAAGGGCGCGTTTACCTCGTTCACCAACGCGATCGACCGGCTCGGCGAAGGGCTGCTGTCCACCGCGTTGCCGCCACTGCAGAAAGAACTTTCCGGCCTTGCAACCTCGCTCACAGCGTTTGCGGGATCGCCCGCGTTCGATGGGCTCAAGGGGCAGTTCAAAACCCTGTTCGAAGATGCTGTCAAAGCTTTCGATAAGTTCGTGCGCGGCATCAACTGGTCGAACTTCGTCGAAGGCACGCGGGGCGCCGTGGCGTCCGCAATACGGAGCCTCAACGAACTGGCCGGCACGCTGAAAACCATACAGGCCGGCATCAACGATGTCGGCAAGACGTTTGCGCATCTCAAGGAAATCGATCGCTCTGGCGGCGCCGTATTCGAAAACATCAACCAGGCGGCTGGCGACTTGGGCGACAACCTCAATCGTCTGGCGCACGGCGATCTCGATGGGGCGGCGAGGGCTACGCAATCGCTCTGGAATCACATGAAAGGTGCGGGCGCCGAGGCGAGCAACTTTGCCAATGCGCTGGACGGCACCAGCCAGTCATTCGATGGCGTGAAATCCGGCGCCGCGTCGACGGCCGTCGTGCTGGAAACGGTCACGACGGAAACGCGCGACGCCGCACGCGGTCTCGACGGCACGCGCGCGTCCTTCGGCGGCGTAGAAGCCGGCGTCAAATCGACGGCCGATGCGTTCGAGGAGTTCTCGAAGGTCGGGCCGCCCACGATCGATGAACTGCGCGATTCGGCGACGAAATCGGGCGATGCGTTCCAAGCCATGCAGCAGCAGATCCTCGCGGCCCGCGGCCGTGTCGATGAAGCGCGCAAAACCATGGACGCGCTTGCAGCATCAGGCAACGCGAATGTGGAGGCATTCCGCTCGGCGCAGGTCGCATGGCAGAAGGCGCAGGCCGAACTCGACGCGCTGACCGGCAAGGCGCAGCAGGCTGCCGACAGCAGCCAGAAGTTGGAGAGAGCCTTCAAGGCGCTCCACATCTCCAGTCAGGCCGATTTGGATGCGGCGGCGAAGGCGGCGAAGGACAACTTCGACGTGATCTACACGGCGTTCCAGAAAGGCGCGGCGACGATCGAAGACGTGCGCCGCGCGTTCAAGGCGTACGCGGATGCGCAGCGCGCTCAAGTCGCGGATAGCGACGCGTGGACTCGTTCGCAGACCGAAAGCCAGCTCGCCGTGAAGGCCTCGCTGATCGGCTTGGGCGACGAGTATGCGAAAACCGGCAAGGCGGGCCAGGACGCCGGCACGACGGCGACTGCGGCATTCGACAAGACCACCGAGGCGATCGACAAGACTAAGGAAGCGGCGAAGCTCACGGCCTACGAACTGAACCAACTGGCCGATGGCGCCAAGAACGCCGCCTCCGGCTTGAGCACCTACGAACTCAATAAAGCAGCGGACGGCCTGGAGGCTACAGCGAGCGCCGCCGCCGCGGCTGCGCCAGCCATCGGCGGCGTCATTGCGCTCACCGCTGACCAGACGCGCGCGATGCGCGCGCTCAACGAAGAACTGAATCGCGGTGTCGGCTACCAAGGCGTCTCGCTGCAGACGGCCAAATTCGCGCTAGAGCAGCTCGGCAGTCTTCTCGGTGCCGGCGAGGCGGCGCTGCGCCAGCGCATCGAAGCACTCAACGAAGCCGCGCAGCGCGCCAAGCAGGTCGCACAGGACATGGCCGACCAAGCCGCCGACCTGCAGAACCAGATCGATCAGGAGCTCGGCAAGCAGGATGACATCGAGGAGCGTCGACACAAGAAGAAGCTCGCCGACTTGGAGGAAGAGGCCAAGGCAAGCGGCACGTTCAACACGGCCGCCTATCGCAAGCTCATCGAACTCGAGAACGAGCTGCACGAAGTGAAGATGCGGAACATCAAAAAGCAGATGGATGCGAGCAAGGCCGCCAATGACGGCGGCGGCGCTGGGTCATCGCTGCCGACGGGCACCGGCGCGTTGCCGTCGTCGCCCGCTTCGCCGCAGATGCCAATCACCATCAATCCCGTTATCCAGAACCTCGACCCAGCTGCGCTGGCGAGCGCGCTCGCGAAAGCCTTGCCGCCAAGCTTGTCGATGACACCGAATCAGATCGCACAAGCAATGCTTGGGGAAATCCAGAAGGCGGCGCGAGCGGCGGGAGGTTTCGGCGGATGACCGACGCCAATCACAGCATCATTTACTTCGGCGCCGCACTCTCACACTTGAAGGTGCTGATCGACCTAACGCAGAAGGAAGACGTTGAAGAGAAATCCTTGCGCTTGTGGACGCATCATCACGCCGAGAAGATTCAGGAATTCATCGAAAACATCCTCGATCGTCTACCCGAAGAAGTGCGCCGCTCTGTGTATTGTGTGGAAGAGCAGATGAATCGCGCGGGCGAGCCGAAGGAGGAGTAGTCGCGGCGGTGCATCATCGGCGAAGCCTTGAATAGTCCCGAAGATCGTGTATCACGTCGAATGCACAATCGCCGAGGAGACGGTATGCAGGTTCGGATTTACAAGTCGACTCCAGAAGTCGCACGAGAATTGAAGGCGCTAAACGAACGGATCGAAGCGCTCATGTGCGAAGCAGGATACGAGAACCCATTACATGGCTCGCCCGTGCACACGTGCCTGATGGCATGCATGGAACGCCGGCGTGAGATCATCGACTCCTGCACTGCGTTCTTACATGCACAGCCGACCCATTTTGCAGGAGATTGGAACAGCTGATGCGTCGCCGTCCTTAGAGTCGGATGGGGCCACATGCGGGGGCATGCACGTAAAGTCCTTACTGTAAACAGTAGCAAAATCAAATTATTGAACTACTTATTCAAATCAGATAAGCGCACCAGATTCCGTGGGCTGTTGCGATCATTCAACATACGGCGTGATGCCGACGACGCTCGCTTTTCGCGCGACGAAGGATGCTTGGAATTCGTAACATTGCTCAAGTTCGACGCGTAGAACCCTGTGTTCGGCGAGACTTGAATGCTCGGAAAGGCCGAGATTCATCGCCGACAACACGTTTTGATGGTTGAAGCCTTCGAGCTGCAAGTCGCTGATCCCTTCGAACCGGAAATGAAAGATTGCGTCGCCGTGGATCTTGTGGATGCCTTGCGCAGTGACTTCGGGTGTCATCACCCAACCACGCAGATGCAAATCAAGGGTTGGCACCAACGCTTTCGATGTACCGAGATGCGATCGAGCAAGAGCCAGCTGAAGCACTTCCGCGTCGTGAAAGCTTGGCCACATTCCCAAGCGAGCGATGACTAGTTCGTAGTTATCAATGAATTCGTGGGCTTTCATTCCGCTCTCCGACGACAAGTGGCCGCGCTCGAAAGCTGCGCGCCCGATCAGCCATCGCCCGACTTCGCTGCCGAATCTGCGGCTTTTTGCGTGGCGAAATACTCTGCGTCGTAAAGCACCAGGTCGACCGCCGGCGGCGCGGGCGTGTTCGTGGACAGGCGCAGCGCGGCGTTGCCGTCTTCCCAGCGCGCGGTGGTTCGCTCGAAGGATTTCCCGGATTTGTCCTGCGCAGTGCCGTTTTCGAGTTTCGGTTCGCCGTACTGCTTCTTCAGTGCATCGAGGAAGTCGTTGAACCAGCCCTTGTCGATGCGCTCGACGCGGATCTGGACGAGCTTGCCGTCGTGGAAGCGGTAGGCGATGGCGACGTGGTGGTTCGCGAAGTTCTCGTTCTGCAGGCGCGGGAACTCGTCGACGGCGGCGGACTTCCGGCAAACCTGGTCGCCGTCCTTGAGCGCGGCGTCGCAAGTCCAGCGCTTGCCGTAGCTTTTCGACACGTCGTCGATCGACATGCCGATCGACTTGCCGTTGATGTCCAGGCTCCACGCCGCGCTGCTGCACGCGATGGCAGCGGTGCCGAGCAGGCACGAAACGATTCGACGCATGGTGTTCTCCTCGATCACGATGCGTCGATGCTAGCGAGTCGTGCGCGGCGTGGCACGCCGCACTGCGCCGATCAGTTCTTGCGAGCGCGCGCGAACGC
>JAKPAN010000245.1 GCA_029779475.1 Pseudomonadota bacterium
CACCGACACGATGGCGGCCTCCCATTGGTGGTTCCTGCCGCTGCGCAACGCGGGCGGCGAGGCGGGCGTGCTCGGCCTGCGTTTCGACGCGGCGCAAGTGCGCCTCGGCGCGGAACAGCGCCGCCTCGCCGAAGCAATGGCCGAGGACATCGCGCAGGCCATCGAGCGCGTGCGACTGGTCGCCGACCTGCAGGACGCGCGCGTCAGCGGCGAAAGCGAGCGCCTGCGCTCGGCGTTGTTGTCGTCGGTCTCGCACGACCTGCGCTCGCCGCTCGCCGCAATCATCGGCGCGGCGAGCAGCCTCGACCATTACGCCGACGCGATGAGCGGCGACGACCGTCACGCCCTGCTCGAAACGGTGCGCATCGAAGGCGAGCGCCTCGACCGCTACATCCAGAACCTGCTCGACATGACTCGGCTCGGCCATGGCGGCCTCGCGCTCAATCGCGACTGGATCGGCGTCGACGAACTGGTCGGCTCGGCGGTCGCGCGCCTGCAACGCTATGAACCGAATGCGCGTTTCGCCATCGCGATCGAGGACGGCATCGGTCCGATCCGGGTGCATCCGGCGCTGATCGAGCAGGCGCTGTTCAACGTGATCGAAAACGCGGCCAAGTTCTCGCCGCCCGGCGAGCCGATCGCGATCGAGGCGCGGCAATGGGACGACGGCGCGCTGCGCATCGACGTGCGCGACCGCGGTCCCGGCATTCCCGAGGACGAACGCAAGCGCATCTTCGACATGTTCTACAGCGTAGAGCGTGGCGATCGTGGACGGCACGGCACGGGCCTCGGCCTGGCCATTGTCCGCGGCATGATCGGCGCGCACGGCGGATCGGTCGAGGCGTTGCCCGGCGTCGACGGTCGCGGCACGACGATCCGCATCACGCTGCCGCGGGCGGCGGCCGCGTAGGCACGCGCGCGGCGCCGGCTTAGGATACGTGCATGAGCGAATCCGGCACTCCTGCCCTCGCGGCGCGCATCCTCGTCGTCGACGACGAGCCGCAGATCCGCAAATTCCTCGACATCGGTTTGCGCGCGCAGGGCTACCGCGTCGAAAGCGCCGACAGCGGCGCCGCCGGACTCGCCGCGCTCGCCACGCAAGGCGCGGATCTCGTCATCCTCGACCTCGGCTTGCCCGACCGCGACGGCCTCGACGTACTCGCCGAGTTGCGCGAATGGTCGTCGACGCCGGTCATCGTGCTCACCGTGCGTGCGGGCGAAGCGGAAAAGGTGCGTGTGCTCGACGCCGGCGCGAACGACTATGTGACCAAGCCGTTCGGCGTGCAGGAACTGATGGCGCGCATCCGCGTCCTGCTGCGCGCGCATGCCGCGCCCGCAGATGCTTCGCCGCTGTTCGACGACGGCGTGCTGCGCGTCGACCTCGCCCGCCGCGACGTGGCGTTGAACGGCGAGCCGCTCACGCTGTCGCGCAAGGAATACGCGCTGCTCGCATTGCTCGTCCGCAACGCGGGGCGCGTCGTCACCCAGCCGCAACTGCTGCGCGAGATCTGGGGGCCGACGCACCAGGAGGACACGCACTACCTGCGCATCCTCGTCGGCAAGCTGCGCCAGAAACTCGGCGACGATCCGCTTGCGCCTCGCTGGATCGCAACGGAGCCCGGCGTCGGCTTGCGGTTGCTCGCCCGATGACGCATCCGGTTCGGCCGCAAGGGCGAACTCGAAAATCCTTTCGCCAGTTCGTCGCGAATTCGACGGCGGTGCTTTCGGCATATTGCACGCGCGTCCATCCGCGCTAGATTCGCAGGCTTGTTCCCCGCTCCGGATCGCATCATGACCACGCGTTGGATCGCTGCCGTCGCCATCACGCTCTCGCTCGCCTGCACCGCGTTGCCGCATGCCGCGTTCGCCACCGAAGGCAAGAACGCCGGCGACGACAAGAAGGCGGAATTCAACCTGCCGCCCTTCCCCGCCGACAAGACGGTCAAGCAATCGACGACGATCGACGGCCGCAAGCTGTCCTACGACGCGACCGTCGGCTCGCTGCCCGTGCTCGACGAGAAGGGCAAGAAGATCGCCGAGGTCATGTTCATCGCCTACACCATGCCCGGCAAGGATCGGCCGGTGACGTTCGCGCTCAACGGCGGCCCGGGCGCGTCGTCGGTGTATCTCAACCTCGGCGCGCTCGGCCCCAAGCGCGTGCAGTTCGGCGCCGAAGGCAACAGTCCGTCGGATTCGAGCACGCCGTTCGACAACGCCGGCAGCTGGCTCGACTTCACCGATCTCGTCTTCATCGACCCGGTCGGCACCGGCTTCAGCCGCGCGCTCGTGCCCGAAGACGAGGCGAAAAAACACTTCTATTCGACCAACGCCGACATCGAATATCTCTCGCGCATCGTCTACGACTGGCTGGTCAAGAACGGTCGCCTCGAATCGCGCAAATACCTCGTCGGCGAAAGCTACGGCGGCTTCCGCGGCCCGCGCATCACGCATTACCTGCAGACACGGCTCGGTGTCGCGATGAACGGCCTCGTGCTCGTTTCGCCGTATCTCGATCCGAGCGCGAACGACAATGGCGATCTCTCGCCGCTGCCGTGGATGCTCACGCTGCCGAGCATCGCCGCCGCCAACCTCGAGCGCCAGCACAAGCTCACCGACGAGGCGATGGCGCAGATCGTCGAGTACACGCGCGGCGACTACGTGACCGACTTGCTCAAGGGTCGCTCCGATCCGCAATCGGTCGAGCGCATCGTCAAGCGCGTGACGGAACTGTCCGGTCTCGATCCCGCGTTCGTGCGCCGCTCCGGCGGCCGCCTCGACACGCAGGCATTCCTGCGCGAGGTGTTCCGCAACGAAGGCAAGCTCGGCAGCCGCTACGACTCCAATGTGACGAGCTGGGATCCGTTCCCGTTCTCGCCCGACCAGCGCACCAATGATCCGATCCTCGACGGCATCATCGCGCCGACGACGACGGCGATGGTCGACTTCATCACGCGCACCGTCGGCTGGAAATTCGACGGCCGCTACAACGCGCTCAGCTACGAAGTGAACCGCGCCTGGGATCGCGACGACAAAGGCAGCGACAAGGGGTCGGTCGACCAGTTGCGCCAGTCGGTCGCGATCGACCCGAAACTGCACGTGCTCATCGCGCACGGCTGGGCCGACCTGTCCTGCCCGTTCATGGCCTCGCGCCTCATCGTCGACCAGATGCCGCTGATGGGCGACCCGGCTCGCGTGCAGGTCAAGGCCTATCCCGGCGGCCACATGTTCTACAGCCGCCCCGACAGCCAGACCTCGCTGCGTCGCGACGCGATGGCGGTCTACGCCGCGCATTGAGCCGCGCCAGCGGGTTCGCGCGCCGTTCGCGTGCGAACCCGCTGGCCGTAGCCGCGCGCATCGACGAAAATCACCGCGGCGCCCGCTACCCTCGCGGCGCGGGGTGATGGCATCGTCATGAAATCCAGCGATTCGCTGCGCCACTGGTTCGTCGGCATCGTTCTCGCCCTCGTTTGCGCGCTCGCCTTCCAGGGCACGCGCGGCCTGTATTCGCCCGATGAAGGCCGCTACACCGATGTCGCACTGGCCATGCTCGACAGCGGCGACTGGGTGCATCCGATGCTGCACCACGAAGTGCCGCATTGGT
>JAKPAN010000251.1 GCA_029779475.1 Pseudomonadota bacterium
ATGACAGCGAGGGGATGAATCGGCTATGTCATCAGGAGTGGTTCTGAATTCTATATCCAGTATGCGGAACCACCGACAGAAAGTGCCGATCCGGCGACACGCAGATGAACATCGCTCTCCTCGGGGCCTCGCATCCCCCCCTCACCAAGGTTGTAACCCAGACGCTGCGCGAGCGGATCCTGAGCGGCGATATTCCGCTCGGCGAGCGCCTGATCGAGGGCCGGCTGTCCGAAGAACTCGGCGTGTCGCGCATGCCCGTACGCGAGGCGTTGCGCGAACTGGCGTCGGAGGGCCTCGTCACGATCGAGCCGCGGCGTGGCGCGTCCGTCACCACCTTCACCGAGCAGCAGAAGCGCGAGCTGGTCGAGGTTCGCGCGACGCTTGAATCGCTGAATGCGAAGCTCGCTGCCAAGCGCCATGATCCCGCGCAGATCGCCGAATTGCAGCGCATTCTCGCCGAGGGGACGCAGCTTCTCGAAGGGAACGATCCCTCGGAACTTTCGCGGCAGAATTTCCGCTTCCACGATGCGATCGGCAATGTCGCGGGCAATTCCGTGCTGCAGGATACGATCCGTTCGCTGCGCGACCGCACCGCCATGATCTTCGCGCCGATCAGCCGCGTCCGTGGCCAGGCGAACTGGCAGGAGCACGCGGCGATCCTGCGGGCCGTCATCGACGGCGATGCCGAGCTCGCCGGCCTGCTGGCCGCGCGCCATGTCTACAACGCCGCCCAGATGTCGCAGGACAGCGCCTGATCCTGGCCGTCTGTCTCAGTTTCCGGTGAGCTTGCGCCAGGCGAGACCGGCGAGCGCGATGTCCTCGAGCCCGACACCGACCGATTTGTAGAGCGTGATCTCGTCGTCCGCGCGGCGGCCGGGCTTTGCCCCGGTCACGAGTTCGCCGAGCTCGACGATCCGCTCCGCCGGCAGCACATCGGGGGCGGCCAGGACGAGATCGCCTGCCTCGCGCAGCGTCTGCTGCCGCCATTCGACGGCAACGCATGAAGCACGTGCCAGCGCCGCGTCATCGAGTTCACGCGTCGTCGGCAGGCTCGATCCCACGGCGGCGACGAATGTGCCGGGCCGCAGTTCAGCGCCGGCAAACAGCGGCTCGCGCGCCCGCGTTGCGGTGACGACGATGTCGGCGGCTTCGATCGCCTCGCGGGTCGTCACGAGGCGCGTGGCG
>JAKPAN010000265.1 GCA_029779475.1 Pseudomonadota bacterium
GAACGGCAAGACCACGGTGAAGACGCTGCTCGCGTCGATCCTGTCGCGGCACGGCCGCACGCACGTCAACGCGGGCAACTTCAACAATGAAATCGGCCTGCCGCTGACGCTGCTCGCGATGCCGGCCGACACCGAATACGCCGTCCTCGAAATGGGCGCGGGCAAACCCGGCGACATCGCCTATCTCGCACGCATTGCGCAGCCGGACGCGGCTGTCGTCAACAACGTCGCCGCGGCGCATCTCGAGCGCATGGGCAGCTTGCAGGGCGTCGCCGAAACCAAGGGCGCGATCTACCGCGCGCTGCCGGACGACGGGCTCGCCGTGATCAACGGCGACGACGCCTTCGCCGACTACTTCGCCGTGCTCGCGGGCAGCCGTCGCGTGTTGCGTTACGGCTTGCTGCGCAATGCGCAGATCGGCGCGACGGTCGAGCCCGGCGCGGAAAACAGCGGGCGTTTCCGCCTGCTCACGCCAACCAGCGGCGTCGAAATCGAATTGCCGCTGCGCGGCCGCCACAACATCGCCAACGCGCTCGCCGCGAGCGCGCTGGCGATCGGTCTCGGCGTGCCGCTGGCGACGGTCAAGGCCGGACTCGAAAACGCAGCGGCAGTACCGGGCCGCCTCGCGCGTATCGCGCACGCATCGGGCGCGACGCTGATCGACGACAGCTACAACGCCAATCCCGGTTCGTTCGCCGCGGCAATCGCGTCGCTCGCCGCCGAGCCGGGCGAACGCGTGCTAGTGATGGGCGACATGGCCGAACTCGGCGTGGACACGCAACGCCTGCACGCGGACATCGGCGCACTCGCCAAGCGCAGCGGCATCGACCGTTTCTATGCAGTCGGCCGCCATGCGCAGGCCGCGAGCGAAGCGTTCGGCGCGAAGGCGCGCCACTTCGGCGATCAGGCCGCGCTCATCGAAGCGCTGCGTGGCGAATTGCGCGGCGACATCACGCTACTCGTGAAGGGATCGCGATCGTCGGCGATGGATCGCGTCGTGCGCGCGCTCGCGGGCGACGCAAACGGCAACGGAGGGGCGCGTCATGCTGCTTGAACTGGCCGACCTGCTGCGCGGAACCTTCAGCAGCTTCCATCTTTTCCAGTACCTCACGTTCCGCGCGATCATGAGCGCGCTGACTGCGCTTGCCGTGTCGCTGCTCGCCGGTCCCGCGATCATCCGCAAGCTCACCGCAGTGAAGGCGGGGCAGGTCGTGCGCAGCGACGGCCCGCAATCGCACTTGTCGAAGGCGGGCACGCCGACGATGGGCGGATCGCTCATCATCGCCTCGATCGCGGCGTCGACGCTGCTCTGGGCCGACCTGCACAATCGCTACGTGTGGCTCGTGCTGTTCGTGCTGTTCGCGTTCGGCGCGATCGGCTTCTACGACGACTACAAGAAGCTCGTGCTCAAGGACAGCCGCGGACTCGCCGCGCGCTGGAAGTATTTCTGGCAATCGCTGTTCGGGCTCGGCATCGCGTTGTTCCTGTACTTCACCGCCGAATCTCCGGCGGCGACGACGTTCTACTTTCCGATCATCAAGCAGGCGCAGGTGCCGCTCGGCAATCTCGCCGACCTCGTGCACGGCGGTTCGATCTGGCCGTATCTCGGCGCGCTCGCGTTCATCGCGCTCGCTTACCTGATCGTCGTCGGCTTCTCGAACGCGGTGAACCTCACCGATGGCCTCGATGGTCTCGCCATCATGCCGTGCGTACTCGTCTCGACCGCGCTCGGCGTGTTTGCCTACGTCGCCGGCAACAAGGTTTTTTCCGAATACCTCGGCATTCCGGCGATTCCGGGATCGGGCGAGCTCGCGATCTTCTGCAGCGCGATGGCGGGCGCGGGACTCGGCTTTCTCTGGTTCAACACCTATCCCGCGCAAGTGTTCATGGGCGACATCGGCGCGCTCGCGCTCGGCGCGGCGCTCGGCTGCGTCGCCGTGATCGTGCGCCAGGAAATCGTGCTGCTCATCATGGGCGGCGTGTTCGTCATGGAGACGGTGTCGGTGATGCTGCAAGTCGGCAGCTTCAAGCTGCGCGGCAAGCGCATCTTCCGCATGGCGCCGATCCACCATCACTTCGAGCTCAAAGGCTGGCCCGAGCCGCGCGTGATCGTGCGCTTCTGGATCATCAGCGTGGTGCTGATGTTGATTGGCCTTGCGACGTTGAAGGTGCGCTGACGATGCTCCTTTTCACGCCGACCAGCGAATCGCAGGCGCAACGTTTCGACGGTGCGACGGGCCGCTACGACCTCGGCCTGATCCTCGCCGCGTGCGCACTGGCGAGCCTGGGCGTGGTCATGGTCGCATCGAGTTCGATCGCGGTCGCCGAAGGCCAGCACGTCGGCCCGTTCTACTTCCTGTATCGGCATTTGTTCTTCCTCGGCGTCGGCCTCGGCGCGGCGTTGGTGATGTCGCGCATCGAGCTGTCGTGGCTCGAACGCAACGCGCTGCCGCTGCTGCTGCTCGGCGCGGGACTCCTGCTGCTCGTCTTCGTGCCGATGATCGGCGTGCGCATCAACGGCGCGCGGCGCTGGGTGCGTTTCGGGCCGATCGGCTTCCAATCGGTCGAGGCGGTGAAGATCCTGCTCATCGTCTACATGTCGAGCTATCTCGTCCGCCATCGCGACAACGTGCAGACGAAATTCCTCGGCGTGCTCAAGCCGCTCGGCATCGCCGGCTTGTTCGCGGGCCTGCTGCTCGCGCAGCCGGATTTCGGCTCGGCGACGCTGCTCGCGACCGTCGTACTCGGCATGGTCTGGCTCGGCGGCGCGCGCCTGCGTGACCTGTCGATCCTCGGTGCGCTCGCGGTGCCGGCGGTGATCTGGCTCGCCTTCAGCCAGGACTATCGCGTCAAGCGCCTGACGTCGTTCCTCGATCCCTGGGCCGATCCATTCAAGGACGGTTTCCAACTCACGCAGGCGTTGATTGCGGTCGGCCGCGGCGAATGGTTCGGCGTCGGCCTCGGCGGTTCGGTGCAGAAACTGTTCTACCTGCCGGAAGCGCACACCGACTTCATCCTCGCCGTGCTCGCGGAAGAGCTCGGTTTCGCCGGCATCGTGCTCGTGCTCGCGCTGTTCGCGTGGCTGGTCGGCCGCGGGTTCGTGATCGGCATGCGCGCGATCGAACAGAACCGCCACTTCGCCGCGTACTGCGCGTTCGGCGTGTCGCTCATGCTCGGCCTGCAGGCGCTGGTCTCGATCGGCGTGAATCTCGGCGTGCTGCCGACCAAGGGTTTGACGCTGCCGCTGATCAGCTCCGGCGGTTCGAGCGTGATGATGACTTGCGCCGCGATCGGCCTGCTCGTGCGCGTCAGCTACGAGGTGAGCCGTGCCGACAGCGCGATGATGGCGCTCGTCGCACAGCGCCAGCTTGCGGGAGTGCGTGCATGACGCGCGCCGCCGCCAACACGAATGCGCCGGTCATGATCATGGCCGGCGGCACCGGCGGACACATCTTCCCCGGCCTCGCCGTCGCCGAAGAACTGCGTGCGCGCAAAGTGCCGGTGGTCTGGCTCGGCGCGCACGGCGGACTCGAAACGCGCCTCGTGCCGAAACACGGTTTCCCGATCGAGACGCTCGACATCGGCGGCCTGCGCGGCAAGGGCATTGCGACCAAACTCGCGATGCCGCTGCGCCTCGCGCGCGCGACGCTCGCCGCGCGGCGCCTGCTCAAGAAACATATGCCGCGCTGCGTGCTGTCGATGGGCGGTTACGCCGCCGCGCCCGGCGGACTCGCCGCGCGCTTCGCCAAGGTGCCGCTCGTCGTGCACGAGCAGAACAGCATTCCGGGCGTGACCAACCGCATGCTCGCGCGCCACGCACGGCGTGTGTTGACCGGCTTCGATCACGTGTTTCCGAACGGCGAGTGGGTCGGCAATCCCGTGCGCGCTTCGATCTCCGCCGTCGCGCCGCCCGCGCAGCGCTACGCCGGCCGCGAAGGGCCGCTCAACCTGCTCGTGCTCGGCGGCAGCCAGGGCGCGCAAAGTCTCAACGCCGCCCTGCCGGAAGTGTTGCGCCGTCGCGGCGCGCGCCTGCCGGTAATCGTGCGCCACCAATGCGGCGAAAAACATTTCGACAAGGCGAAAGCCGCGTATCTCGCCGCCGGCATCGACGCCGACGTCGTGCCGTTCGAGGACGACATGGCCGCCGCCTACGCGCGCGCCGACCTCGTCATCTGCCGCTCCGGCGCGTTGACGCTTGCCGAACTCGCCGACGCGGGCGTGCCGTCGATCCTCGTGCCGTTCCCGCACGCGGTCGACGACCACCAGACGAAGAACGCGCAGGCGATGGTCGCCGCCGGCGGCGCCGTGCTCGTCGCGGAAGGCGAGGATTTCGTCAAACGCCTCGGCCACGCGTTCGAGGAGCTCGGCGACCGCGCAAAACTCGTCGCGATGGCACAGTCCGCGCGCACGCTCGCCAAACCCGACGCCGCGCGCCGCATCGCCGAAGTCTGCCTGGAGGTCGCCGCATGACACCGGTTCGACTCCAGCAGCACGGCGACATCATGCAGGACTTCCGCCGCATCCACTTCGTCGGCATCGGCGGCGTCGGCATGAGCGGCATCGCCGAAGTGCTGTGCAACCTCGGCTACTCGGTGTCGGGCTCGGACAAGGCCGACAACGCGACGACGCGGCGTCTCGCTGCGCTCGGCGCGCGCATCGATCGCGGCCACGAGGCGGCCAATGTCGCGGACGCGGACGTGCTCGTCGTATCGAGCGCGATCAGGCCGGACAACCCGGAACTGCTCGCCGCGCGCGAACGCCGCATCCCGATCGTGCCGCGCGCGGAGATGCTAGGCGAACTCATGCGCTTCCGTCGCGGCATCGCGATCGCCGGCACGCACGGCAAGACGACGACGACGAGCCTGACCGCGAGCGTGCTCGCCGAAGCCGGCCTCGATCCGACCTTCGTCATCGGCGGCCAGCTCATTGCAGCGGGCGCGAACGCGCGGCTCGGCACCGGCGAATACCTCGTCGCGGAAGCCGACGAATCGGACGGCTCGTTCCTGTTGCTGTCGCCGGTCATCGCGATCGTCACCAACATCGACGCCGACCACCTCGAAAACTACGACGGCGATTTCGAGCGCGTGAAGAAGGCGTTCAACGACTTCCTGCATCGCCTGCCGTTCTATGGCGTCGCCGTGCTGTGCGTCGACGATGACAACGTGGCCGACCTCGCGCGTGCGACGAATCGCCGCACGCTGACCTACGCGATCGATGCCGACGCTGACGTGCGCGCGAGCGACCTGCGCCAGGACGGCCGCGCCACGCAGTTCACGCTGCATCTGCCCGACGGTGCCGAACCGGTGTCGACCACGCTGAACCTGCCGGGTCGCCACAACGTGCTCAATGCGCTCGCCGCGTGCGCGGTCGGCTGGCAGCTCGGCGTCGAGCCGGCAGCGATGCAGCACGCGCTCGCGAATTTCCAGGGCGTCGGCAGGCGTTTCCAGATGCGCGGCGAGATCACGTTCGACAACGGCAGGCCCGGCAAGGGCAGCGTGCTGCTCGTCGACGACTACGGCCATCACCCGCGCGAACTCGCCGCGGTATTCGCCGCCGCGCGCGCGGGCTGGCCGCAGCGACGGCTCGTCGTCGCGTTCCAGCCGCATCGCTACTCGCGCACGCGCGACCTGCTCGACGATTTCGCCAACGTGCTCGCCGAAGCCGACGTGCTCGCGCTGACCGAGGTGTATCCCGCCGGCGAAGCGCCGATCGCGAACGCCGACGGCCGCGCGCTCGCGCGCGCCGTGCGTGCGCGCGGCAAGGTCGATCCGGTGCTCGTCGAACATCCGCGCGATCTCGCCGAAGCGCTGCCGCCGTTGCTGCACGACGGCGACCTGCTGCTGCTGCTCGGCGCCGGCGACATCGGTGCGGCGGCGAACGAACTCGCTGCCGCAGGCCAGCTCAAGACACGAGGAAGCACATGAAACTCACCGATCCGCGCCAGTTCGGCCGCGTCGCCGTCGTCATGGGCGGCCAGTCCGCGGAGCGCGAAATCTCGCTCGACTCCGGCCACAACGTGCTCGCCGCGCTGCGCGCGAAAGGCGTCGATGCGCATGCGGTCGACGGCATTCCCGCGCTGCTCGACGCGCTGCGCGCGGGCCATTACGCACGCGTCTTCAACATCCTGCACGGCCAGCACGGCGGCGGCGAAGACGGCGTGCTGCAAGGCGCGCTCGAATCGCTGCGCGTGCCGTACACCGGTTCCGGCGTGCTCGGTTCGGCGTTGTCGATGGACAAGGTGCGCAGCAAACAGGTGTGGATCGCGGAAGGTTTGCCGACGCCGCGTTTCGTCGCGCTGCGCAAGCGCGATGGCACGGGCGATGTGCATGCCGCGGCGGCGAAACTCGGCCTGCCGGTGATCGTCAAGCCGGCCTGCGAAGGCTCGAGTGTCGGCGTCTCGCGCGTGCTGCGCGAGAGCGATCTCGACGCCGCTGCCGAACTCGCCGCGCGCTATCCCGGCGACCTGCTCGTCGAAGAAATGATCGTCGGCCAGGAACTCACCGTCGCGATCCTCGGCCGCGAAGCGCTGCCGTCGATCCGCATCGTGCCGAAGGGCGAGTTCTACGATTACCACGCCAAATACCTTGCCGAAGACACGCAATACCTGTGTCCCGGACTCGACGGCGAAGCGGAAGCGGAGATCCGCGCGCTCGCGCTGAAGGCCTTCGACGCCGTCGGCTGCTTCGGCTGGGGCCGCGTCGACGTCATGCGCGATCGCGAAGGCCGCAACTACCTGCTCGAAGTGAACACCGCGCCGGGCATGACGAGTCATTCGCTCGTGCCGAAAGCCGCGCGCACGACGGGCATCGATTTCGAAACGTTGTGCTGGCGCATCCTCGAAACGAGCATCGAACGCGAGCGCGACCTGCAGGGCGCGAGCACATGAACGGCGCGCTCAAACTCTTCGCCTGGACGATCGCGCTGACGCTCGTCGCGCTGCCGATCGTCGGCGTGCTCAACGGTTGGTTCGCCGCCGACCGCTGGCCGGTGACGCGCTTGTCGGTGCAGGCCGAGTTCGATCACGTCAGTGCGGATCAAATCCGCGCAGCCGCGCAGCCGCATCTGGGGCAGGGTTTCTTCGCGATCCATCTCGGCCCGATGCGCGACGCGATCGCGAAACTACCATGGGTCGAGCGCGTCGAAGCGCGCAAGCGCTGGCCGGATACCGTCGATCTCGTCGTCTACGAACAACAGCCCTACGCGCGCTGGGGCACGGATCGTCTCGTCAATCGGCAGGGCAAGCTGTTCGCGGTCGCCGGCGCAGCGGATTTGCAGGGCTTGCCGCGACTGTCCGGTCCCGACGATCGCATCGAGGACGTGCTGCGTTTCTACGCCGACTGCCAGCGCGAATTTTCCGGTAGCGGACTCGTCGTCAACGCGATCGCCGTGTCCTCGCGCGACGGCTGGCGCATCGGGCTTGCCTCGGGAACCGTCATCGAGCTCGGTCGCGAGCAACGCGATGAACGCCTGCGCCGCTTCCTCGATGTCTGGCCGCGACTGGCGACCTCGCACGCGCAGCCGCCGACCGCGATCGACCTGCGTTACGCGAATGGTTTCGCGGCGAGCTGGCCGGCGGAACCGGCGCCGGCGACCGGAGCCAAGCCTGCGGCGACGAATGCCGGCGGCCGCGTCGGCACAGCGCGTGCCGCCGCGATGGCCGACGGCGGATTCGCGCTACTTCCGATTCACGACTTGCGATTCCCGGCATCATGAAACCCAAGAACGAAAAAAACCTGATCGTCGGCCTCGATGTCGGAACGTCCAAGATCGTCGCCATCGTCGGCGAGCATTCGCCCGGCGATGCGGTCGAGATCATCGGCATCGGTTCCCATCCGGCGCACGGGCTCAAACGCGGCGTCGTTGTCGACATCGATTCGACCGTGCATTCGATCCAGCGCGCGATCGAGGAAGCCGAACTCATGGCCGGCTGCCAGATCCGCTCGGTCTACGCGTCGATCGCCGGCAGCCACATCAAGGACGAGAACTCGCACGGCACCGCGCCGATCCGCGACAAGGAAGTGAGCTCCGCCGATCTCGACGCGGTGCTCAATTCCGCCTGCGCGATCGCGATTCCCGCCGACCGCAGCGTGCTTTACCGCGAACCGCAGGAATACCTCATCGACGGCCAAGAAGGCATTCGCCATCCGGTCGGCATGTCGGGCGTGCGCCTGGAGGCGAACGTGCACCTCGTCACCGGCGCGGCGAGCGCGATCCAGAACATCACCAAGTGCATCAACCGCTGCGGTCTGCAGGTCGACGAATTGTTGCCGGCCGCGGTCGCGTCCGCGCGCGCGGTGCTCACCGACGACGAGCGCGAACTCGGCGTGTGCATGGTCGACATCGGCGCCGGCACGACCGACATCGCGATCTACACCGGCGGCGCGCTGCGCCACACGACCTCGTTGGCGATCGGCGGCGACCAGGTCACCAGCGACATCGCGCATCTCATGCGTACGCCGACCGCGCATGCCGAGGAATTGAAAGTGCGCTACGCCTGCGCGCTCGCGCAACTCGCGCACGCGGAGGAGTCGATCCAGGTGCCGAGCGTCGGCGATCGGCCGCCGCGCCGCCTCGCGCGGCAGAACCTCGCCGAGGCCGTGCAGCCGCGCTACGAGGAAATCTTCGAAATGGTGCAGGCCGACCTGCGCCGCAGCGGACGCGAGGAACTCGTACGCGCCGGCATCGTGCTGACCGGCGGCGCCGCGCGCATGGAAGGCGCGCTGGAACTGGCCGAGGAACTGTTCCACATGCCGGTGCGGCTGGGTACGCCGCAGCACGTGACCGGTCTCGCCGACGTGGTCGCCAATCCGATGCAGGCGACCGGCGTCGGATTGCTCCTGTACGGCAGCCGCGGCGGCGCGTCGCGCGGGCCGGCGAACGCATCGGGCACTGCGGTGCGTGGTTTGTGGGGCCGGGTTTCGACCTGGTTCAAGGGCGAGTTTTAGCGACCGATGCAACACCGCGGCGCAGGGAGCGCCGCGAGGCGACCGAAACGGTCGCGAAACGGCGGCACGCCAGCCGTCGCAGTACGGAGCGGGCCGGGATGGTCACGCAGCCGGGAAAGAGAGCTACATAAAATTATTCGGAGGATGGGATCATGGCTTTTGAATTCGTTGAAAAGATGGCGCCGAACGCGGTGATCAAGGTCGTCGGCGTCGGTGGCGGCGGCGGCAACGCGGTCAGCCACATGGTGCATGCGGGCGTCGACGGCGTGGACTTCGTCTGCGCGAACACCGATGCGCAGGCGCTCAAGTCCAGCGGCGCGAAATTCACGCTGCAGCTCGGCGCAAACGTGACCAAGGGCCTGGGCGCGGGCGCCAATCCGGAAGTCGGCCGCCAAGCCGCGCTCGAAGATCGCGAACGCATCGTCGAACTGCTGCAGGGCGCCGACATGGCGTTCATCACCTGCGGCATGGGCGGCGGCACCGGCACCGGCGCCGCGCCGGTCGTGGCGCAGCTCGCCAAGGAGCTCGGCATCCTCACGGTCGCGGTCGTGACCAAGCCGTTCCCGTTCGAGGGCCGCCGGCGCATGCAGGTCGCGCTCAAGGGCATCGAGGATCTCGGCCAGTATTGCGATTCGTTGATCACGGTGCCGAACGAGAAGCTGCTCACCGTGCTCGGTCGCGACGTGACGCTCCTCAACGCGTTCAAACAGGCCAACGACGTGCTGCTCGGCGCGGTGCAGGGCATCGCCGACCTCATTACCCGTCCGGGCCTGATCAACGTCGACTTCGCCGACGTGCGCACGGTCATGTCCGAGATGGGCATGGCGATGATGGGCACGGGCACGGCGCACGGCGACGACCGCGCGGTCGCGGCGGCGGAAGCGGCGATCAACAACCCGCTGCTCGACGACGTCAACCTGTCCGGCGCTTGCGGCATCCTGGTCAACGTCACCGCCGGCACCAACCTCACGATGCGCGAGTTCGACGACATCGGCCAGGTCGTGCACGAGTTCGCGAGCGAGGACGCGACGGTCGTCATCGGCACCGCGCTCGATCCGGAACTCAAGGACGACGTGCGCGTCACTGTGGTGGCCACCGGCCTCAACCGCGCCGTCGCGCGCCAGCCGATCCTGCGCGAGACGCGCGAGCGCGAAACCGCCCGCCCGCCGATGCGCGTGGTCAAGCGCGACGGCACCACCGGCCAGATCGTCGAGGACTACCTCGGCATTCCCGGCCAGGCGGTGCGGCAGACGTTGGAGCAGGCCGTCGCGCAGCCCGAAAAGGCCGGCGACTACCTCGACATCCCGGCCTTCCTGCGCCGCCAGGCGGACTGACGCCCGGCGCGCGCGGCGCCGAGCGGTGTGAGCCGCGTCGCCCCGGCAACGGGGCGGCCGGAAGTGCATCGCCTTCGCCGCAGGCAGGTCCATCCTCGTTTCCCGCCGGGATTGGCGGGCGCGGCGTGGTCGCCGCGACGTTTGCATGCCGCCCCGTGGCGTCGGGGCGGCAGGTTTTCGCGTCCCCGGAGCGCCAGCTCGATTTGTCGCGAATACGCAACAAGGGTGTCGGTTCCATACGTCGCTTTACTTTTCTGCCCTCGGGCGCTGTGCTAACCTCGCGGCGTTTTGTCAGCTCCTGCCCCGGGGTTACACAAGAAAAATGATCAGGCAACGTACGCTCAAGAACACCATCAGAGCGACGGGCGTGGGTCTTCACACGGGCGACAAGGTCTACATGACCTTGCGTCCTGCAGCGGTCGATACCGGTATCGTTTTCCGCCGTGTCGATTTGCCGAGTCCGGTGGATATCCGCTCCTGTCCCGACAACGTCGGCGACACCCGTCTTTCCACCACGCTCGTCAAAGGCGAGGTTCGCATCGCCACGATCGAGCATCTGCTCTCCGCGATGGCCGGCCTCGGCATCGACAATGCGTATGTCGACCTGTCGGCGCCGGAAGTGCCGATCATGGACGGCAGCGCAGGCCCGTTCGTGTTCCTGCTGCAATCGGCAGGCATCGAGGAACAGGCCAAGGCCAAGCGCTTCATCCGCATCAAGAAGCCGATCACCGTGCGTGACGGCGACAAGTGGGCGCGCTTCGAGCCGTTCGACGGGTTCAAGGTCGGTTTCTCGATCGACTTCAACCACCCGATGTTCACCAAGCGCACCTCGACCAGCGAGATCGACTTCTCAACGACTTCGTTCGTCAAGGAAGTCTCGCGCGCGCGCACGTTCGGCTTCATGCGCGACATCGAGTACCTGCGCGAACGCAACCTCGCGCTGGGCGGTTCGATGGACAACGCGATCGTGCTCGACGACTACCGCGTGCTCAACGAGGACGGCCTCCGCTACGAGGACGAGTTCGTCAAGCACAAGATCCTCGACGCGATCGGCGATCTGTACCTGCTCGGCCACAGCCTGATCGGCGCGTTTTACGGCTACAAGTCGGGCCATGAATTGAACAACAAGCTGTTGCGCACGCTGCTGGCGGACGTCACGGCGTGGGAGGAAGTGAGTTTCGAGGACGAGGCGTCCGCGCCGATTTCCTACGCCCATCCGGCGCAGGCGATCTGACGGCGCCGAGCCGGTCCGCGCAGCGGATCGGCGGCGGCAAGCGGCGCGTCAGCGCCGCCAGGGGACATCGAGGCATCGCCGAGGGCGCAGCGGAACAAGCGCCTAGCGGGATTCCTTTTCGGCGATGGATGCCATGTCGAGCAACAAGGCCTGCAATTGCGGGTCGGAAAGGACTGTTGCTGTCGCGCGCAGATGGCGCGCGGTAGCGGCGGAAAGCGGTACCGGCTTTGTCGGGTTCGGGGGAACAGTCGACAAAGGCGCCACTTTCACGGCAAATCGTTCGATCGCTTCGCCAAGTGCGAGGCGGGCTTCGGCCAGCAGCGTCGCTTGATGGAGACGCAGCCGGCTCGCCCAGATCGGACTGGAAGCCAGGAAGACGAGTCGTCCGTTGCGCACGTCCGCGAGTCGAGTCTCGCGAGCGGTCGCTTCGGGCAGAAAACGGCGCAGTCGTTGATCCAGCGCATCCAAGGCGCGCGCTCGCTGGGCGAGCGTGCCGAGGGTGACGCACTCTTTCGCGGGCCGCAGTCCGGCCGTAGTGGAAGAGGATGGGCGATTGCGATTTGGCGACACGACGAACACGAACCGGCACGGCCAATGAACATCATTATCGTCCGCAACGCATCCACGCCGCCATGGCGCATCGACCTCAACATGCGGCGCGGTCGCGGATTCCTGATCGGCACGGCGGGCGCATGCGCCGGCATCCTCATCGCGATCGGCGCCGCGATCGGCATCTGGTCCGGCGCTTCGCGCGCGCATGAACTGCATGCGGTCGCCTCGATGCGCACGACGCTCGACACGCAACGCCGCGAACTCGAAGCGCTTGGCGCCGACTCGCGCCGCAACCTCGACGCGCTGTCGCTGCAACTCGGCCAGCTGCAGGCGCAGGCCACGCGCCTGAACGCGCTCGGCGAGCGCCTCACCCAGATCGGCAAGCTCGATGACGGCGAGTTCGACTTCACCGGCGAGCCCGCGATGGGCGGCCCGGAAGAAGCCGCCTCCGGCGCCGCACCGCTGCCGCTGCAGGACGGCATCGACGGCCTGCGCGCCGCGTTCGACGCGCAGCAGACGCAACTCGACATGCTCGAACGCCTGCTGCGCGACCAGAAGATCGACAACGCGCTGCTGCCGACCGGCATGCCGGTCGCGCAGGGCTATGTCTCCTCCGGTTTCGGCGGCCGTTCCGATCCGTTCGACGGCCACCAGGCCACGCACATGGGCGTGGACTTCTCAGCGCCGGCCGGTTCGTCGGTACTGGCCGTCGCCGATGGCGTCGTCACCTTCGCCGGCGAGCGCAGCGGCTACGGCAACGTCGTCGAAATCGACCACGGCAACGGCTACATGACGCGCTACGCGCACAATTCGGTGATCGACGTGACCCCCGGCCAGCGCGTGCGCGCCGGCGCGGCGATCGCCAACGTGGGCTCGACGGGCCGCTCGACCGGCCCGCACTGCCATTTCGAGGTTTGGCACAACGGTCGCGCGGTCAATCCGATGGCCTACGTGAAAAACGTGCGCTCGGCGGCGACTTGAGGGCGCCGAACGGATGGCGCGAGCCTGATCCGCCCGCGCCGCGGCTTGAAACGCCGCCGCGCTCACCCATTTGTTTGTAATCGAGCCCGGCCGCCGTATCATCGGCGGCTTGGTTTTTGGCGACCCCGCCTCGCGCCTTCCCGGCGATGGGTGTCGCGCATGCCCGGCCCGCGACAGGCCGGACTCTCCCACCGGAAAGCGCCGCAGCGGCGCGTTCCCAGCCTTTCGAGTCGAAGATCGTCCATGTTCAATAGTGTCCTGACGCGCATTTTCGGCAGCCGCAACGAACGCGTGCTGCGCCAGCTCGGCAAGTCGGTCGCCAAGATCAACGCGCTCGAACCGCAATTCCAGGCGCTCTCGGACGACGAGCTGCGCGGCAAGACCGACGAATTCAAGAAGCGCCTTGCCGACGGCGCGACGCTCGACAGCCTGCTGCCGGAAGCGTTCGCGACCGTGCGTGAGGCCGCGCGCCGCGTGCTCGGCCTGCGTCCGTATGACGTGCAGCTGATCGGCGGCATGGTGCTGCACATGGGCCGCATCGCCGAGATGCGCACCGGCGAAGGCAAAACGCTCGTCGCCACGCTCCCGGTCTACCTCAACGCGCTCGAAGGCAAGGGCGTCCACGTCGTCACCGTCAACGACTACCTCGCCAAGCGCGACGCCGCGAGCATGGGCCGCGTCTACAACTTTCTCGGCCTCACGGTCGGCGTGGTCTGGCCGGGCATGGAGCACGCCGACAAGCGCGGCGCCTACGCCGCCGACATCACCTACGGCACCAACAACGAATTCGGCTTCGACTACCTGCGCGACAACATGGCGCTGTCGAAGGATCAGCGCTACCAGCGCGGCCTCAATTTCGCGATCGTCGACGAAGTGGACTCGATCCTCATCGACGAGGCGCGCACGCCGCTCATCATCTCCGGCCCGTCGGACGAATCGCCGCAGCTCTACGTCAAGGTCAACCGCATCGTGCCGCGCCTGACGCGTCAGGAAAGCGAACCGAAGATGGGCGAGCCGGCCCCTCCCGGCGACTACTACGTCGACGAGAAGCAGAAGCAGGTGCACCTGTCCGAAGAGGGCATGGAACACGCCGAGCAGGAACTGCGCGCCGAAGGCGTCATCGGTCCGGACGAAGGGCTTTACGATTCGCAGCACATCGCGGTCGTGCATCACCTCAACGCGGCGCTGCGCGCCAACGCGATCTACCAGCGTGACGTCGACTACATCGTGCGCGACGGCGAAGTCATCATCGTCGACGAATTCACCGGCCGCACGCTCGCCGGCCGCCGTTGGTCGGAAGGCCTGCACCAAGCCGTCGAAGCGAAGGAAGGCGTGCCGATCCAGCGCGAGAACCAGACGCTCGCCTCGATCACCTTCCAGAACCTGTTCCGCATGTACAAGAAGCTGGCCGGCATGACCGGCACGGCGGACACGGAAGCCTACGAATTCCAGTCGATCTACGGCCTCGAAGTCGTCGTCATCCCGACGCACCGGCCGATGGTGCGCAAGGACGAAGCCGACGTCATCTTCCTCAAGGCCACGCCGAAATACGAAGCGATCGCCGAGGACATCAAGGAAAGCCACGAGCGCGGCCAGCCGGTGCTGGTCGGCACCGCGTCGATCGAAATGTCCGAACTCGTGTCCGACCTGCTGCGCAAGAAAGGCATTCCGCACGAAGTGCTCAACGCCAAGCAGCACGAGCGCGAGGCGCACATCGTCGCGCAGGCAGGTCGTCCGAAGGCGATCACGATCGCGACCAACATGGCCGGCCGCGGCACCGACATCGTGCTCGGCGGCAGCCTCGAAGCCGAGCTGAGCGCGTTGCCGGAAGGCACCTCCGACAGCGAGCGCGAGCGCATCAAGGCCGAATGGCAAAAGCGCCACGACGAAGTCGTCGCGCTCGGCGGCCTGCGCATCGTCGGCACCGAACGTCACGAATCGCGCCGCATCGACAACCAGCTGCGCGGCCGCTCCGGTCGCCAGGGCGATCCGGGTTCGAGCCGCTTCTACCTTTCGCTCGAAGACAACCTCATCCGCATCTTCATGGGCGAAGGCGTCGCGCGCATGATGCGCCTGTTCGGCATGAAGGAAGACGACGCGATCCAGGATCGCATGGTCAGCCGCCAGATCGAGAAGGCGCAGCGCAAGGTCGAAGCGCACAACTTCGACATCCGCAAGCACCTGCTCGAGTTCGACGACACCGCCAACGACCAGCGCAAGGTCATCTACCAGCAGCGCAACGAACTGCTCGACAGCGACAACGTCGCCGAGACGATCGCGGGCATCCGCGAAGACGTCGTCACCGACCTCGTGCGCCGCCACGTGCCGGCCGAGTCGATCGACGAGCGCTGGACGATCGCCGCGCTCGAAGCCGAACTCGCCTCCGAATTCGGCTTGCAGACCGACCTGCAGCGCTGGATCGAGGAGCAGGACGAAATCGACGCCGACGGCGTGCTCGAGCACGTGCAAAGCCTCGTCGAACGCGTGTTCCGCGAGAAGGAAGCGATGCTCGGCTCGGAAACCATGCGCGGGCTCGAGAAGCACGTGATGCTCTCCGTGCTCGACAACGTCTGGAAGGAACACCTGTCGAGCATGGATTACCTGCGCCAGGGCATCTACCTGCGCGGTTACGCGCAGAAGCAGCCCAAGCAGGAATTCCAGCGCGAGGCGTTCGAGCTGTTCCAGGGCATGCTCGCCCGCATCAAGTACGAAGTCGTGCAACTGCTCGCGCGCGTGCGCATCCGCAGCGAGGACGAAGTCGAGGCGATGGAGGCGCAGCAGCGCCGCCAGGCCGAGACGCAGGCGCGTTCGATGCAGTTCCAGCATGCCGATGCGGCGCCGATGAGCGCGAGCGAACCCGTCGACGGCGAGCCGATCGACCCGGCCGCGCTCGCGCAGACGCCCATGCAGCGCGACGAGCCGAAGATCGGACGCAACGATCCGTGCCCGTGCGGCTCCGGCAAGAAGTACAAGCAGTGCCACGGCAAGCTCGCCTGAGCTGACGGAAGCGCGACGTGAGCGCCGCGCCCATCCACGTCGTCGCCGGCGTCCTGCAGGACGCGCGAGGCCGCGTCCTGCTCGCGCAGCGTCCGCCCGGAAAACACCTCGCCGGCAGCTGGGAATTTCCCGGCGGCAAGAGCGATCCCGGCGAAGCACCCGTCGATGCGCTCGCACGTGAATTGCGCGAAGAACTCGGCATCGTCATCGAGTCGGCGCGACCGCTGATCTGCGTGCCGCACGAGTATGCGGAAAAGCGCATCGTGCTCGACGTCTGGCGCGTGGCGGCATGGTCGGGTTCGCCCGAGCCGCGCGAAGGACAGCGCTTGGCGTGGGCCGAGCTCGATGCGCTTGATCGTGTACCAATGCCCGATGCCGATCGTCCCGCGGTCACCGCGCTGCGATTGCCGTCGCGCTATCTCATCACGCCCACATTTGAACCGGCGCAAGCCGACGAACTCGTCGCGGGCATCGAGCGCGCGTGCGCGCGCGGCATCCGCCTGATCCAGTTGCGCCAGCCGCAGTGGCCGCTCGATGCGCTCGCCGCCGTCGCGCGCCGCGCGCTCGAGGCGTGCCGCGCGCAGGGCGCGCAACTGTTGCTCAACGCCGACGCGCGTCTCGCTGCGATCCTCGGTCTCGACGGCGTGCATCTGCCCGCGCACGCCGCTGCATCGCTCACGCAACGGCCATTGCCACGCGAGCGCTGGGTCGGCGTGTCCTGCCACGACGCGAACGAACTCGCGCACGCCATCGCGATCGGCGCGGATTTCGCGACGCTCTCGCCCGTGTTCGAAACGCCGAGCCACGCCGATGCGCATCCGCTCGGTTGGGAACGTTTCGAGGAACTCGTCGCCGACGCCACGATTCCGGTCTATGCGCTCGGCGGACTCGAACCCGACGACATCGACGCCGCGCAAATGGCCGGCGCGCAAGGCATCGCCGCGATCCGCGGGCTTTGGTGACCGCTTCGGGTGACAGGCCGCAGGCAGGTTGCTAGATTCGTCCGATACCGGACGCCGGCCAGCGCATGAAGCTCGTCATCCAGATTCCCTGCTACAACGAAGCCGATTCGTTGCCGCACGCCATCCCGAATCTGCCGCGCGCGGTCGAAGGATGCAGCAGCGTCGAATGGCTCGTCGTCGACGATGGTTCGTCCGATGCGACGGCGGATGTCGCGCGCGCGCTCGGCGTCGACCATGTCGTGCGGCATCCCGTGAACCGCGGTCTCGCTGCAGCGTTCATGACCGGCCTGGAAGCGTGCATCGCGCGCGGCGCGGACATCATCGTCAACACCGATGCCGACAACCAGTACGACGCGCGCGACATCGCGACGATCGTGAAGCCGATCGTCGACGCACAGGCAGAAATGGTCATCGGCGCGCGGCCGATCTCCGAAACCGAACATTTTTCCGGGCTCAAGAAGCGATTGCAGAAACTCGGCAGCTCCGTCGTGCGGTTGGCGAGCAACACCGACGTCGCCGACGCGCCGAGCGGCTTTCGCGCATTCGACACGCTGTCCGCGCAAGTTCCGGTTTCGCCCGCACTCGAGATCGGTTGTGGCGAGGGCGGATTGTCGATCCGTCTCGCGCGGCGTGGATTCCGCATGCGCGGTTGCGACATTTCCGCGGAGATCATCGAGGAGGCGCGACGACGCGCGGCTCATGCCAGTGTCGACGCGACGTTCCGTGTGCAGGCCATCGAGACGATTGACGTCGCCGCAGAGGCCGCGCCCTTTGTCATCTGTTGCGAAGTGCTCGAACACCTCGACGATCCCGAGCGCGGTGTCGACATCCTTGCGCAACTTGCGCAGCCGTGGCTGCTGGCGAGCGTCCCGCGCGAACCGCTTTGGCGCGCGTTGAACATGGCGCGCGGCAAGTATCTCGGCACTTTCGGCAACACGCCCGGACACGTCAATCATTGGAGCCGCAACGCATTCCTCGATCTGCTGGGGCGGCGTTTCGATGTCGTCGACACGCGTGCGCCATTGCCGTGGACCATGGCATTGTGTCGACGACGCTGAAGCGCGCGGCGGGTTGGATCGGCGTTGCGGCGTGCGTGCTCGCGGCGGTGCTGCTGCTTCGCAAAGGGCCGGTGTTGGGCGACGCCCTCGGCGCACGCCTGACCGCCATCGCACCGACTTCCCTGGCTTGCTCGCTTGTTTCGTATGTCGTGGGAGCCGCTTCGCTCGGCGTCGCTTGGGTTTTGCTCGCACGAGCGATGTCAGGCGCAGCGCCTGATGGTCGCGCCCTGTACATCGCCCATTTGCGTTCGCAGGTTGCGAAATATCTGCCGGGGAACGTCTTCCATTTTGCGTATCGACATGCCGCTGCGAGTCGGGAAGGCATTGGCCACGTACCGCTCGGCGCTGCGCTGGCGCTCGAATCGGTTCTCCTGATCGCGGCGGCGGCTTCGCTGGCGCTGGGTGTGATTGCCGATCCGCGGATAGACCGGATCGCGTCGTGGGTGCGTTGGATCGTTTCTGCTGCACCGCTTGTCGCACTCTCTGTATGCATCGCCGCCACTGTCATGCTGCGGTCCTTCCCCCGTAGAGTGAGTCCAAGGATTTCTGGAAACTTCCCTCAACGGAGGTTTCCATGCGCAAGTCGAAGTTCACCGAGAGTCAGATCGCAGCGATCCTGAAAGAGGCCGAGGCCGGCATGGCCGTGGCCGAAGTGGCCCGCAAGCACGGCGTGAGCGCGGCGACGTTCTACGCGTGGCGTTCGAAGTACGGCGGGATGGGCGTATCGGATATGCAGCGCTTGCGCGAGTTGGAGCAGGAAAACGCTCGACTCAAGCGGATGGTCGCGAACCTGAGCCTGGATATCGACCTGATGAAGGAAGTCGTCGCAAAAAAGTGGTGACGCCGGCGCAGCGCCGTGAGGCGGTGGGCTGGCTGCGGGAGGAGAAGATCGTGAGCGAGCGGCAGGCCTGTCGGGTCGTGCATCAGCCGCGTGCGACGCAGCGGCGGCGTCTGCGCGGGCGCGTCGCGCATACGCCCGGCGCAGAAGAGCGCTTGCTGGAGCTGGCGCAAACGCATGCGGCGTGGGGCTGCCCGAAGCTGCATCGGCAGTTGCGACACGAAGGCCATCGGATCAACCACAAGCGTACCGAACGGCTGTATCGGCATCACGGCCTGTCGATCCGGCGCCGCCGTCGTCGGCGCTTGGTGCGCGAAATCCGCAACCCGCTGCTGCAACCGATCCGCCCGGGCCAGTGCTGGTCGATGGACTTCATGGGCGACAGTCTGGCCGACGGTCGCGCCTATCGGACGTTCAACGTGATCGACGACTACGCGCGCGATGCACTGACGATCGAGATCGACGTGAGCCTGACCGCCAACCGAGTCTTGCGCGTGCTGGAACGGCTGTGCGAGTGGCATGGCGCACCGGAATCGATCCGCAGCGACAACGGCCCGGAGTTCCGTAGCGACGCGCTGCAATCGTGGGCGAAGGACAAAGGCATCCGCTGGGATTTCATCCAGCCTGGCTGTCCAGCGCAGAACGGCTACATCGAACGCTTCAACGGTACGTACCGCCTCGAAGTGCTCGATGCGAACCAGTTCCACTCACTGGCCCAAGCACGCACCGTCACCGAGGAATGGCTGGCGGTCTACAACGAGCAACGCACCCACAGCGCCATCGGTCACCTGCCGCCGCTGGCCTTCAAGCGTCGATGGCAGCAACGTCAGTTTCCAGAAAGCAATGGACTCGGGTGAAGGGGATTGACC
>JAKPAN010000269.1 GCA_029779475.1 Pseudomonadota bacterium
CCGCGAAGGCCGCGCGCGCTATGAGCAGATGCGCGAGAGCCATCACGACCATCTGATCGATCTGCGCGACGGCAAGGTGATCGAATTCACTTCCGATGAAATCGAGAAGCTGCAGACCGAAGTCGCGCGCCGCCTCGGCTATCGCCTCGTCGATCACCGGCTCGAACTTTACTGCGTGCCGCTCGACGACGAGACGTCGAAGACATAACGCGCCGCCGACGCAACACTCCGACTGGATGACGATGACTCCGCCGCGCAAGCTGCATATCAAGTCCTATGGCTGCCAGATGAACGTCTATGACGCGCAGCGCATGACGGACGTGCTGGCGCGCGAGAATTTCATCGAGACCGACAAGGCCGAGGACGCCGATCTCGTCATTCTCAACACCTGCCACATCCGCGAGAAGGCGTCGGAGAAGGTCTATTCCGAACTCGGACGCCTACGCGAGAACAAGGCGCTCGCCGCCGAAAACGGCCGCGACATGCGCATCGTCGTCGCCGGCTGCGTCGCGCAGGCCGAGGGCGAGGAGATTCTCCGCCGCGCGCCTGTCGTCGATGTCGTCGTCGGCCCGCAGAGCTATCAGCACCTGCCTGAGCTGTTGAAACGCGCCGCCGAGAAGGGCCGCGCGATTGAGACCGAATTTCCCGCCGAGGATAAATTCTCGCGCCTGCCGCAGCCCTCAGCGCAAGCGATTCGCGCGCGCGGCGTGTCGGCTTTCGTCACCGTGCAGGAAGGCTGCGACAAGTTCTGTACGTTCTGCGTCGTGCCTTATACGCGCGGCGCGGAAGTCTCGCGGCCTGTCGCGCGCATCGTCGAGGACGTGCGCCGCCTCGCCGGCAACGGCGTTCGCGAGATCACGCTGATCGGCCAGAACGTCAATGCCTTTCATGGCGAGGGACCGGACGGCAAGACGTGGTCGCTCGGCCGGCTGCTGCATCACCTCGCGGAGATTCCCGGCGTGGCGCGGCTGCGCTCCACCACGAGCCATCCGCGCGATGTCGACGACAGCCTGATCGAAGCGCATCGCGATCTGCCAGTGCTGATGCCGTTCGTGCATCTGCCGGTGCAATCCGGCTCCGACCGCATTCT
>JAKPAN010000280.1 GCA_029779475.1 Pseudomonadota bacterium
GACCAATCAGGTGTTGCGACGACTAGTTGAGTACGAGTTGCGTGCCGCGGTCCGAGTGCAGGATCACCGGGGTTCGGTCCGGACGCTGCCAGCACGCCATCATCACGGCCTTGAGCACCAGGTGGCGGTCCTGCACCGGCGACATCGACCAGCCTATGATCAGGTCCGAGAACAGATCCAGCACCGCGCACAGGTACAACCAGCCTTCACCCGTCAGGATGAAGGTGATGTCCACCACCCACTTGGTGTTCGGCTCCAGCGCGACAAAGTCGCGTTCCAGGTGGTTGCGTACCTGGTCCGGACGCGCCCCTGATCGCTTGTGGCGCCAGCGCCGCTTCTGCGGCACGCCGAACAGGCCGGCGCCCGTCATTAGCCGCGCGATGCGATTGAGGCTGGCCGTCTCGCCTTCGTAGCCCAGTTCCTCGTGCATGCGCGGCGCACCCATCACGCCATCGCTCTCCGCATGCCGCTGGCGAATCTTGTCCAACAGACGCGCATTGTCCTGCGCACGCGCGCTCGGCACGCGCCGCGCCCAGTCGTGGAAACCGCTGGGGGAGACCTTCAGGCAGCGGCACATCAGCCGCAGCGGGTACTGGTCGCGGTGACGCCGGATCGCCTCGTACCTCAAGACGATTCCTTGGCAAAGAACGCCGCCGCATCGCGCAAAAAATCCCGCTCCTTCTTCACTTTCGCCAGCTCACGCTTGAGCGCAAGGACTTCCTGGTCGCGGGCCACGCCAGCGCCCGGGAACGACTTCCTCCCGTGCGTCTCCAACTCACGCCGCCAGCGATGGAGCTGGTTGGCATTCACCCCAATATCCTGTGCGATCTGCGCCACGCTGGCACCGGGTTGCCGGGTCAGCGCCACCGCCTCTCGCTTGAACTCTTCGCTGTACTTCTTTCGCTTCGCCATGACACTCCTCCTGCCTCATGATGAGGCTTATCTGAAGTGTCCGTGTTAGTGGGGTAGAACCCCGACCCGCGCGCGCGAGGCGGCGTACTCCGGTTCGGTCCAGCGGATGCTGTCGAGGTTCAGTGTGCGCAGTTCCAGCACGAGCAGGTCGGCGGCCTTGCAGTGCTCCAGCGACGGAACGCCTTGCAAGGCCAGGAAAGCCGCCCATGCCACCTGCTCGCGCGGGGAAAGGCTGTCCCAAGGCAGGTATGGATAATTCGTGTCGTCGGGTGCGCTCATGGTGATCCTCAAGATCGTGCTGGGATTGCACCGGGCGCGTGTCAACGATCCTGCGACGCCCGATCTCTTGGTGGCGAATTGCTTCCGGCGATGATCTTCGTCGCCAGTTCGGTGACGACCTTGAACCTTCGGGTGCCCACGGTGTCGCCCGCCATGGCGCGTGCCGATGCTTGGGCTGGCGCGCAAGATCGCGTTCCGCGCTAGCTTGGTCGTAGGCCTGCACGAGTTTGCCGACCGCGAGGATGGGCTTGCCGCGCTGCTTCCAGACGCCAGCTAGCAACGCGCGAAGAGCTACCGCGCCGTCGGGCCAGTCGCGCGCGAGGGCTTCCAGCGGCTCATATAGGCGATCCAGCGCCACGAGCTCGTGGCCCATCGCGAGCAGGTGCCGGCCCACCTCCTCGTAACACCACAGCTTGCCGAGGTCGTGCGCGAGCGCGAATACGACGCCCAGTTCGCGTTCCATTGCGGTCAAGCCGGGCGCGTTGAGCACGTTCTCTGCGACTTCCACCGAGTGATCCGCGAGTCCGCCGCGGTACGCGTGGTGGTGGTGCTGTGATGCGGGCGAGGTCCAGAACCAGTGGAACACGTGCGGGATGGAGAATACGTCGCTGATGAAGCGCCGCAGCGGCGGCGTCTGGATCGCGTCGGCAAGATCACGCGTGCGAAAGACGATACCTTCGCTGTGACCGAACCCGTCGGGAATAAGTTCGAATGCATCCAGCGCGTCCTCCGGTTCAAAGTGCATCGCCAGCTGCGTCGACTGGTTGCCGATATCGAGCGGCAGGATGGTCACGCGGCATTTCGCGATGCGCGTCGGGGTCGACACAGGAGGCGCCACCCAGCTCCACGCATCGGTTGGTCCATTCGCATGGAACAGACGGACGCGCGTGGGAGCGCTGTCTCCGGTGGTGACGGTCCCGACGGCGGCGACGAGTTCGTGGCAATGCGGAGTAGGCAGCCGAGTTTCCATGGAGTTCTCCTCAGGCAGCATGGGATTGCTGTGAAAGCAGCTTTGCGAGCGCGTCGCGCAGCTCGTCGGGGGTCATGGATTGGAGGGCTTCGGGCGTCGGAGCAGCGGGCGCCGGTGATTTTGTCGTGCGACGGCTGTTGAGCAGCCCGGTGATCGCGCGGCCGTCCTGCCGGGTGAGGTTGGGCACGAAGCGCGAGTACACGGTAAACAGCATCTGGGTGTTCGCATGGCCCATGAGCTTGGCGATCCATTCGGGGTTTTCGCCCGAGGCGAGCAACAGCGTCGCCGTGGTATGGCGCGTCTGGTACGGACGGCGCTTCTCCAGTTCGAGATAGCGCAGCAGCGGATACCAGACGCGGTTGGCGAAGTTGTGCGCGTCGATGGGTCCGCCGCCGCGGGTGCCGAACACGTAGGGGTTGTCGGCATCGCGCTGCGCGAACTGCGCTTCCAATGCCTCGCGCACGATCGGCAGCATCGGGATGTCGCGGATCGACTGCTCGGTCTTGGCGCGGTCCTGCGACTTGCCGTCGACGACGGTCTCGCGCACGAGGATCAGGCCGCGCTCGAAGTCCACGTACTTCCACTTGAGGCCGTTGATCTCGCCCGTGCGCATGCCGGTGAAGAAGCGCGCCGTCACGTAGTGGCGGAAATCCTCGCGGACGGTGCTGCGGATCCGCTCCACCTCCTCCAGCGAGAACGGCTGCACGTCGGGGCGGCGCGCCTTCAGGGGCTTGAGGCCCCGGCAGGCTGGCGCGATCGCGAAGCGCTCCGACGCCTCGTTCAACATCTGGCGCAGGATCGTCATGATCTTGTTGATACGCGAAGCCGAGAGCTTGCGCCCGCCGCGGCCGGGCAGGTTGGCGAGCGAGGCACGGAACGTGAGCACGTCCGCCTTGGCGATCGAAGCCAGCGGTTTGGCGCCGAATGCCGGCAGCAGGTGCGAGCGGAAGATGTCGTCGACGCCTTGCCGGTGCGTAGGGCGCCACTGCGGCGACATTTCGGTGCGCCAGGTCGTGGAGAACTCCTCGAACGTTGGCGTATCCGTCGCGTGGCCTGCATTGGGCGCGGGCGTTACGGCAGCCGCATTCGCGACAATGCCCATGGCGAAGTGCGCAGCCTTCGGACTGTTGGGAAATGTCTGCACGTACACGAAGGAACCCTGCGCGATTTCCTTCGTCACTCGGTTGAGCAGGGCCTGGACCTTCTTCCGGTTCTCGGACGAGTCCGGCAACGCGGTCTGCTCGCGGCAGCGCACGCCGCGGTAGTAGAAGTCCAGGAACAGCAGGCCGTTGTCGGGCCGGGCGCGCACCTTAGCCATGCGCCACCCCGCCGTTCGCCATCGGGATCATCGGGCCGCGCGACGCCGACGCGTTGCCGATATCGCGCTGGATGGTTTCCCAGATGAAGAGCAGCTTCCTGCCGCCGAAGGGGCGGATGTAGTGCACCCCTTCCAGCAGGACTGCGTCCTTGAGGCGCGTCCGGATGGTGCGGGCGTCGTAGTGGATGCGGTCCGCTAGCTGATCCGTGGTCAGGTACGTTTCGCTCATGACATCGCTCCTTGTGAATCAAAGTGCGCGAACGCACAAAAAAGTGTGCATTCACGTCTTTTGTATCACAACATTTGCGTTTGTCAAATTAATTGTGCGAAATGACCGAAATCAGATCAGCCGGACTGCCCGATGCTTCGCTACAAGCTCAAGGAACAGATCGCGGAGAAGGAGTTTCGCGAGCGTCGGCGCGTGACCGTGCAGGAGATCGCCCAAGCAACCGGGATCACACGGAACACCCTATCCAAGATGCTCAACCAGCACGGCGCCAGCGTGCGGTCGGAGAACCTCGATCGCCTGTGTGCCTACTTCGGTTGCAGGATCGAGCAGATCGTCGAGTTCGTTCCCGACCAGTCGCCGTAAGCAGGGCAGTTGGCCGAAACAGCAGCCGCGGCAGCGAGCATTGCGTGTCGCATGTGCCATCACGCCACTGCAATAAGCGGGCACGAAGTGCGGGGGTCAAAAACGCCCTCGATGACTCAGCGGGCCGAAAAAGTTGGGCACGGTACCGGGCACAAACCGGGCACGGAGCGTTTTCGTGCGATTGACGCGAGTCGCGATGGCGGTTGCCCTCAACGCACGCCGCTATGCGTTACCGGGCACAAGGTGGGCACGGAATCGGTTGCTGTTCTGTCGCGCGCTTGGTGTCAAAAACCGCTGAAAAACAGGGGATTCTGCAGGAAGGGTGGTGGCTAGAGGCGGGATCGAACCGCCGACCTCAGCATTATGAGTGCCGCGCTCTGACCGGCTGAGCTACCTAGCCACTGATTCCCATTCTACCCCATGCGACCCCGGCATTATGAGTGCTGTGCTCTAACCGGCTGAGCTACATAGCCGTGCGCGGAACGCGCGAAGGGTCGGCAATTCTAGTGCGCCGGTCGTGGCTGTCAAGCAAGAAGCGCGTCTTTGGCTTGCCGCTCGCGCAAGGCCTATGGAAGAATCGGGCCATCTTCTTTCATCGTCCCTTCGAGATGATCGACCCTGATGGCTATCGGCCGAACGTCGGCATCATTCTCCTGAACGCGCAGGGCCATGTGTTCTGGGCGCGCCGCATTGGGCGCGACGGTTGGCAATTCCCGCAGGGCGGCATGAACAGCGACGAGACGCCGCTGGAAGCCATGTACCGCGAGCTCGAGGAAGAAACCGGTCTGCACCCGCATCACGTGCACGTCCTCGGCGCGACGCCGGGTTGGCTGCGCTACCGGCTGCCGCAGCGCTTCGTGCGTCACCACCATCGCCCGGTCTGCATCGGCCAGAAGCAGGTCTGGTTCCTGCTGCGCCTGGTCGGCGACGAGTCGGCGGTGCGGCTGGACGCGCATGCCGATCCGGAGTTCGATCTCTGGCGCTGGGTCGATTTCTGGTATCCGGCCGCGCACGTCGTCAATTTCAAGCGGCGCGTCTACGAGCAGGCGCTGCGCCATCTGGTATCGCTGGCCGAGGCGAGTTGCGACGTGTCACTGCGACCGCAGGTCTGGGTGGGCGAGGTCGCCAAGGTCGGCTGACCGATTTGTCGTTATTGACAATCATTCTCGTTTGCATTTAAATGGCGCTCTCGTTCAATGAGAGCTGCCATGTACGTCTGCATCTGCAATGCCGTCACCGATCGCGACATCCGCGCCGCCGCGCAGGTGGGCGTGCGTTCGTTTGCGGACGTACGCTCGAGCACGGGCTGCTCGGACTGCTGCGGCAGTTGCGAGGACGTCGCACGTGCAGTGTTCGACGAAGCGGTCGCCGCGCACGCGCGTCCGCTTGGCTTGCCGGTGTTTGCGCAAGCAGCCTGAGGATTCGCTTTTACGATCCTTCTGGGTCGTGGCTTCGATCGACGACTGAAAACACGGCGCGGCATCGCGACTCGTGCCAGTCCACAGCAGCCATTCTCTTCAACGAGCCCGCGCGTCACTGCGTGCGATTCTCGTTCCGCCACGCGATTCCCGCGCTCGCTATAGTCGCTGCCGATCATTCACTGCGTCGGGCGCGTTGTTGCCCGCGGCACGGAGAAACACATGAAAGGCGATCCGAAAGTCATCGCGCATCTCAACAGGGCGCTGTTCAACGAGCTCACCGCGATCAACCAGTATTTCCTGCATTCGCGCATGTACCGCAACTGGGGCTACAAGGAACTGGCCGAGCACGAATACAAGGAGTCGATCGACGAGATGAAGCACGCCGATCGCCTCATCGAGCGCATCCTCTTCCTCGACGGGCTGCCCAACCTGCAGGCACTCGGCAAGCTGCTCATCGGCGAGACGCCGAAGGAAGTGCTGGCCTGCGATTTGCGCCTGGAAATGATGGCCGTGCCCGACCTCAAAGCGGCGATCGCCGACTGCGAAACGCTCGGCGATTACGTCAGCCGCGAATTGTTCGAGAACATCCTCGAATCCGAGGAAGAACACATCGACTGGCTGGAAACGCAGCTCGGCCTCATCGAGCGCATCGGCGAAGCGCCGTACCTGCAAACCAAGATCGGCGACTGACGCTACGGCTTCACGACGACCAGCAACACGATCGCGATTAGCAGCAACGCCGGGATTTCGTTGAACACGCGCAGCCAGCGGCTGCTGCGCGTGTTCGCGTCGCGCGCGAACGTGCCGACCATGCGCGCGAGCGCCACGTGGTAAACGATGAGCAACGCGACCAGCGTCAGCTTCGCGTGCAGCCAACCCTGTTGCAGGTATGCGGCGCTGCCGTTCGAAAACGCGAGCAACGTCGCGACGCCGAACACGATGGCGAGCACGCCGCCGATGTTCGTGATGCCGAGCAGGCGGCGTTCCATGATCTTCAGGCGTTCGCGCACGACGGTTTCGGTGGCTTCCGTGTGGTAGACGAACAAGCGCGGCAGGTAGAACAAGCCGGCGAACCACGTCACGACGAAGATGATGTGAAACGCTTTGAGCCAGAGCATGGCGGTGTCCGCAGTCGATTACTCGCATTGTATCGCCGGGTTGCCCCGAAGCGCGGGCGCGCATGTGCGCGCTGTTGCATCGCGCGTTGACCGGTGCAACGCGGGCGACTTATAACGCTTGGCCCGTTTGTGCGAAGTCCTTCCCGACGCATGTTTTCCAAACCCGACTTCGTCGTGCGCGCACGCAACCCGTCGCGCGAATTGCGCGTTCGGCTGTTCATCGCGGCCGCGTGGCTGGTGTCGCTGGTCGCCGTCGGCGCGATCGTCGCGCGCTACTTGCCGCGCGAAGCCAGTCGGGTCGCCGATACGGCAGCGCTGGATGCCGAGCGCAAGCGCAACGCGGCGCTGGAAGCGCGCATCGCGATGCTCACGCGTTCCGAACAGGTCGCCAAGGCCGCGCTCGGCGACTTGCAGAAATCGCTGCGCGACCGCGACGAGGAAATCGACGGCCTGCGCGCCGACCTCGCGTTCTACGGCCGCCTGCTCGGCGGCAAGCGCGAAGGGCTCGCCGTGCATGCGCTGCGCGTGACGCAGGTGCCCGGTTCGCGCGCATGGAACTTCATCGCCACGCTCACGCAGAACTTCAAGCGCGGCGACGAGACGAGCGGCCGCTTGTCGGTCGCCATCGAAGGCGTTGCCGCGGGCAAGCTCGCGACGGTCGAATGGAAGGATCTCGCGCAAGGCGGAAATGTTTCCGGAATCGCCTACGCCTTCAAATATTTCGAACAGGTGCGCGGTACCATGATGCTTCCGGACGGCTTCATGCCCAATCGCGTCGTCGTCCACGCCGAAGGGGATGGCGCGCACGCCGAGCAATCGTTTGCGTGGGCCGACGCCGTCAAAGGCCAGGAGAGCGAAAATGTTCCGTAGCGACAAACGAGAGCGCGTCGTCGCCTCGATCAACACGTTGATCGCAGAAGGCACGTCGATCCACGGCGATGTCCGTTTCGAAGGCGGTTTGCATCTGGATGGGCGCATCGAAGGCACGATCGCCGCGCAAGCCGCGGGCGCCGTGCTCACGCTCAGCGAAAAGGGCCGCATCAAGGGTGAAGTGCGTGTGTTCAGCGCCGTCATCAATGGCGCGATCGAAGGCGACCTGCACGTCGCCGAACGTCTCGAGCTCGGAGCCGCCGCGCGCATCGCCGGCAACGTCTACTACAAGGTGTTGGAGATGGCTGCCGGCGCGCAGATCAACGGCAACATGATCTACGAGGGCGAAGGTCCGCGCCGCCTGCCGTCGCCGAGTGACGACGAAGCCGCGGCCATCGCGGCCGTTGCCGCCACCGTCTGAACTTGAAAACGCAGGAACGCGCGCCGATCTGAAGGACAACTGCCCGGCGCCGACGACATGACCGCAACCTCCGTTCCCACTTATCAGGACGCGCCCGGCGCGCCGCTCATCTTCACCGGCGCGGCCGCGGAAAAAGTCCGCGAGCTCATCGCCGAGGAAGGCAATCCCGCGCTCAAGCTGCGTGTCTACATCAGCGGCGGCGGCTGCTCGGGTTTCCAGTACGGCTTCACCTTCGACGAGGAGCGCGCCGAGGACGATCTGGCGCTCGATCGCGACGGCGTCACGCTGCTCGTCGATCCGCTCAGCCTGCAATACCTCGCTGGCGCCGAAGTCGACTACACCGAATCGCTGACCGGCGCGCAATTCGTCATTCGCAATCCGAATGCGAAGACGACTTGCGGGTGCGGTTCTTCATTCTCGGTATAAATGCGCCACGTCTTCGCCAGCCTCGCGCTCGATCGCCGCGCCGAGGAGCGCGATGACGCCGCATGGGCGCAAGCGCAAGCCGGCGATCCGCGCAGCCGCTATCTCGTCCTGCGCGAGCATCCGCGTGACGGTCATCGGAGCCTGCTGGATGCGCAAGGCGCCGCGTTGCGCCTGCTCGGCAGCGTCGAACAGCGCGCGCTGTTGCCGCAAGCCGCCGCGACGTATCTCGGCGAGGACGCGCAAGGTCCGTTGTTCGCGATCTGCGTCGACGACGAACTCGGCGCGCGCATCGCGGCCGAACTTGCCGCGACCGACATCGATCTGCGCAGCGCCGGCCTGCAACTGCCGGCGTTCGATGCTTCGCTGTTCGCCTACGCGCGTGCGCTCGCGCATTGGCAGTCGCGCGCGCGCTGGTGCGGCGCATGCGGCGCGCCGCTCGAATTGTTCGCGCTCGGCCATCGCGCGCATTGCACGAATCCCGCCTGCGCGCTCGATCATTTTCCGCGCGTCGATCCGGCCGTCATCGTGATCGTCGGCGACGGCGACCGTTGCCTGCTCGGCCGCCAGGCGAGCTGGAATCCGACGCGCTGGTCGACGCTCGCCGGTTTCATCGAACCCGGCGAATCGCTCGAAGACGCCGTGCGCCGCGAAGTGTTCGAGGAAGCCGGCGTGCGCGTCGGCGACTGCGCGTACCACTCCTCGCAGCCGTGGCCGTTCCCGTCCTCGCTCATGCTCGGCTTCGTCGCGCAGGCGAGCGACGCGACGATCCGCGTCGGCCCGGAGCTCGCCGATGCGCGCTGGTTCAGCGTCGGCGACCTCGTCGACGGCTTTGCCGATGGCTCGTTGACGTTGCCGCCGCGTCTGTCGGTGTCGCGCGAGTTGATCGCGCATTGGTTGCGCGAACACGGCGTCGATCTCGACGCGATCGAACGCGCGCATGCCGCGCCCGCCTGAGCGCGTCGCGTCGGCTAGAATGCGCGGGTTTCCCAGCGCGTCGGAATTTCCATGGCTCAGATCCTGCTCGCCATCGTCCTCGTCATCGCCGCTGGCATCGCCGTGCCGGATCTCGCGCGCTGGCGCGATTTTTCCTGGCTGCAGGTGTGGTCGACGCAGTGGATGGCGAGCGGCGGCGGCAAGCCTTCGCGTTATCGCGCGGCGCTGCTCGCGTTGTTGATCGTTGCCGCGTGCCTGCTGCTGCAGGCGTTGCTCGGCCACGTGCTGTTCGGCTTGCCTGCCTTCGCATTCGCGACGATCGTGTTGTATTTCTGCTGGGGTCCACGCGATCTCGAAGCCGACATCGACGCGGTCATCAAGGCGCCCGACAGCGATCGTCGCCACGCCGCGGCGCAGGCGCTGCGCCCCGATCCCGCGCTCGAAGCCATGCCGGTCGAATCGGTCGCGCTGGTCGAAGCGACATTTGCCTCGGCGCTGTCGCGCTGGTTCGGCGTGATCTTCTGGTTCGTCGTGCTCGGCCCTGCAGGCGCGCTCGGCTATCGCGTCGTGCAGCTGCTCGCGCGCAACGCGGCGTTCCGCCCGTCGATGGACGCCGACCAGAACGAAGTGCTCGAACGCACCGCGCGCTTGCTCGACTGGGCACCCGCGCACCTCGTCGCGCTCACGCTCGCGCTCGTCTCCGACTTCGATGCCGTCGTCAAGACCTGGCGCGACTACCACGCCGCGCACGGCAAGGGTTACTTCACGCTCGATCTCGGCTTCCTCGGCGAGCTCGCGCGCGCCGGCGTCGACGCCGACGTCGAAGCCGGCGACGGCTACGCGCACGACGTCGCCGACCCGATTGCCGAACTCACCGACGCGCACAAGGTGCTGCGCCGCGTCCTCGTCGCGTGGCTCGCGCTGATCGCACTCGCGGCGGTGCTCGTCATCGGGCACTGATCTTTCGCCGGCTGCCGGCCCTTCCGTTGGCTGCCGGTTTCCTTACGCCTCGCTTGAAACCGGCATCCGCCGCCGCGTCCTGCGCGGGGCGGGTACGAGAAAACGCATGACCGCCTACACCACCGAACGTGTCCTCAGCGTCCATCACTGGAACGCGAACCTTTTCAGCTTCCGCACCACGCGCAGCGAAAGCCTGCGCTTCGACAGCGGTCATTTCGTCATGATCGGACTCGTCGTCGACGGCCGTCCGCTCGTGCGCGCGTACAGCATCGCCAGTCCGCATTGGGAAGAACATCTCGAGTTCTTCAGCATCAAGGTGGCCAATGGCCCGCTGACGTCGCGCCTGCAACATCTGCAGGTCGGCGACGAGATTCTCGTCAGCCGCAAGCCGACCGGCACGCTCACGCTGCATGACCTCAAGCCGGGGCGCAATCTCTACCTGCTCGGCACCGGCACCGGTCTCGCGCCGTTCCTGAGTCTGGTCCAGGATCCGGAAACCTACGAGCGTTTCGACAGGATCGTCATCGCGCACGGCGTGCGCCACATCGCCGATCTCGCCTACGAAACATTCCTCACCGACGAATTGCCGCGCCACGAATTCCTCGGCGACCTCATGCGCGACAAACTCGTCTACTACCCGGCGGTCACGCGCGAGCCGTTCCTGCACCAGGGCCGGCTCACGGCCTTGCTCGACAGTGGCGCGTTGCCGCGCGATTGCGGCTTGCCGCCGCTCGATCCCGCGCACGACCGCGTCATGCTCTGCGGCAGCCCAGCGATGCTGCACGATGTGCGCACGCTGCTCGATGCGCGTGGTTTCGTCGTGTCGCCGCGCATCGGCACGCCGGGCGATTACGTCATCGAGCGCGCGTTCGTCGAGAAGTAGCGAGACGTCACGCGCGATCGCCGCGCATTTCGCGCACGACGCTTTCGAGCGTCGCCGCGCTCGCGTCGGCGGGCGCAATCGGCGCGCCGGCGACGACTTCGATGCGCGCGCGGAAGCGCCGCGGCAGTCGCGAGCGGCCGAGCATCGAATCGCGACGGCTGAACACCGAGCCCCACAACCCGCGCAATGCCATCGGCACGACGGGCACCGGTCGGCGCGCGAGGATTTTTTCGACGCCGCCGCGGAACGGCGCGATCTCGCCATCGCGCGTGAGGCCGCCTTCGGGAAAGATGCAGACGACTTCGCCGTCGGCGAGCGCGCGGTCGATCGCGTCGAACGCGCGTTCGAGCAGCGCGGGATCTTCCTTCGCCCCCGCGATCGGAATCGCCTTCGCGGTGCGGAAGATGAAACTCAGCAGCGGGATGTTGAAGATCTTGTAGTACATGACGAAGCGCGCCGGCCGCCGCACCACGCCGCCGACGATGAGCGCGTCCATGTAGCTGACGTGGTTGCAGACGAGCAGGGCGGGGCCGTCGTCGGGGATGTTGTCCAGTCCGCGCGTGTCGATGCGGTACAGCGTGTTGACGAGGATCCACGACAGGAACCGCATCAGGAATTCCGGCACGAGCGTGTAGATGTAGATCGCAACGATCGCGTTGAGCACGGCGACGGCGAGGAAGATCTGCGGGATCGTCCAGCCGAGTGCGGAGAGCCCGAGTCCGAACGCGGCCGCGGCGACGATGAACAGCGCGTTGAGGATGTTGTTGCCGGCGATCACGCGCGACAGTTCGCTGCGTTCGGCGCGGCTCTGCACGAGCGCGAACAGCGGCACGATGTAGAAGCCGGCAAACAACCCGACCAGCACGAAGTCGGCGACGATGCGCCAGCTGCCGGGCGCGGCGAGGAAAGCGAACGCGCCGAGATCGTGCAGCGAAGTCGCCGTTGGCCGCGCGAAGTAGAGATCGAGTCCGAACAAGGTCAGCCCGATCGAGCCGAACGGCACGAGGCCGATCTCGACCTTGTGCCCCGACAAGCGTTCGCAGAGCATCGAGCCGACGCCGACGCCGATCGAGAACAACGCGAGCACGAGGATCTGCACCGACTCGGTGCCGCCGAGGAAGATCTTCGTGTAATTCGGCAGCTGCATCGTGAACACGCCGCCGAAGAACCAGAACCACGAGATGCCGAGCACCGAGTTGAACACGGTGCGGTTCTTCGCGACGAAGCCGAGCGCGCGCCAGGTTTCGGTGAAAGGGTTCCAGTTGAAGACGAGGTTCGGCGCGGTCGCCGGCGCGGGCGGAATCGAGCGGCTCGTCAGCCAGCCGATGAGCGCGATGCCGATGACGAGCAGCGAGGCCCACAGCGGCCCTTCGCTCATCGCGACGCCGCCGGCAATCATGCCGATCAGCACCGCGAGCGAGGTGCCCATCTCGACGAGGCCGTTGCCGCCGACGAGTTCATCGGATTTCAGTGCCTGCGGCAGGATCGCGTACTTGATCGGGCCGAACACGGTCGAATGCAGGCCCATGAGGAACAGCACCGCGAGCAGCAGCGGAATGCTCTTGAGGAAGAAGCCGACCGCGGCGAGCGTCATCGCCGCGATCTCGAACAACTTCACCCAGCGGATGATGCGCGACTTCTCGTGCTTCTCGGCGAGCTGTCCCGCGCTCGCGGAAAACAGGAAGAACGGCAGGATGAACAGCGCCGGCGCGATGTTCGAGTAGAACCCGACCGCCTTCTCGTCGAGACCCATGTGGTAGCCGACCAGCACCACCAGCGCGTTGCGGAACGCGTTGTCGTTGAACGCGCCGAGCGATTGCGTCGCGAAGAACGGCGCGAAGCGGCGCGTGCGCAGCAGGCGGAATTGACTCGATTCGGACATGCGCTTCCCCTGTCGTGCGCGGTGACGGCCGCGTCCGGCCGTTCAGCCTGACGCGGTAGACTAGCCGATTATTTCGCACGAGCTGCGCGCCGCCCATGGGAACCTCCAAAAACCTACTGCGCTCGATAATTTGCACGCCGGCGGTGCTCGGAATCCTCATGGACCGGCACGTACACTCCGGTTCCTGCGCTCCGGCGACGTGCCAATTCTCTTCGCTCGCTACGGTTTTCAGAGGTTCCCCGATGTCGATCCGTTTCCTGCTCGCCACCTCGCTGTCCCTGTCGATCCTTGCCTTCGCGCCCGCGCACGCGGCGGACAACGCCGCGCCGGCCGTCGCTGCCGTACCCACGCCGGATCTGTCGAAACTGCCAGCCGACCGCGCCGCCGAATTGCGCTCGCAGCGCGACAGTTTCGAGAAATCGAAATCCGTGCTCATCGGCGATCCGCTCGCGGAAACCTACGCACTGCTCGGCGCCGCATACGCGCGCAACGGCTTCTACGATGCAGCCGACGTGGCGCTCGCCGATGCCGTCGCGATCGCGCCGAAGAACGGACGCTGGCTCTACATGCGCGGCGTGCTCGCGGCCACGCGCAACCAGAACGACGCCGCACGCAAGGATTTCGAACAGGCTTTCACGCTCGACCAGAGCTACCTGCCGATCCGCATGGCCGTCGCCAGCAGCCGCATGGCATCGAACGACCTCGACGGCGCGCGCAAGCTGCTCGAGCCGTTCGCGGCGCGCAAGCAGGTCGTGCCGATCGCCGTGCTCGGCGACATCGCGATGAAGCAGAAGCGCTACCCCGACGCGGTCACGTTGTTCAAGCGCGCGGCGGCGCTCGCGCCGGAAGCGACGCGCCTCAACGCGCAGCTGGCCGACGCGTACACGGCCGTGGGCGACACCAAGTCCGCCGCGGAAGCGCGCGCCAAGGCTGGCAACGTCGCGCCGTCGCTGTACGACCCGGTCGGCCAGCGCGTGCTCGGCGGCAACGCCTCCGCCGCGACAGCGAAAACCACCGCGAGCCCGAAGGATCAGGCCATCGACGAAGCCCTCGCGCAGATCGAAACGCGCCAGTACGACGCCGCGCGCAAGAGCCTCGACGCCGCGCTGCAGAAATCTCCGAACGACTCGATGCTGCTCACGCTGTACGGCCGCCTCGAAGCAATGACCGGTCATTTGCCCGCTGCGCGGACGCGTCTCGATGCGGCGTTGCGTGCCGATCCGAAGAACGGCATGGCGCTGGTCTGGCAGGGTTTCGCCGACGAAATCGGCAACGACGACGCAGCCGCGGAAAAAGCCTACAAGCATGCGATCGACGTCGTGCCGGCATTCGACAACACGCGCATCGCGCTGGCCACGCTGTACTTGCGCAACAAGCGCTATGACGAGGCGATCGCGCAGTACCAGGCGTTGCTCAAGATCAACCCGAAAGACGGCGAGGCGTGGACCCGTCTCGTCGCCGCCAACGCCATCGCCGGCCGCTGCGCCGATTCACTCAAGTTGCTCAACGACGCGCTGCGCGGTGCGCCGAACGAAGGCTTCCTGTTGCAGTTGTTCGTGCGCACGGCGAGCACGTGTCCGGCGGCGAGCGCGCAGGAAAAACGCATGGCGCTCGACTACGGCCTCAAGCTGTATCGCGCGACGAACGTTCCGCCGATCTCCGAAGCCTACGCGCTCGCGCTCGCCGCGAACGGCAAGTGGGATGATGCGGTGAAGACGCAGGAAGGCGTGATGTTCATGGCGCTGCGCAACGGTGGCAAGGAAACGCTCGCGCCGTACAAGGAGTTCCTCGAACTGTTCCGCGCGCATAAGGTGCCGCCGCTGCCGTGGTCGTCGCAGGCCGCGCTGTTCAACCCGCAGCGCCCGCAGGCGGACACGGCGCCATCGGCGACAGCGCCGCCGAAATGACGTGGCGCGGCATCAGCCTCGCGCGAGCGCGCGATGGCCGATGTCGCGGCGCCAGAACGCGCCGTCGAGGTGGATGCCCGAAATCGTTGCGTAGGCTCTCTCTCGCGCGGCGGCGATGTCCGCGCCGCGCGCGCAGACGGTGAGCACGCGGCCGCCTGCACTGACGACGCGGCCTTGTGCGTCGAGCGCCGTGCCGGCGTGGAAGATTTTCGCGTCGGCGTCGTGCGCGGCGTCGAGGCCTGAAATCACGTCGCCCGTGCGCACTTTGCCCGGATAGCCCGCAGCGGCGACGACGACGCCGAGCGCCGGACGCGGATCCCAGTTCGCCGTCGTGCGATCGAGGCGGCCGTCGAGCGCGTCCTCGACGAGATCGACGAGGTCGGACTTGAGCCGCATCAGGATCGGCTGGGTTTCCGGATCACCGAGGCGCGCGTTGAATTCGATGACTTTCGGCGTGCCTTGCGCGTCGATCATCAGTCCGGCGTAGAGGAAGCCGATGAACGGCGCGCCTTCCGCGGCCATGCCGGCGATCGTCGGGCGGATCACTTCGTCGAGGATGCGCTTTTCCACCGCGGGCGTGACCACGGGCGCCGGCGAATACGCGCCCATGCCGCCGGTGTTCGGGCCGAGGTCGCCTTCGTCGCGGCGCTTGTGGTCCTGGCTGGTCGCGAACGGCAGCACGTTGCGGCCGTCGCTCATGACGATGTAGCTCGCTTCCTCGCCTTCGAGGAATTCCTCGATGACCACGCGCGCGGACGCATCGCCGAAGCTGTGCGCGCCGAGCATGTCGTGCAGCGCCTGCTCCGCGTCGGCGAGCGTGAGCGCGACGACGACGCCCTTGCCGGCGGCGAGGCCGTCGGCCTTGATGACGATCGGCGCGCCGTGCTTGCGCACGTACGCAAGCGCGCGGTCGAGGTCGTCGAACGTCGCATGGTGCGCGGTCGGGATGTTGTGGCGGACGAGAAAATCCTTCGCGAACGCCTTCGAGCTTTCCAGTTGCGCGGCGATGCGGCTCGCGCCAAAGCAGCGGAAGCCGGCGGCGTGGAAGCGGTCGCTGACGCCCGCGGCGAGCGCGGCTTCCGGGCCGACCACGGCGAGGTTGATTTTCTCGCTGCGCGCGAGCGCGAGCAGGCCGTCGACATCGGTGACGGCAAGGTTCGCTGCGTTGCGCACGCGCGTCTCGCGCGCGGTGCCTGCGTTGCCGGGGGCGACGATCACTTCGCGCACGCGCGGCGACGAAGCGAGTTTCCACGCGATCGCGTGTTCGCGTCCGCCGGAGCCGATGACGAGGATTTTCATGCTGCGATTCCTGGCGAAGTGCTCGCGGAGTCAGAAAACGATTCGCACCCAACGCGCGAATGGACAGGTCGAAAAGCAAAGTCGCGTCCCGAAGTTTGCCATGCGAACTTCGGGATGCATGCCGTGCAGTGGCGTCAATGCCTGAAGTGGCGAATCCCGGTGAACACCATCGCCAATCCGTGCTCGTCCGCGGCTGCGATCACTTCCTTGTCGCGCATCGAGCCGCCGGGTTGGATCACGGCGCGGATGCCGGCCTGCGCCGCGGCATCGATGCCGTCGCGGAACGGGAAGAATGCGTCGGACGCCATCACGCTGCCGGGCACTTCCAGGCCGGCGTCGTCGGCCTTCATCGCGGCGATGCGTGCGCTGACGACGCGGCTCATCTGGCCGGCGCCGATGCCGATCGTGCGGCTGCCGCGCGCGTAGACGATCGCGTTCGACTTGACGAACATCGCGACGTGCCATGCGAACAGCAAGTCGTGCAGTTCGCTCGCGTCAGGCACGCGCTTGGACACCACCTTGAGGTCGCTGAGCAGCAGCGTGTCGCGGTCGGCGTCCTGCACGAGCAGGCCGCCGGCGATGCGCTGGTAGTCGAACGCGTGCGGCGCGAGCTCGTCCCATTCGCCGGTGGCGAGCACGCGCACGTTGGGCTTGGTCGCGAAGGCTTCGATCGCGCCGGCGTCGAACGCGGGCGCGATGACGACTTCGACGAACTGCCGCGCGAGGATCGTGTGCGCGACGTCCGCGTCGAGGCGATGGTTGAACGCGATGATGCCGCCGAACGCGGACACCGGATCGCAGGCGTAGGCGCGCTCGTAGGCTTCGCCGAGGTTCGCGCCGAGCGCGACGCCGCAGGGATTGGCGTGCTTGACGATGACGCAGGCCGGCGTCTTGCGGAACGCCTTCACGCATTCGAGCGCGGCGTCGGCGTCGGCGATGTTGTTGTACGACAGTTCCTTGCCGGCGAGCACCTGCGCGGTCGCGACCACGCCGCGCGGCGCGCTGCGCTCGACATAGAGCGCGGCTTCCTGGTGCGGATTCTCGCCGTAGCGCAGCGACTGCTTGCGCTCGAACGACAGGCGCAGCGCGGCGGGGACTGTCGTCGGCTTGTCGGCATCGGCGTGCGAGCCGAGCCAGTTCGCGATGAGTCCGTCATAGCGCGCCGTGTGCGCGTACGCCGCGGCGGCAAGGCGGCGGCGCAATGCGAGCGAAGTGCCGCCGCGCGCGATCGCCGCGAGCACCTGGCCGTAGTCGGCCGGGTCGACCGCGACGGCGACGCGCGCATGGTTCTTCGCCGCGGCGCGCAGCATCGCCGGGCCGCCGATGTCGATGTTCTCGACGGTGTCGTCGAACGTACTCTCAGGTTCGCTGGCGACGCGCTCGAACGGATAGAGATTGACGACGAGCAGGTCGATCGGCGCGATGCCGTGTTCGGACATCACCGCATCGTCGACGCCGCTGCGGCCGAGCAGCGCGCCATGCACGGACGGGTGCAGCGTCTTGACGCGGCCGTCCATGATTTCCGGAAAGCCCGTGATCTGGCTCACGTCGGTCACCGGCAGGCCTGCGTCGCGCAGCGCGCGCGCGGTACCGCCGGTGGAGACGAGTGTTACGCCGAGCGCGTCGAGGCCGCGCGCGAGGTCGACCACGCCCGTCTTGTCGGAAACGCTGATGAGCGCGCGGTGGACTGGTACGGGCGTGTCGGACATGGCGGTTTTCGTGGAGGAAACCGCGGAATTATAGGATGAGTTGCAAAGCCGGGCATCCTGCAGCGATCTGCAGGCAAACGATCGCGGCGGAGCCGCGCTGCGTTTGCCGCATCAAGCACGCGGTGTTTGATGCGACGGCACATCCGCGTACCGATTCTCGTGTCACGGTGAAGGTCGCGCCGGACTCAGTCGGTCAAGCCGTACTGCTGCAATTTCTTGCGCAAGGTCGCGCGGTTGATGCCGAGCGCCTCGGCGGCGCGGCTCTGGTTGCCGCCGTACCACGACATCACCTCGCGCAGCAGCGGCATTTCCACTTCCTGCAGGACGAGCGCGTGCAGACCTTCGCCGGGCTGCGATTCCACGTCGGAGAGATAGCGGCGCACGGCACGCGCGACGCATTCGCGCAAAGCGGGCTGCAAGGAAGGTTCGTGCTGCGCTTCGATGCGCAGCGAGATGGCGGCGTTCACAGCGAGGGGGCCCCTATGTTGAAGCGTGCTTCCATGTATCGGGCCGACGCGCGGCGAGAACGCGTCGGACGGGAATCTTAGCTGCGATGACGCGCCTTGGTAAGTGCCGGACGCCGTTGTTTGCATCGCGACAACGATTGCTTGCGCCGCCGGCACTTGCGCGCGTGTGCTCACGCACATGTGCGGGAGTGCGCGCAAGCGCTTGTCTGCATTCGCGATGGATCACTCGAACTTGAATTCGAACGCGACCGCGTTCTTGCCGGGATCGGCGACCTCGAACACGAGCGAGGCGCTCGCGCCGGCGGCGATGCCTTGGCGGATCGCACGCGCATCGGCGACGTAGTCGCGCGGCTGGAAGCGGCGCATCGCGATCGTCTTGTCGTCGAGGTTGGACAGCGACACTTCGACGGTCGGATACGCCTGCGCGAACGAGGCGTCGTTGCGCAGCGTCGCCGAGATGATCAGCGCGCCGGGCACCGAAGGATGCGGTTGGATGTCGCGCGAGAGCAGTTCGAGCGCGCTGCCGTCGCGGCGCAGCGGCAGGCGGCAGGACAGGCGCGCGCAGAGCGGATCGAGCACGTTGCGCACGCGCGCGTCGTCGAGCCATTCCGCGCGCTGCGACCACGCGATCTGCGTGCCGAGCGTCAGCATCAGCACGCAGCACGCGGCGAGCCACGCGCCGTTGTTGCGCGGTTTGCGCGGGCCGCGCCGGCGCGCGAACGTCGGCGGCGGCGTGCGCGTCGCGCGTGACGGCGCTGGCGGCTCGACGAAGGGCGCCTGCACGGGTTCGACGAACGGCGTCTCTACGGTTTCGACGATCGGCGTTTGCGCGGGTTCGGGGCGCGTGACCGGCATGGACAGGTGCGGCGCTTCCGCTTGCACGGCGTGCACCGGCAGGCGTTCGGCCGGCTCCGACGGAAGTTGTTCGACGAGCGTCGCGAACGCATCGAAAATGGTTTCGCAACCGCCGCAGCGCACGCTGCCGCAGGCGGCGCCGAGCGTTGCGCCGTCGACGCGATAGATCGTCAGGCATTGCGGGCATTGCGTGTACATGGCGCGGATCGGGCAGCGGGCGAGCGTGGCGATCTTAGCGCGCGGGGTCAGTCTTCGCCCGCGTCAGCGGGCAACGTCGCGAGTTCGGCCCAGGTCAGCACGTGCGGATCGAAGCCGTGTTCGAGCGTCGGCTTGACGACGCGGAAGTACGGCGAGACGTCGAAGTCGCGCGGCGCGTACAGGCGCGAGTCGCGGATGTGCAGGATCTCGCGCAATTGCGCCGCGCCGTCCTTGCCGACGCTGCTCGCGACTTCGATGTCGGGCAGCACCGGATAGTTGATCGACGCGAACGCGGCGGCGATCAGCGACGAACAGATCGCGCGCGTCGGCTCGCCGCTGCCGATCGAGAGCAGGCGGCGGCGATATCTCTGCGGCACCGGCGGCGGATGCACGAGATAGCGCGCGAGGTCGAACACGTTGTCGAGGTCGTACTGCTGGCCGAGGCGACGGATGACGTAGCCCGCGAGCGCGTCGAGTTCGTCGGTATGCAAGCCGACCGGCCGGCAGATGCGCGTGTGCAGCGTCGCATAGTGCGACACGGGCACGGCGCGCACGCCGTCGTTGATGTCGGCCTCGACGAGCATGAGCGCGTCGCCGTGCGTCTGCGCGAGCGCATCGCCGACGCACAGCGCCGCGTGCGACCATGTCGATTGCGTGATCGTGCGGATCGCCGAAGCGAAACGGCTGCTGCCTTCGACGAGCAGCACGTCGCCCTTGCGCAGGCTCGCCGCGAGCATGCCGCGCCGGCTTGTGGCGATGGAAAATCCGTCGCGCGGGGCCGTCAGGTAATGCGCGAGCTTGTGGCCGAGCCAGGACAGCGGATTCACGATCCTCTCCGCGGCATTGGATGCGCTCGTATCTTACGCGCGCCGATTCCACGCGCGGGACGATTTACGTCGGCTTGCGCGTCACGCGCGACGGCGTCCGGAAATGCGCACCCAATCCTCGCGCGTCGCGACGGCGAGGTCGCCGAACCATTGCGCGTAGATCGCGAGCAATTCGTCTTGCTGGCCTTGCAGGATGCCCGACAGCGCGAACGGCGCGCCCGGCTTCGCGCATTGCGCAAAACGCGGCGCGAGCTGCGCGAGCGGGCCGGCGAGGATGTTGGCGACGAACACGTCGGCGGGTTCATGCGCGAACGCGTCGGGCAAGTACAGCGCGAGGCGATCGGCGACGCCGTTGCGTTCGGCGTTGTCGCGGCTCGCCACGATCGCTTGCGGATCGTTGTCGATGCCGTCGACGCGCGCCGCGCCGAGTTTGAGCGCGGCGATCGCGAGCACGCCCGAACCGCAGCCGTAGTCGACCACGCTCTTGCCGGCGAGATCGAGACTGTCGAGCCATTCCAGGCACAGCGCCGTCGTCGGATGCGTGCCGGTGCCGAAGGCGAGACCGGGGTCGAGGCGCACGACGATAGCGTCCGCGTCGTCCGTCGGCGGCTCGATGTTCCACGGATAAATCCACAAGCGGCGGCCGAAGCGCATCGGCTTGAAGTCGTCCATCCAGACGCGCGTCCAGTCCTGGTCGGCGACGTCGCGCAGGCGCAGTTGGTCCGGTTCGAGATCGGGCGCGAGTTCGCAGAGCAGATGCACGAGTCCGGCGCGATCGGTGTCCGCGTCGAACAGCGCGCTGAGCACGATGCGATCCCACACCGGCGTCTCGCCGACGCCGGGTTCGAGGATCGCGCGCTCGTTCGGCGTGTCGACTTCGGCGTCGAGCAGCGTCACCGCGAGCGCGCCGGCCTCCTCGAGCGCGAGTTCGATGCGCTCCTGGTCGGATTGGTGGACGGCGAGGGAGAGTTCGAGGAAGGGCATGCGCGTCAGCCGATTCCGATCGCTTTTTCCTTCGCCTCGGCCATGCGCTTCTCGAGGTAATGGATGTTCTGGCCGCCGGCCTGGAAACCGCCGTCGGCCATGATGCGTTGCTGCAGCGGCACGTTGGTCTTGATGCCTTCGACGACCATTTCCGACAGCGCGATGCGCATGCGCGCGATCGCGGTCGCGCGGTCGCGGCCATGCACGATGAGCTTGCCGATCATCGAGTCGTAGTTTGGCGGGATGCGGTAGCCGTCGTAGACGTGCGTGTCGACGCGCACGCCGGGGCCGCCGGGCGCTTCGAAACGTTTCACGGTGCCGGGACTCGGCAGGAACGTGTCCGGGTCTTCGGCGTTGATGCGGCATTCGATCGCGTGGCCGTCGAGGACGATGTCCTCCTGGCGGAGCGTCAGTTTCTCGCCCGCCGCGATCAGCAACTGCTCGCGCACGAGATCGACGCCGGTGATGAGTTCGGTCACCGGATGTTCGACCTGGATGCGCGTGTTCATCTCGATGAAGTAGAAGCGGCCGTTCTCGTAGAGGAACTCGAACGTGCCCGCGCCGCGATAGCCGATGCGCTTGCAGGCTTCGACGCAGACCTTGCCGATCTCGGCGCGCTGTTCTGGCGTGATGCCGGGCGCGGGTGCTTCCTCGACGACCTTCTGGTGGCGGCGCTGCATCGAGCAGTCGCGTTCGCCGAGATGGATCGCGTTGCCTTGGCCGTCGGCGAGCACCTGGATTTCCACATGGCGCGGGTTCTCGAGGAACTTCTCCATGTAGACCTCGCCGTTGCCGAACGCGGCCTTGGCTTCGGACTTGGTCATCTGGATCGCGTTGGCGAGGTGCGCTTCGGTGTGCACGACGCGCATGCCGCGTCCGCCGCCGCCGCCGGCCGCCTTGATGATGACCGGGTAGCCGATTTCGCGCGCGATCTTGGTGTTCGCGACGACGTCGTCGCCGAGCGGGCCGCCCGAACCGGGCACGCAGGGCACGCCGGCGGACTTCATCGCGCGGATCGCTTCGACCTTGTCGCCCATGAGACGGATCACATCCGCGGTCGGGCCGATGAAGATGAAGCCGGATTTCTCCACGCGCTCGGCGAAGTCCGCGTTCTCGGACAGGAAGCCGTAGCCGGGATGGATCGCCTGCGCGTCGGTGACCTCGGCCGCGGCGATGATGCGCGGGACGTTGAGGTAGCTGTCCGCCGATGCGGGCGGGCCGATGCAGATCGCCTCGTCGGCCATGCCGACGTGTTTCAAGTTGCGATCCGCCGTCGAATGCACGGCGACCGTCTTGATGCCGAGCGTGTGGCAGGCGCGCAGCACGCGCAACGCGATTTCGCCGCGGTTGGCGATCACCACCTTGTCGAGCATGTGCGCCGCCTCAGCCGATCACGAACATGGGTTCGTCGAATTCGACGGGCTGGCCGTTCTCGACGAGCACCGCGACCACCGTGCCGGAGGCGTCGGCTTCGATCTGGTTGAACATCTTCATCGCCTCGATGATGCCGATCGTTTCGCCGGCCTTGATGCTCTGGCCGACCTTCACGAACGGCGGCGAATCCGGATTGGCCGAGGCATAGAACGTGCCGACCATCGGCGATTTGACGACGTGGCCGTCGGGCAAGGCTTTTCCGCCCGAAGCCGGCGCGGCCGGCGCCGACGCAGCGACCGGCGCCGCGGCTGCGGGCGCGTCGTAGCGCACCGCCGGCGCGGCTGCGACCGGTGCCGCGGCGATCATGCCCTTGGGCATGCGCGACAGGCGCACGATTTCCTCGCCTTCCTTGATTTCCAGTTCGGCGAGGTTCGATTCCTCGAGCAGGTCGATGAGTTTCTTGATCTTGCGCAGATCCATGGGCGTCTCTCGGTTTTGCGCCAGCGGACCGGCGCTCGGGTTTCAGGTGGCGCGCTCGAGGCGCTGGATGGCCGCGGCCAGCGCGAGTTCGTAGCCGATCGGCCCGAGCCCGCAGATCACGCCGACGGCGAGGTCGCTGAGGTAGCTGTGGCGGCGGAACGCTTCGCGCGCGTGGATGTTGGACAGATGCACTTCGATGAACGGCGTGCCGACCGCGGCGAACGCGTCGCGCAGGGCGATGCTGGTGTGCGTGAACGCGCCGGGATTGATGAGCACGAACGCGGTGCCGTCCTCGCGCGTGCGCTGCACGCGCTCGACGAGTTCATGTTCGGCATTGGACTGGACACTCGTCAGCGCGTGGCCGGCAGCCCGGGCGCGTGCGGCGAGGTCGGCGTCGATCTCGGCCAGCGTTGCGCGGCCGTAGATCTCCGGCTCGCGCGTGCCGAGCAGATTGAGATTGGGGCCATGCAGGACGAGGATGTTCGCCACCAGGCGATCCGGGTCGGAAAGAGGGGCGCTAGTGTTGTCCGAACGATGCTGTTCTGTCCAGTTCGGCGATGTTTGACTAAAAATGGCCGAGATTGGCTACAGATGCGGCTTGAGCCAGTCTTCCAGCAGGGTTTCGCTGAAACTGCCGAGGTGTTGGGCGAGGATGCGCCCGTCGCGGCCGATCAACACCGTATACGGCAATACGCTACGGTTGTTGCCGAACGTTACCGACAGATCGCTGCCTTTTTGCGGATCATCGACAAGGATCGGATAGCCGACCGGGTTGTCCTTGAGGAAATCGCGCGTCGCCACGGCATCATCGACGGCGACGCCGATCACGGCCAGGCCTTGCCCGGCATGACGTTGCGCGGTGCGGTCGAGCAAGGGCATCTCGGCGCGGCATGGCCCGCACCAGCTCGCCCAGAAGTTGAGTACGACGAGGTGGCCGTCCCATTCGCCGATGCGATGTGGCTGGCCGGCGGCGTCCGGGCGCTGGAAATCCGCTCGCGCCGCGCCGACCAGCGCGTACGCCGCGCCGCCGTGCGGACGCGGTTGCAGCCATTGCCCCATGAACATGCCCGCCGCCGCACCGGCCAGCGCGAGGACGACGATGATGAGGTGCGAGCGTTGAATCATCCTGGGAGCCTCTGTGGAAAAGCGGCGCGGGCGATCCGGGGAGCATTCGCCGCTGGGCCAGCGGTTCCAAGGATGCCACGCAGGCGCCAGCCGGCGCGCGCCGGGCGTCGGCAGGCCCTTGTCGCCTCGCAACAGGCAGGCGCGCCGCCATCAGCGCAACTGCAAACAATCAATACCAATGCGGTTTTTGGGATGTGAACCAGTAGACAGTTTTGACGCCCTTCGGATTCAATACCGGTGCGTATTCAAAAGGGTCTTGTCGCGACATCGTCGCGGCGGGACTGGATCGAAATCGAAGGGCTTCCCAATGACTGTTTCCGCTCGGCCAGCCACGGCGTGGGCCGATGGCCGCGCCATGCCAAAACAACCGATCCCGCTCAGTTTCGAGCGGGTCGGCGTGCGGCGTGGCCCGTTGCTGACCGTCGGCAATGTCACCCTGCGCGTCACGACGCCGGGCGTGCTGTTCATCATCGGTGCCGGCGGCGCAGGCAAGTCGTCGCTGCTCGCCGCCCTCGCCGGTTCGGACGAGGTCGAGCTCGAGGGCACGGCGACGTTCGGCGAACACCCTGTTGCCTGCGAAGCCGATGTCGCTTGGCTGCGCCAGCGGGACGCCCTGGAGGGCGCGGACAGCGTTGCAGAAACGCTCGCCGCGCGCGGCATCGACACGGGGTGACCGCGCAAGCCTGGCTCGTCGAGGCGGGTGTCGTCGAGGGCGCAGCCGTGCTCGACGCGTCGGTCGCCTCGCTGCCGCTGGCCCTGCGCCGCTACCTCGCTGTTCGCGCCGATCTCGAGCGCGACGCGGCTTTGTATCTGCTCGACGAACCCACGGCCGACCTCGACCACGCAGCGGCGCTCGCCGTTCTGGCGCGCATCGCCAACATCGCCACGCGCGCTGCGGTCCTGATGGTCACGCACAACCGGCGCGACTGCCTTGCGTTGGGCGGTCACGTCGCGCTGATCGCCGGTGGCACGCTCCAGGAGCAGGCCAGCGTTGCGCACTTCTTCAACAACCCCGCCACGCCGGCAGGCCGGCTCTACGTGGAAACCGGCAACTGCGGCTTGCCCGTCGATCCGATCCGCCGCGCCGCGCCGAGCGAAGCAGGCATCTGGTGGCTCGTGCCCGGCTTGTTGTGCGGCATGAGCCGGCCCGGTCTCAGCGCCGACATCGGCGACCAGTTGCGCACGCTCGTCGAAAGCGGCGTGGAGATGCTGGTCGGTGCAGAGCAGTCCACGACGCTTGGGCGCGAAGTCGCCGCGGCGGGACTGCGCTTCCGGCATGTGCCGATTCCCGACATGGGCGCGCCGAGCTTCGCCCAAGCCGTGGACCTGTGCCGCGACGTCGAGCCGATCATCTGCGCGAATCGCGGTGTGGCCGTGCATTGCCGTGGCGGCCTTGGCCGCACGGGCACGTTGCTCGCCGTCATCCTCATCTGGGTCGGCGATTGTGCCGACGAAGCGATCGCCAAGGTGCGCGCCGCGCGCCCGCTCGCGATCCAGGCGAAAGCGCAATGGCTGTTCCTCTCCGAATTCGCCGAACGCATCGGCGGATGGCGTTGATCGCCGACCCGCAGTCCAGTCCAAACCCACCAGCCAAAGGAAAAGAAACGATGTCCATCGACAAGGCGCTTGCTACCGCGCAGTCCGAAGTCCCCGAATGCGTCGCCGTCGGCTACGTCGACATGGTCAGCGGCCTGCTGCTCGCCGTGAAGACGGTCGACTCGCATCCCAGTGAGGTACTCGATCTCGTCGCCGCGGCGACGGGCGACCTCTTCCAGGGCAAGAATGTCATGGAAATCGAAAAGCTCTTCGACAAGTCGCGCGGCATCACGCGCCCCGACGGTTCGCATTACTTCAACGAAATCGTGGTGTTCAGCACCAACCTGATCCACGTCTTCATCCGTTCGAAGAAGAATCCGAATCAGGCAGCGGTCTTCGTGTGCCGCATTTCGGCCAATGTCGGCATGGTGCTGGTGCGCACCCGTGCCGCGATGGCCGCGATCGAAGCTTCCACCTGAGACGCCGGTATCACCCGCGAACCATCCGCGGCAACGAGGCGTAGTGCCGGCGGCTTCCCACAGGAAGCCGCTTCAAATACCCCAACGAAAGATGACTCCTTTGAAAATCTCCTGTGACAACTTCACCCGAGAGGAAGTCGACGCGCTGAAATCGCTGATCGGCTTGCTCAAGCCGTATCTGAAGCGACCCTTCACGGTTGTTGGCGATGCTGCCGCCGACGTGCGGTTCGTCAACCTGGATGCGGGCCGGACGACCACGTCATTCGACGCTGCCTCGCCGATGAACATCGTGCGCTGCGCTGCGCTGCGCGCCCGCGCATGCACGGAGCAGGAACGCTGCACTTGCCGTGGCGCGTGTCCGAAGTGCTCGCGGTACTCAGCGAGGCAGGCAGCGAGGCCGATGCAGGCCGGCTCGGCGACTACGCGTCGGCGCAGATGGGCGTGGAATGGAGTTTCCGCCTGCGCGCATGGCCGTTGAACTTCGAGCGCCTGCCCAAGGCTTGCTGGTCGGTCCTGGCGACGATGTTGCGCAAGCCGCTCACGGTCGCGCAGATCGCGGCGCGCACCGGTCTGGAGGAGATGGAAATCGGCGGTTATCTCGAACTCATTGCGGCCGATGGGGCGCTCGATCGCTTCGCCGCGCCGCGTACACCGGCGCCCGCGCCGCGCAGCGAAGGTTCGCGCTGGCGTTCCCTGGCGGGCCGGATCGGCCGTGCCCTGGGGTTTTCGTGATGGTCGAAAGCTACAAGGTCGTCTTCATCGGCGAACCCGGGGCAGGCAAGACCACGTGCGTGGCGGCGCTGAGTGACATCGAGCCGATCACCACCGAAGTCCCGGCCAGCGGCGAACTCGCGCTCATGAAGGACACCACCACGGTTGCCTTCGACTACGGGGAGATGGCTCTCGAGGGCGGCGAGCGCCTGCTTCTGTACGGATTGCCCGGGCAGGAGCGCTTCAGCTTCATGTTCGAAGTCGTGCGCCACGGTCTGCTCGGCATCATCGTGCTCGTCGACGCGTCTTCGGCCCATGCACTCGACGGGTTGCGCGAGACGCTCAAGACCTATGCCAAGGAACTCGAACACCTGCCTTGGCTCATCGCCGTGAACAAGGCGCGCGACAGTGCCGATTCGCTCAGGCGTGCGTGTCAAACATTGCTTTTCCAGTCCCGCCTGATAGCGCCCATCGTCACCGTCGACGCCAGAAAGCGCGAGAGCATCGCCCACATGTTCGAAATACTGTTCACGCTGCTGGAATACGGTGACGAACGCTCGCGCGAGCAGGAGCTTTTGGCATGACCGCGCAAGTGTCCACCCGGATTCGCAGCATGGCCGCGCTGGAGGAACTCCTCGAGCGCAGCGGCGCCAACGCGGCGATCATCGCCTCACGTGACGGCCGCCCGTTTGCCGAGAAGACGCGCGAGCGCATCGGCGTCGAATCCGGGCGGCTTGCGGCGATGGCCAGCTCGCTGGCCGCGCTCGGCGACGGCGTGCTCCGGGAGTTGTCGTCCGGCGCGCTCGACCACGTGCTGATCGAAGGCAGCGGCGGCAAGTTCGTGGTTTGCCGGATTCCCGGCCCTCATAACGCGCTCGTGCTCGCCGTGCATGCCGGCGCTTCGGCGCGCCTCGGCCTTGTGCTCGGACAGGCGAAGGCCTGCGCCCAGACCCTCGGCACCCTGATCACCGTGCGTACGGAAACGGCTCCTCGTTCCTGATCCGATCCGGCGGCGCCCCTCGATCGGACGCGCGCAAGCAGAGGCGTCCGGATATCCCGGCAAGACGAAACGACGCGTGGTGTTCGCCGCCATGCGGCGCGCTCATTTGCATTTTCTAAGCGCGGGCTGCGACGGCCGCGCCCGCGCCGACAGTCAAGCCGCCAACCCGGCGCAGTGTTCGCAGTGCAGCGTGCCGAGGCGGAACTGGTAGCGCACCGGCCGGCCGGCCGGGATTTCGTGACCGCATCCGTCGCACATCGCATCGATGTCGAGCTGGTCGGTCTGGTGGATGCGCAGCGGTTGTTCTTCGCCGTCCACGATCATGCCGCGTGCGACCGGCTTGACGATCTCGGCGCGGAATCGCTCGTGCACCGAACCCCAGCGCCGGATCATCGCCTCGGATAATCCGTGCTCGCGCAGCGCCCAGTCGAACAACGATTCGCGATAGTCGAACAGGTCGTCGGAAATGACCATCCAGTGGTGCGCGTTGTAGGGCTTCATGCCGAAGTATTCGCGCTTGCCGGAGAACAGATCGGCGAGGAACGCGTATTGCTTGGCGATCACCTGGTCGCGCGGCAAGCCGGTGAAGAAGGGCGACAGGCGATCGTCTGCGTATACGCGTTCGTAAAACGTTTCCAGAATGCGGCGCAGGCGCGGGCCGCGCTCGAGCGCGTCCCAGAGTTCCGGGTCGGGCGCGATCTGCGCGATCTTCTCGGAGTCGCGCGGCGGCGCGTTGCCGCCGGCGTCGAACGGGTCGGCGTGAATGCGCGACCGCGCGGCACCCGCGGCGATGGCGAGGCAACGTGCGTCTTCGACCATCGCCGGCGAGCCGCACAGGAAGACCTCGGCGTCGACGAGGTTCGCGT
>JAKPAN010000288.1 GCA_029779475.1 Pseudomonadota bacterium
CGCGTAACGCAGACCCGCACCCTCGACGCCGCCGCCGAGTCGCCATTCGCCGATGCGATAGACGGTCCAGACGTTGAACGTGTAGTTCGGCGTGTTCAGCGGGATCTTGTTCAGCGTGTTCGCCTGCTGCCCGGTGGCCGCGTCGATGTTGGCGCGCATGACGGCGAGTGCGCTGAAGACTTCCCAGCTCGGCGTGATGCGGCCGGCCGCTTCGAGTTCGACGCCGTCGGTGTGACGTTTTCCGGAAAGGAGGTTCTGCTCGACGGTCACCGCGAGGTCGGTGTTGCGCTCGTTGGTCTTCTCGGATCGGAACACGGCCGTGCGCAGCGAGAGGTCGCCTTCGTACAGTTCCCACTTCACGCCCGCCTCGAGGTTGCGGCTCTTCTCGGGTGGCGTGTTCGTGCTGCGGTCGTCGAGCGCGTACAGCTCGGCGGACGGGTTGAACGACGTGCCGTACGACGCGTAGTACGACACCTCGTCGTCCGGCTGGTAGAGCAGGCCGGCGCGCGTGCTGAACACGTTGTCCGCGCGCGTGAGATCGCCGGCGGGCAGCGGACGGTCGTAGTCCGCGGAGAACCGGTCGAAGCGCGCGCCGACGACGGCCTTCCACTTCGGGATGAATTCCACGACGTCCTGCGCGTAGAGGCCGATCGTGTGGGCCGTGTAGTAGTTGTCGGCCGTGCGGGCGACCGAGAAGTAGTTCGCCGGCAGGACCGGGTACGCGTTCGGCGCGCCCACCGTCGTCGACGGGTTCGTCGCGGCGCCGGTGTTGGTCCAGCGATGCGCACGTTCGCGGACGAGTTCCGCACCGACCAGCGCGAGGTGCTTCATCCCGGCGGCCTCGAACTTCGTCGTGAAGTCCGACTGCAGCGTGAGCGTCTGCTCCGTGCTGCCGCGCGCCTGGCGCTGGCGATTGAGCACGGTGTTGTCCGTCAGGACGGTCGTGCCGCCGGCCAGCCGCGGCGCGACGGCCCAGAGGTCGCGTTCGTAGTCGGCGTGACGCACGACCGTGCGGAGCTGCGAATCCGCGCTGAAGCGGTGCGTCCACGCGGCTGTCGCGATGCCCGTGTCGTTCCGGTCGTAGTCGGCATTGGCCATGCCGTAGAAGCGGTTCGTCGGCACGGCGATCGGCCGGCCGTTGAAGTACGGCACGCCGAAGTCCGGGACATTGCTCTCCTGCAGCTTGTAGTACGAGAAGGTCACCTCGTCCGGCGTGCCGATGCCGAAGGTCACGGCGGGCGCGATGCCCCAGCGTTCCTGCGTGACGGCGTCGCGGAAGCTGTTCGCGTCCGTCTTCATCGCGTTGATCCGGAATGCCGTCGTCTCGCCGACCTGCTTGTTCACGTCGGCGAGGATGCGCTTGTAGCC
>JAKPAN010000304.1 GCA_029779475.1 Pseudomonadota bacterium
CCCGGCTTCAACCCCGCGTTAGGCATATAGCGTCCGTTGACGATGTCGTGCCGGGTCTTGAAGTTCTCCGCAGCGCGCTTGATGGCATCCTCGGGTGTGAACTGGCCGGTCGCTTGGTAGATCGAAGCGTTCCGACGCACCCATGCGTCCACATAGCTGGCGTTAGCACCGTCCCTAGGCAGCTTTGAACGCACGTCGCCACGACCCAAGGCCGTGCTGACGGCCGTCGTCGCTGCCTGCATGTCCATCGGGGTACGCGAAAGGGTCTCGATGGCTGCCTCGGGGCGCAGTCCAGTTTCCTGCGTCAACGCGTGATAGGCGTCGAGGGTCGCCAATCCCTTCTCGTCGATGACCCTGCGTGCATAGGTGGGGCTGCGTGCGGACAAGGCATCGAAGGTGCCGACGAGCGAAGCGAACTGCTGCGGGTTGCGCGGGTCGAGCTTGCCGAACATGTTCTTGAGCAGGTCTGGAACGACGCCACTCTTTTCGGCGACCGACATCACCCGACCCAAGCGCGCGTTTCCGCTACCGGCCTTCGCTGCGTTCTCGTCGAGTGCGGCCAACACTTCCTCGTTGAAGGCTTTCTGCACCGCCGTCGCCGACAGCGCATTCAACCGAGCATCGCCGTTGGCCGCATAGGCGAGAACGTCGCGCTTCTCTGCGCGCTCCTTGGCTTCACTCTGGAGCTTCTTCGCGGCTTCCTGATTGCGGTGACGCCACGCCAGTTGCCACGGAGCATCGTCGCCACGGCCGACCTTCGCCGCCGCATCCTTGATCGCGCGATCCGACAGGATGCCACGGTCGGCCAAGTCGTCGAGATGGAACGCCATGTCGGTCTCCGCCTGTCGCTCGGCGGCATGTTGGGCCTCGTCGCGTTGACGTTGGCCAGCAGCCGCCGCACGGATCAAGTCGTCGCGATACTTGGGGTTGTGCGCAAGGCCGGGTGTTCCATCGGGACGGGGCTTGTCCAAGAACGCCATGACCTTCGCGGGGTCGATGGCGCCGGACGCCATCTGCTCCGTGAGTGCCTGCGAAGCGATCTTGTCCATCTCCCGGCGTTCCAACGCTCCAATCTCGGGACGACCGCCGAACGAGTAGAACGACTCCATTCCGGCCTCGGTTAGCAGAGACCCGTCCTTCGCCATGTCAACGCCGATGGAGAACAGGTTCTCCTCGCTGCGTTCGAGTAGCTGCTTGGTCGCCTGCTGCTGGTACTCGCCGCGCGCTGCGTCCACCACTCGGGACAGACCGGGGATAAGCGTCTTGCGGATCGAAGGATCAGCCGAGCCGTGCTGTTCAAGCCACGTCGAAGTCTTCTCGTTGACGTACTGCTCGAAGTCGTCGTCCGGCCCCATTCGCGCGATGTCGCCAACCATCTCGTTCTTCAAACGAGAGAGCTGCACAACGCCTTCCGATTCGAGATAGCCGCGCTTGAAGCCTTCGGTCACGTCGGGGCGCTGGAGCGTCATCGCGTCGGCGTCGCCGGTCATGTCGGACTGGAGGCGCTGGAGCTTGCCAGCTTCATAGTCGGCCTTGTCCTTGCGCTGCGCGTCGAGCGCATCGCTGCGTGCCTTGTCGGCGATGATGCTGTGCGCGTTGTTCAACGCGTCGGCAACGGCCCATAGCTCGTCGCCGCCGTTGTGGTCGATGCGAGCTTGGACAGCGAGGCCGGGGGATTGAGGGGAGCCGTTGTCGCGTACGCGCGGGGTGATGCGTTGCGGGGTGACTCGCGCCACGTCAGTGGGTCTCCGCAGGGGAGCATGGGGAGGCGAAGGGGTGGCGCGGGGAAAGCGAAAGAGGGCGTTGGGAGTGCATTGGGTTCACTTGTGCAGTCGTGGGGTGACGGAGGGTGTCCGGGGCGGACGTTTCCCTGTCTCGGGTTACCAGCAACCGATAGGGGCCGCAGTCCTCCGCCTGTAGTCACCAGAAATGCACGTCGGTGGACGTTGGCGGATCGCGTCGGACGATGCCGCGTGAACTATTCGTGCCGCTCGCTGCGCGGAAAGAACACGCGCAAGCCATCGTCACCGACCGCAGGTAGCGCGAGGTCAGCGAGGCGAACCGAAGGGGGATGAAGGGGATGAAGGGGTGGCCGCGAAGGGGGCCGCTAGAGTGCGGCGCGCGTGCGGTGTCAGTTCCTTTAGAGGAAACGACAGCGCCGAGACACGCCACACTATTACCGTTGCGCGATCCATGCTGTCAACTACTCTCCGCCCCGTTCGTCGCCGTGACCATCGCTGCCGTCACGGGCAAAACGATAGATACGGGGTAGCGGAAAGAGACAGGGGAAACAAACGCATGGAGTTCGTGGCATTCGGCTATCGCTTTGGGGCTTACTTAGGCGCGCGACGCGAACTGAAACGGCGCGACGAAGATTGGGGCGAGGAGTGGAGGACGTGGCCGCGCGTCGAGCGTTTCGAGGACACGGGAGCCATCGAATACGCCGAAGCATTCTTAGGCCCGCTGATGCTCACGATGGAATACGCCGACACCTATTGGTGGGACGAAGTGCGCCTGCCGTTCGGCTACCGCATGTGCGCTGGCTTTGGGTATCACAGTGGCGTGAACAGGCCCCTTCGACACAAGTTTTGGATCAGTCGCAGGATGGGCGCTATCAGCTTGGGGAACCTCGTGATGTGGTTCTACCCGCCATCCGCGAAGTCGTCCCCACACTTGGTCGAAGGCGACGCCTAACCCAAGACGGAAACGGAACCGACAGGCGCAGCCATGCACCGGCATGCACTCCGGGAGGCGCAGCACTGTCGGTTCCGTTGACCGGGGAGACGCAAACGAAAACGGCCGCGTGCAATGCGCGGCCGTCGAGGGAAAGATTCGGTGGGCAAGCTACCGGACGAAGCGGCGCTGAATCTCCTCGGGCGCGCACTCCATTGCGACGTGCAGCACTGTAAGAGCAGCTTCAACTAGGCGTTCGTCGCGTCCGGGATACTGCTCGGGGTTCTCTTTGCCGCCGTGGAACAGATTGTTGCGAACGCGCTTCATGGCTTCGATAAGGCGCTGCCCGTCAGGCCGTTCGCACAGCGGTTTATCTTCGAACTTGGCAACGCCATCGCGCACAAGTTCGACCTTCGGCGGCTGGTTTAGAAGAAGCTCGCGTGTCTCTTTGTCGACGCGCGGATGTCCAGCTAAGTGTTCCGCAATGGCCGAAGCGAAAGCATCCCAATTGGGCTTTGCGCGCTTGCCCTCGTCGCCATCGCAGAATCCCTTGACTCCTTTCAGCGCATATTCGGCGCGCGCGAACTGGAATAGGAACTGTTGGGCCAGCTCTTGCGGAACAGCCATCGTCGTCTCCTAGGCGCTCTTTCGGTTCCGCATGGCGACCACATTACCGCCTGCCTTCAACCCGTCCAGATAGTCGGCCCACGCCTGCATCATCTTCCGTCGCTCCGGTAGGTGCGAGGTGCGGTTATACGCGCGGCCGAGCGGATCACGTACCGCGTGCGCCAACTGGTGCTCAATCAAGTGCGGCGCAAAGCCTAGACGTTCGTCAAGCATCGTTCGCGCGACCGCGCGCCAGCCGTGCGACGTTATCTGCTCGGTTGTGAAGCCGAGCCGGCGCAGGGCAGCGTTCAACGTGTTATCGCTGATAGGACGCTTCCACGAGCGCACAGACGGAAAGGCGAACTCGCTTGATCCAGTCAGGCGATGCAGCTCGCGTAGGATGGTCAGCGCCTGCTTCGACAGTGGGACGATATGCGGGGTGCCTGTCTTTGTCGCTGTATAGCGCCATTCGGCCGCGTCGAAGTCCACGTCGGCCCAACGCATCGAACGCAGTTCACCGGGGCGTGCGAATACCAGCGGAGCCAGCTTCAATGCAGCTTCCACGGCAGCATAGCCGCTGAAACTGTCCACGGCCCGCAACAGTTCGCCGACAGGTGCAGGCTCGGTCGGTGCGGCAAAGTGCGTCGCCTCTGGCGTCGGCAACGCGCCGGCAAGATCAGCGACGGGGTTGCGCTCGGCGCGGCCGGTCGCGACGCCATAGCGCATGATTCGGCCCGCCAACGCACGCACGCGATGCGCCGATTCAAGGCGTCGGCCGTCTTCCGCCGGTATGCGTCGCAGCGCGGCGAGCACGTCGCTTGCCCTGATGCCATCCAAGGGCATGTCGCCGAGTGTGGGAAGCAGGAAACGATCAAGCATGCTGCGCTCGCGCTTGAGCGTACTCGGCGCAAGCTGCGCGCCGTGCGAGCCGATCCACTCCAGCGCTAGCGCGCCGAAGGTGTTCTCCGCGCGTTCCGCCTGCGCCGCGCGACGTGCGCGCGAGGCTGCTACGGGTGACGTGCCGGCCGCGAGTGTGGCGCGCGCTTCATCGCGCAAGCGACGTGCGTCGACGAGCGAGACGGAGGGGTATTCACCGAGCGTCGCCATGCTCGCCTTGCCGTTGAATCGGTAGCGGTAGCGCCACAAGCGCGAGCCGGCCGGCGTGACTTCGATGCACAAGCCGTTGGAGTCGGCCATGCGGTAGACGCGGTCGCGTGGGCGCAGGGAGCGGAGCTTGGTATCGGTCAGCATGCGTGAGTAGCCCATTGTGAGTAGACGGCCCCCGTGAGTAGCGACCTACTCACTATCCTACTCACAAGTTGGCTGGCTGTCCTTGGACGCCTTCGGACGCCCTGAAACGAAAAACCCCGCGAATAGCGGGGTTTCGTGTGTCTTGCTGGACGCCCTTGGACGCCATGAAACTATCAAGTGGTGGCCGGGGACGGAATCGAACCGCCGACACGGGGATTTTCAATCCCCTGCTCTACCAACTGAGCTACCCGGCCGGACATCTGCTGCATGCGGACTGGGCGTCCGCAGCGGGGCCGCGTATTAGAGCCGCGTCGGCGACTTCCGTCAAGACATGTCGCCGTCGCGTGCCCCAATTCGCGCGATCGGCCGTCGATGCCTTCATCTGGAACGCCCGCTCGCGCCCGGGCAGATGACAAGGATTTCATCGAACGCGCATGTCGGGATTCAGCGGGGAGGCCGATAATGGCGCATTCCGCCGCTTCGCTTTCGCCGATGGAAACCCTCGTTCCCGATTCCCCGTCGCCTGTCGATGCCGCGCTCGCCGCCGTCGAGCCGACCACGTCGACGCCGTCCGCGGCCACCGCGTTTCCGATTTTGCTGATGTTGAGCACATGCCATCTGCTCAACGACATGATCCAGTCGCTGCTGCCCGCGATCTATCCGCTGCTCAAGGAAAGTTTTGCGCTCGATTTCGGCCAGATCGGCCTGATCACTCTGACGTTCCAGCTCACCGCGTCGATGTTGCAGCCGTTCGTCGGCATCTACACCGACAAGCGGCCGATGCCATATTCGCTCGCGATCGGCATGGGTTGCACGTTGGCCGGCCTGCTCCTTTTGTCGCGCGCACCGACGTTCCCGGTGCTGCTGCTCGCGGCGGCGCTGGTCGGTTCGGGTTCGTCGGTGTTCCATCCGGAATCCTCGCGCGTCGCGCGCATGGCCTCGGGCGGACAGCATGGGCTCGCGCAATCGCTGTTCCAGGTCGGCGGCAACGTCGGCTCGGCGATCGGGCCGCTGCTCGCCGCGTTCGTCGTGATGCCGCGCGGACGTTCGAGCGTGGCGTGGTTCGCGCTCGCCGCACTCGTCGCGATCGCGCTGCTCACGCGCATCGGCAGCTGGTATCGCGCGCAGGTGCCGGCGTATCGCGCCGCGCAAGCCAAGGCGAAAACCGCGCCGCGCCTGCCGCGCAAGACGATCGTCGCGACGATGGTGGTGCTCGGCCTGCTCATCTTCTCCAAGTATTTTTATCTCGCGAGCATTTCGAGCTACTACACGTTCTACCTCATGGAGAAGTTCAAGCTCGGCGCGCAGGACGCGCAGCTGCATCTGTTCTTCTTCCTCGGCGCGGTCGCCGCGGGCACGCTCGCAGGCGGGCCGATCGGCGACCGCATCGGCCGCAAGTACGTGATCTGGGGTTCGATCCTCGGCGTGCTGCCGTTCACGCTGCTGCTGCCGCACGCGAACCTGATGTGGACGACGGTGCTCACCGTCATCATCGGCTCGATCCTGTCGTCGGCGTTCTCGGCGATCATCGTCTACGCGCAGGAACTCGTGCCGGGTCGCACCGGCGTCATCGCCGGACTCTTCTTCGGCTTCGCGTTCGGCATGGGCGGACTCGGCGCAGCCGTGCTCGGCCAGCTCGCCGACCACATCGGCATCGAAGCCGTCTACGCGATCTGCGCATGGCTGCCGGCGATCGGCCTGCTCGCATGGTTCCTGCCCGAGACCGACGCGCCTCACCAGGCGCGTTGATACTGCTCCGGTGCAACGATCGTCGCGTCGAGTTCGGCGGCGGCGCGACGCGGGAAATACGGATCGCGCAGCGATTCGCGTGCGACGAGGACGAGATCGGCCTCGTCCGCCTCGACGATGTCCTGCGCCTGCCGCGGCGTCGTGATGAGCCCGACCGCAGCCGTCGCGATCCGCGCTTCGCGGCGAATGCGCGCGGCGAAACCGACCTGGTAACCGGGTGCGACAGGCACTTTCGCATGCGCCACGAGCCCACCCGACGAGCAATCGACGAGATCGACACCGTCGTCCTTGAGCCAGCGCGCGAGCTGCACGCATTCGTCGATGTCCCAACCGCCGTCGACCCAATCCGTCGCCGAGACGCGCACGAACAGCGGCCGCGGCTGCGGCCAGACCTCGCGCACGGCGGCGACGATCTCACGCAGCAGCCGCGCGCGGTTTTCGAGGGGGCCGCCGTATCCGTCGTCGCGCCGGTTGGAGAGCGGCGACAGGAATTCATGCAGCAAGTAGCCGTGTGCGGCGTGGATTTCGACGACGCGAAATCCTGCCTCGCTTGCGCGCACGGCGGCAGCCCGGAAATCGGCGACGACGCGTGCGATGCCTGCCGCGTCGAGCGCACGAGGCGCGACATCGCCGTCGTGAAATGCAAGCGCGCTCGGCGCAAACGTCATCCAACCGCCCGCATCGATTGCGAGTTGCCGGCCACCACGCCACGGCACGTCGCACGAGGCCTTGCGTCCCGCATGCGCGAGCTGGATGCCGGGCACCGCGCCGTGCGAACTCGCGAACGCGGCGATGCGCGCCCATGCGTCGAGTTGCGCATCGTTCCACAAACCCGCATCGGCAGGCGTGATGCGTCCCTCCGGCGACACTGCGCTCGCTTCCGCGATGACGATACCCGCGCCGCCGACGGCGCGACTGCCCAGATGCACGGCGTGCCACTCGTTCGGCACGCCATCGATCGCCGAGTACTGGCACATCGGCGACACGCCTATGCGGTTGCGGAAGACGACATCGCCGATCGTCCAATCGTCGAACAGATGCATGTGCGGCCCTCGCGGAAGGAAGACCGATGATAACCGCGTGCCTTGGCGCGCCGTTTCGGCGACGATATGCAGTTCGGCACCACCGGAGTCCCTCGATGCGCCTGTTCACGTCCCTGTTGCTCGCCTTCGCGTTGCTTTGCTCCGGCTGCGCGACGACGCCGCCGACGCAGACCGCCGCGACGACGACCGCGGGCGACGCATCTCCGATCGTCATCCTCGTGTCGATCGACGGCTTCCGGCCCGACTATCTGCAACGCAACGACACGCCGGCGCTCAACCGACTCGCCGCCGACGGCGTGCGCGCGCAGGCCATGAAGCCATCGTTCCCGACGCTGACCTTTCCCAACCACTACACGCTCGTGACCGGGCTGTATCCGGATCACCACGGCATCGTGAACAACCGCTTCATCGACCCGAAGACCGGCGCCGCCTTCGTCTACAAGGAACGCGATGCGGTCTCCGACCCGGCATGGTGGGGCGGCGAACCGATCTGGGTCGGCGCGGAAAAACAGGGCGTGCGCAGCGCGACGATGTTCTGGCCCGGCGCCGACGTCGCGATCAATGGCGTGCGCCCGTCGCACTGGCTGTACTTCGACATGTCGATGACGCCCGACGAGCGCGTCGACCACCTGTTGCGCTGGCTCGATTTGCCCGCGAACCAGCGCGCTCGTTTCTACACGTTGTATTTCGACCAGGTCGACCACGAAAGCCATTCGCACGGGCCGGCGTCGAAGGAAGTCGGCGCCGCGCTTCGCCAAGTCGACGCCGCGATCGCACGCCTCGTCGCAGGCTTGCGCGCGCGAGGCGTCTACGACCAAACCGATCTCATCGTCGTCTCCGACCACGGCGGCGTCGCAACGCAAAAGTCGCTGCGCACCTATCTCGACGACGTCGTTCCGCTCGCCGACGTGAAGGTCGACAACTACGGCATCCTCGCCACGATCACGCCGCACAAGGGCAAGGAAGCCGAAGTCGAATCTGCGCTGCTCGCACCGCACCCGCACATGACTTGCTGGCGCAAGCAGGACGTGCCCGCGCGCCTGCACTACGGCAGCAATCCGCGGCTGCCGCCGCTGCTCTGCCTCGCCGCGCTCGGCGGCAACATCACCGAGCACGCCTACGAAAACAAAGGCGGCCACTACTCGGCCGGCGAACACGGCTACGACAACGACGAGCCGGACATGCAGGCGATTTTCCTCGCGCACGGCCCGGATTTCCGCCAAGGGTTCGTCGCACCGCCGTTCGACAACGTCGATGTCTATCCGCTGCTCACGCACTTGCTGCACATCAAGCCGCAGCCGAACGACGGCGACTTTTCCGCCGTCGCGCCGATGTTGCGCGACGCGAAGCGTTGATCGTCAGCGATTGACCTGGCGCAGGCCGGCTTCGCCATAGCGCGCGCCGGCGGCGACGCCGCGCGGCGCGATCGCGTCGATCCCGGCGAGTTCGTCCGCGCTCAACCCGACATCCGCGGCGGCGGCGTTTTCTGCCAGGCGCGACGGATTCGTCGTGCCCGGGATCGGCACGATGTGTTCGCCCTGCGCGAGCAACCACGCAAGTGCGAGTTGCGACGGCGTGATGCCGCGCAACGCGGCGAGTCGCTCGACGCGATCGAGCAGCGCGAGATTTTCCGCGAAATTTTGCGCCTCGAACCGAGGCGTGCCGCGACGCATGTCGTCTTCGGCAAGATCCGAGACGTTGCGGAAACGGCCGGACAGGAAGCCGCGGCCGAGCGGGCTGAACGGCACGAAGCCGACGCCGAGTTCGCGGCACGCCGGCAGCACCTCGTCCTCCGGATCGCGCGTCCACAGCGAATATTCGCTCTGCAGGGCGCAAATCGGATGCACCGCATGCGCCTTGCGCAGCGTCGCCGCCGACGCTTCCGACAGGCCGATGAAGCGCACCTTGCCGTCCTCGACGAGGCGCGACATCGCGCCGACCGTCTCCTCGATCGGCGTGTCCGGATCGATGCGATGCAGGTAGTAGAGATCGATGTGGTCGACACCGAGTCGGCGCAGCGACGCATCGCACGCGCTGCGCACGTAAGTCGGACTGCCGTCGATGCGGCCGCCGCCGATGCCGGTGATGCCGCCGCGATCGAACGTGAAGCCGAACTTCGTCGCGAGCACGACTTCGTTGCGCCGACCGGCGATCGCCTCGCCGACGAGCTTCTCGTTCGTCTCCGGGCCGTAGATGTCGGCGGTGTCGATGAGCGTCACGCCGAGATCGAGCGCGCGCCGCACGAGCGCGACGCCCGCCGCACGATCCGGCTGACCGGTCGAGTACGCGTGCGTAAGACCCATGCAGCCCAAACCGAGCGCGGAAACTTCGAGACCTTGGCCCAGCGTTCTCTTTTTCATCGAAAACTTCCTCGTTTCGCGGCGGACGCTCAGCGATCCTGATCGGTCGGCCGCATCAGCACTTCGTTGATGCACACGTGCGCGGGACGCGTCACGCAGAACCGGATCGCTTCCGCGACATCGACGGCCTGCAACTGGCGCATGCCGTCGGCCCACGCGTTGAGCGCATCCTTCACCGCGGCATCGCCGATATGGTCGCGCAATTCGGTGGCGACCACGCCGGGTTCGACGACGCTGACGCGGATGTGGTCGCGATACACCTCGCGCCGCAACGCCTCGGAGAACGCGACGACGCCGAATTTCGTCGCCGAGTACGCGGCGGCGTTCGGATTGGCGATGCGCCCCGCGGTCGAGGCGATGTTGACGATGTCGCCCTCGCGCCGCGCGCGCATGCCGCGCAACGCCGCCTGCGTCGACGCGATCATGCTGAGCACGTTGAGTTCGAGCATGCGCCGCCAGCGGCCGAGATCGGCGTCGGCGACGGGTTCGAGATACATGACGCCGGCATTGTTGACGAGGATGTCGAGGCGGCCGTAATGCGCTTCGGTATCGCCGACGATGCGCTGCGCTTCGTTCTCATCGAGCAGATCGGCTGGAAGGACCAGCGGATCGGCGCCGAGCTTGGCCAGCTTCTTCGCGAGTTCGTCGAGACGATCCTTGCGCCGCGCGGCGATCGCGACCTTGGCGCCGGCCTCGGCCAGCGCGATCGCGGTCGCCTCACCGATGCCGGACGATGCTCCGGTGACAAGTGCGATGCGGCTGTCGAGACGTTGGGACATGACGCGCTCCGCCAATGGGAAACCCGCATCCTGCGCCCGCCGTGCGAAGTTGAAAACCTCGCGTGCATGAAGTTTCGTTCACGCAGCACCGCGCGAGTGCTGCGTGCTGCGCTCAATCGGCGATGGCCAACGCCTCCACGACGGCGCGATAGCGCGACGCGATGCGCGCCTCGTCGCGATGGCGTCCATCGCGCACGAGCCATTCGCCGCCGGCCATGACGTCGCGCACGAGGTTCGCGTTGCCGGCGAAAAGCCAGGTGTCGATCGCATGCGCCACATCGCGGCCAGCGAGCAGCGGCGAGGCGTCGTCGAGCACGACGAGATCGGCGCGCGGCGCGACGCCGTGCTTCGCGTCGAGGCGGCCGATGTTCGCGCCGCTTGCCTGCGCGCCACCCGCGAGCGCGTGCGCGAGGAGCGTCTCGCCGGTGCTCGGCATCGTTGCGCTTGCGCTCACGTTGCGGTGGCGCGTGACGAGGCGCTGTCCGTATTCGAGCCAGCGCAATTCCTCGACCGGCGACACGGAAATGTGGCTGTCCGAACCGATGCCGATGACGCCGCCCGCGTCGAGGTACGGCTTGAGCGGAAACAGGCCGTCGCCGAGATTGGCTTCCGTGGTCGGACACAAACCGGCGACCGCCCTGCTCTCGGCGATGCGCCGCGTTTCTTCTTCCGTGAGATGCGTTGCGTGCACGAGGCACCAGCGCGCGTCGACGTCGGCGTGGTCGAACAGCCATTCGACGGGCCGTGCCTTGCGGATCGCGAGGCAATCCTGCACTTCGCCGATCTGTTCGGCGATGTGGATGTGCACGACGCCATCGCGCACGGTTTTGTTTTCGAGCACCACGCGCATCGCCTCTTCCGGCACCGCGCGCAGCGAATGCAGCGCGACGCCGACGCGCAGCATCGGTGATTCGAGTGCGCGCAATGTCTCGAGAAGGCGCAGGTACGCATCGACCTCATGGCCGAAGCGGCGCTGCCGTTCGCCGAGCGCGCGGCCATCGAAACCGCCGGTCATGTACAGCGTCGGCAACAGCGTCAGTCCGATGCCCGCCTCTCGCGCGGCGTCGACCAATGCCAACGACATCGCCGCAGGATCGGCATACGGCTTGCCATCGGTCCGGTGATGCAGATAGTGGAATTCGCAAACGTGCGTGTAGCCGGCCTTGAGCATCTCGACGTAGAGCTGCGCGGCGATCGCGCGCAATTCGTCGGGGCCGATGCGGCCGGCAAAGGCGTACATGACTTCGCGCCACGTCCAGAAGCTGTCCTCGGACTGGCCGCGCCGCTCGGCGAGGCCCGCCATCGCGCGCTGGAACGCATGCGAATGCAGGTTCGGCACGCCGGGCACGACGTATCGACCGATGCGCTCGCCGCGATCCGAAAACGCCGCCGCCGCGGCGAACACGCCGCCTTCGATCGCCAGCGCGACCTCATCGGCGAATCCCCGGCCAAGCCACGCATGATCGGCAAGCAGGATGGACGATGCCATGCGCGCTCCGAAGATTGGAAAACGGCGAGCCTAGCCGCGCACGAGCGCCGTTTCCAGCGACCAGCGGCGCAGACGAGGCGACCTTGCGATAATCACTCGATGTTCCGTTCTATCTTCGAGAGCATCGGCGCTCGCCTGCGCGATCTGCGCGGCCACGATTTGTTCGCGCCGACGCAATGGCGACGCCGCGCCGCGTTGTGGAGCGGCGGCGTGCTCGTCGGCTTGGCCGCGATCGCGTTCGCGCACGCCAGCGATTTCGCCTTCGCACAATTCCGCCGCCTGCTCGGTATCTCGATCTGGTTGCCGCTGATCGTCACGCCGGCCGTTTTCGCACTGCTCGCCTGGCTGACCGAGGGCCGACTGCGCGCGACGCGCGGCAGCGGCATACCGCAGACGATCGCCGCGCTCGAAATCGAGGACGCAGCGTTTCGCCAGCGGCTGCTCGCACCCTCCATCGCGCTGGGCAAGATGGCGCTGACCGTGCTCGGCATGCTCGGCGGCGCGTCGATCGGACGCGAAGGCCCGACCGTGCACGTCGGCGCGGGCATCATGTTCAGCATCGGCCACGCTCTCGGCTTCCGCGATCCGAAAGCCCTGTCGCGCTTCATCCTCGCCGGTGCCGCGGCGGGCATTGCCGCAGCGTTCAACACGCCGCTGGCCGGCGTGGTATTCGCCGTCGAGGAATTGTCCGGCACCTGGGAAGACCGCTTCAGCGGCCTGCTGCTCACCGCGGTCATCTTCGCCGGCATCGTTTCGCTGGGCATCGTCGGCAACTACAGTTACTTCGGCTCGGTGGACGCTTCGCTGCCGCTCGGCAAGGGCTGGCTCGCGATCCTTGCTTGCGGCGCATGCGGCGGTCTCGGCGGCGGCGCGTTCGCGACGGTGATCCAGCTCGCGCGCGGATCGCTCTCGCATGTCGCGCGGCTGCGCGCGCGCCAGCCTGTCGCGTTCGCTGCGGTCTGCGGACTGGCCGTCGCCGCCATCGGCGCGGCCAGCGGCAACGCCATCTACGGCACCGGGTACGCGCAAGCGCAAGCCTTGCTGCAAGGCACGCAGGACGCGCCGGCCGCGTTCGGGCTGCTCAAGCTCGCCGCCAACATCCTGTCCTACTGGGCAGGCATTCCGGGCGGCATCTTTTCGCCGGCGCTGGCGGTGGGTTCGGGCATGGGGCACACGCTGGCGACCTTGCTTGGCGGCGGCGGAAACAGCGCCGCCATCGTGCTGCTCGGCATGGCCGCGTTCCTGTCCGGCGTCACGCAGACGCCGTTGACCGCGGCCGTCATTTCGATGGAACTCACCAACAACCAGAACCTCGCGATCCCGATCTTCGCAACCTGCCTGATCGCCCGCGCGTTCTCGACCCTGCTCTGCCGCAAACCCGTCTACCACGCGCTTGCACAAAAGCTCGTCGAGGAACACGAGCGCACGACCGGGCCGCAGACTCCTGCGACGAAGACGCCCGAACCTGCGGCAAATTAACGCCGCTGCGCACCCGATTCGGCGAAATCGACGATCGTCAGGCTCAGCGGCAACGCATTCTCGTGCACCTCGGATCGGCCCATGAAGAAGATCTTGTCGTTCGCAGGATCGGCGTGGCCCACCGCTTCGTAACGATTGAACACGTACGGCACGCCTTGCGATTGCGCGAAATTGCGGCTGTCCATGAGCTGGAAATGCAGGTGCGCCATGTCGGAATTGCCGTTGTTGCCAAGTTGCGCGATGACCTGCCCCGGCTTGACCCGATCACCGGCCTTGACGCCGATGCTGTGCGCCTTGAGGTGGCCGTACATCGCCCACACACCGCCACCGAGATCGAGGATGACGTGGTTGCCGCCCGCCTTGGGCAAGGTCGGCGCGGGAAGCGGTTGCTGCGGCGGCGCGTCGGCGAGTTCGTCGTAGACGTCGACGACGGTCGCATCGGCAACGGCGAGCACGGGTTCGCCGAAGCTGAAGTAATCTTCGTTGCGCTTGCCGTCACGCTTGAACGTGTCGCCTGCCTTGTTCACCTTCATGAAGTCGATCGCGAAGCGCTCGGGCAGCACGAAATGGCCGTCGACCGAACGTTGTCCGCGGCGATGATGGTTGGCCGTGTCGCAGCACGCCTCGAACACGCCCCACGACTTTCCGGCAAGCGGCGGATGGATCACGCGGGCCGGCGCCTTGTCGACTTCGACGCGCGTGCGTGTCGTGGCGTCGGTGGCAGAAATACCGTCGCCAGCGACGGTGACGCGCGTTTCGAGCGCATCGGGCACGCGCGCATCGGGCGCGAGCGCGAGGTCGATCCAGATCGTCGCTGCACCGCTCGGATCGAGGCGATCGATGCGGCAATCGCTCTTGCCCGGCGCGCACAGCGGCTTGGCGAGCGGACTCATGTGCGCGCCGATCGCGTCGGGCGATGCGTACTCGAGCAGCGGCTGCGCGCCGCCTTCGGCCCAGACCGAAATCGACTTCACCGTCGCGGGAACGGCGGCAAGACTCGCCGCCTGCACTTCCCAGGTCAGATGCGTGCGCCCGTCGCCCGCCGCGAAAGCCTGAGGCGCCTGCGGCACCGATAGCGCGATCGGATTGAGCGGCAGCGATGTCGACGACGAAGGCGCTTCTGCCGCAACGGCATTCGCGGCGATCGTCGCGAACACGGCGAGGACAGCCGGGGAAACCGAGGGAATCCGCAAAATGGACGCGACTTTTTCGTGCGATGGCATGGTTTTTCCTCGATCGTGATGGCGGAATGCGTGCATGGAAGCAGTGCCGTGTCGCCGGCGCAATGCGATCCGGGATAATGACGCGCGAAACGCCGCCGCGGAGGATCACGCACCGATGACATCGCAATGGGATGGCCTGCTGCTTGACTGCACGCTGGCAACGCTGGCCGGCGACGGCTTCGGTCTCGTCGAACGCGGCGCGCTCGCGTGGCGCGACGGCCGCGTCGCCTGGGCCGGTGCGCAGGACGCGTTGCCTGCGGATGCCAAAGCTGCGCAGACGGCCTCTGCGCATGGCGCACTGGTCACGCCCGGACTCGTCGATTGCCACACGCACCTCGTTTTCGGCGGCGATCGCGCGCGCGAGTTCGAGCAGCGCCTGCACGGCGCGAGCTACGAGGAGATCGCGCGCGCCGGCGGCGGCATCACCTCGAGCGTGCGCGCGACGCGCGAGGCCAGCGAGGACGACCTGCTCGCGCAATCCCTGCCGCGTGCACGCGCCTTGCTCGCCGACGGCGTGACCACGCTCGAAATAAAGTCCGGCTACGGCCTCGACATCGACAGCGAGCTCAAGATGCTGCGCGTCGCGCGCCGCATCGGCGAAACGCTCGGCATCGAGGTGCGCACGACGCTGCTCGCCGCGCACGCGCTGCCGCCCGAATACGCGGGCCGCGCCGATGACTACATCGACCACGTCTGCAGCGACATCCTGCCCGCTGCCGCGAACGCGAATCTCGCCGACGCGGTCGACGCGTTCTGCGAAAAGATCGCGTTCTCGCCCACGCAGACGCGGCGCGTGTTCGAGCGCGCGCGCGAACTCGGCCTGCGCGTCAAGCTGCATGCCGATCAACTCTCCGACCTCGGCGGCGCCGCGCTCGCCGCCGATTTCGACGCGCTCTCCGCCGATCATCTGGAATGGACGAACGACGACGGTGTGCGCGCGATGGCCGCATCCGGCAGCGTCGCCGTGCTGCTGCCCGGCGCGTTCTACGCGTTGCGCGAAACGAAATTGCCGCCGATCGACGCATTTCGAGCGGCCGGGGTGCCGATCGCCGTCGCGACCGATCTCAACCCCGGCACTTCGCCGCTGCTCTCGCTGCGCCTTGCGATGAGCATGGCTTGCACGCTGTTCCGTCTCACGCCTGAAGAGGCATTGCGCGGCGCGACCGTCAACGCCGCGCGTGCGCTCGGCCTCGTCGATCGCGGCATGCTCGCCGCCGGACAGCGCGCCGACTTCGTGGTCTGGAACGTGCGGCATGCCGCGGAGCTGTGCTACTGGATCGGCGGCGACCTTGTCCGCGAAGTCCGCACCGGAGGACGCGTGGTCGTTCCGGCACGATGAGTCGCACGTTGCAAACCGAAGGACATTTCGACGCGATCGTGCTCGGCGGCGGCGCCGCGGGATTGTTCTGCGCCGCGCTCGCCGGACAGCGCGGTTTGCGCGTGCTCGTCGTCGAACACGCGAACAAGGTCGGCAAGAAGATCCTCATGTCCGGCGGCGGCCGTTGCAATTTCACCAACCTCGGTGCGACGCCCGCGCAATACCTTTCGGCCAACCCGCATTTCTGCAAGTCGGCGCTCGCGCGCTACACGCCGGCGGATTTCGTCGAACTCGTCGAGCGCCATCGCATCGCGTACCACGAGAAGGAACTCGGCCAGCTGTTCTGCGACGACTCGTCGAAACAGATCGTGCGCATGCTCGTCGACGAATGCGCGCAAGGCGGCGTGCGCATCGAAACGAACTGCCGCGTCGAACGCGTCGCGCACGGCGATGCGGGTTTCCGTGTCGATACGGCGCTCGGCACATTTCGCGCGCCCGCCCTCGTCGTCGCGACCGGCGGCTTGTCGATCCCAAGCATGGGCGCGAGCGGATTCGGCTACGAACTCGCACGCCAGTTCGGCCACAACGTGCTGCCGACGCGCGCGGGCCTCGTGCCGTTCACGCTGTCGGGCAAACACCAGGAACGTCTCGACGGGCTCGCCGGCGTCGCTCTGCCGGTCGAGGCACGCTGCAACGGCGCGAGTTTCCGCAACGCGATGCTGTTCACGCATCGCGGCGTGAGCGGGCCGGCGATGTTGCAGATTTCCTCGTACTGGCATCCGGGCGACGTCGTGCACGTCGACCTGCTGCCCGACGTCGATGCGTTCGCGTGGCTGCGCGCGCAACGCACGGCGCGCGGTGCGGGCGAATTGCGCAGCGCACTTGCGGAGCGTTTACCCAAACGCTTCGCGCAGGCATTGTGCGAGCACTGGCTCGGCGAACATCGCCTGGGCGATCTCGGCGACGGTGCGCTGCGCGAGGTCGCGAACCTGTTGCATGACTGGCCGCTCGTCGCCAGCGGCACCGAGGGCTATTGCACCGCGGAGGTCACGCTCGGCGGCGTCGATACCGACGAAGTGTCCTCGTCGACGATGCAATCCAAGCGTATGCCGGGTTTGTATTTCGTCGGCGAAGTCGTCGATGTCACCGGCTGGCTCGGTGGCTACAACTTCCAGTGGGCGTGGGCGTCGGCGCATGCGTGCGCAACGGCGCTTTGACGTCTCGCGTCAACGCGCGCTGCCGAGCAAACGTTCGAACGTCGCATCCTTTTCCGCCCAGAGCACGTTCATCCACTGCTGGAAGCGTTCTCGGAACGCCGCGTCGTTCTGGTAATCGCCGATCAGTTCGCGCGTGATCGCGCGCTGTCGCACCTCGACGCGGACCTCGGGAATGCGGCCGGCGAAAAGGTCGACCATCGTCGGATGACCGGCCGGATACACGATCGTCACGTCGAGGATCGCTTCCAGCGCATCGCCCATCGCATCGAGCACGAAGGCGACGCCGCCGGACTTCGGCTTGAGCAAGTGGCGATACGGCGAAGCTTGCGCGGCCTGCTTGGCCGCAGTGAAGCGCGTACCTTCGACGAAATTCATGATCGCGACGGGGATGTCGCGGAATTTTCCGCAGGCGCGGCGCGTCGTCTCGATGTCGCGTCCGGCGAGTTCCGGCCGGCGCGCGATCTGCTCGCGCGTGTGGCGGCGCATGAACGGAAAATCCAGCGCCCACCACGCGAGGCCGAGTACCGGTACCCAGAACAATTCGCGCTTGAGGAAGAAACGCAGCAGCGGGATGCGCCGGTTGAAGATTTTCTGCAGGACGAGGATGTCGACCCAACTCTGGTGGTTGGCGAGCACAAGGTAACGGCCGTCGCATCGCAGCGGCATCGCATCGTTGACCATGAAAGCCGTGTGCGTGAACGTGTCGATCAGCCGGTTGTTGACGCCGATCCAACTCTCGGCGATCGTCGCCGACAACGCGCCGCACGCGCGACGCAAACCTCGCGTCGGCGCCAGAAGGCGAATCACGGCGACCGCGAACAGCACCAGCGCGTGCGACAAAGTGTTCATCGTCACCAGCAACACGATGAAGCCCACGCGCAGGAAGGTCGAAATCGTCCGCATGACATCCCAAGGTTCAAGTCAATCGGGGCAGCGTAACGAGCGGCGCGGTGCATGGCGAGTGTTTCGATCGATGGATCGTTGAAAAACGGTGCCGGGAACCCGCGCCGCCACGCAAACCTGCGATCATTGCGCATGCACGACTTCTCCTCGCTCCCGCTTTCCCCCGCGCTGCGCCAGTCGCTCGACACGCTCGGCTATACCACGATGACGCCCGTGCAGGCACTTGCGCTGCCGATCGCGTTCGAAGGCCGCGACCTCATCGCGCAAGCACCGACCGGCAGCGGCAAGACCGTCGCGTTCGGCCTCGCGCTGCTGCAACGGCTCGATCCGACGTACGTGAAGCCGCAGGCGCTCGTGCTCTGCCCGACGCGCGAACTCGCCGATCAGGTCGCGCGCGAAATCCGCCGCCTCGCCGCGGCAATCCCGAACCTCAAGGTGCTGCTGCTCACCGGCGGCGTGCCGCTCGCGCCGCAACTGGCGTCGCTGCGCAAGGATTCTCACGTCGTCGTCGGCACGCCGGGGCGCGTGCAGGAGCTCATCGACACCAACGCGCTGTCGCTCGCGAAAGTGCGCACGTTCGTGCTCGACGAAGCCGACCGCATGCTCGACATGGGGTTCGAGAAGGCGATCCGCGAGATCGCGCACCACCTGCCGCCGCAGCGCCAGGGCCTGCTGTTCTCGGCGACATTTCCCGACGACATCCGCCGCATCGGCCGAGAATTCCTGCGTGAACCGGCCGAAGTCGCCGTGGAAGGCGCCGCGGAAAAACCGGCCATCGAACAGCGTTTCTATGAAGTCGAATCCGCGCGCAAGTCCGCCGCGCTCGCCGCGCTGCTGTCGGAAACGCAGCCCGAATCCTGCGTCGTGTTCTGCAACACGCGGCGTGAAGTGGACGAAGTCGCCGAATCGCTCGGCAAGGCCGGCGTCCACGCGCTCGCGCTGCACGGCGACATGGAACAGCGCGACCGCGACGAAGTGCTCGTGCGCTTCGCCAACAAAAGCTGCCGCGTGCTCGTCGCCAGCGACGTCGCCGCGCGCGGGCTCGACATCCGCGAACTCGACACCGTCGTCAATTACGAATTGCCGCACGATGCCGACGCTTACGTGCATCGCATCGGCCGCACCGGCCGCGCCGGGCGCAGCGGACTCGCGATCAGCCTCGTCGCGCCGCGCGAAATGCCCCGCGCGGATTCGGTCGCGAATTCCGGCGCCGCGCCGCTGCGCTGGGACACACTCAAATCCGGCAAGGCGTCCAGCCTGCCCGCCGCGATGGCGACGTTGCGCCTCGACGCCGGCCGCACCGACAAGATGCGACCCGGCGACATCCTCGGCGCATTGACCGGCGATGCCGGCTTACCCGCCGCCGCAGTCGGCAAGATCGACGTGTTCCCGACGCGTTCCTACGTCGCGATCCGCCGCGAAGACGCCGCGCGCGCGCTCGAACGCCTGCGCGCGGGGCGCATCAAGGGACGCGCGGTGCGCGTGTCGAAACTCTGAGACGAATCAGTCGCCGCTCTTCGCCGCCCTGTCGCCGAACACCGCGAACATGCCGACGTAGGGCTTGAGCATCATCGCGGGCGCACCGACGTAGCCGGTCTGCTGCGTCCACAACTGCGACAGCGTACCGTCGAGGAACAACGCGTCGCGGCAGCCGGCCTCGTCGCGCAACAGGCTCGCAAAGCGATGGAACGTGACCGGCGTTTCGCTGACCGCGAAGACGACGCGTCGCGGCGACGGCGCGCAAACGCCGCTGCGGATCTTCTCGCTCTGCGATTCGGCATCGAAGGCCGCGTTGACTTCGCCGTCGATGACGAGCATCGGCCCGGACTGACTCGCGATGCGCGCATCGGGCGCGCGTTGCTGCCAGCGCTCCGTCGTCATGACGCCTGCGTTGCCGGCGCGATCGACGTAGAACACGCCGTTCGGTTGCAACGAGAAATTGCCGCTCGTGCCGCGCGGTTTCGCCGCGTTGAGCGCGCGCCGCGTCACGCCTTCTTCGACGTACAGGCCAAGCGGCTTGAACTCGCGATCGTAGATGCCCGCGTTCGCCGCGAACAGGAGTTCCCGATCGTGCGCGCGGCCCCAGGTGCGCAAACCTTCGATGCTCGCGAGCGCCTTGCCCGCGTCGTCCTGCCAATGCAATTCGAGTCGATCGTGGGCGAGATCGAGCTCGACCAGATCGAAGCGATCTTCCCCGTCGTCGACCTCGCGCGTGTTGAGCGCTCGCGCGGACGGCGCGGACAACGTCGCCGCCAGGCATGCAACGAGAACGCACAGCGCACGCATCATGTCCGCTCCATCGCGCCGAAATGCGCGACGTCGTGGCGCGGGCCGAGCCCGACGACGTGCGCGGGAATCGCGCGCACCGCATGCCAGCGCAACAACGCGCGCAGCCACTTCGGAGCGGCCGGTGCGCTGCCGTCCTGCGCGAGCACGGGCGCAATGACCCGGCGCTGGATCTGCGTCTGCAACGTCTGCACGACGCGCGTCGGCCATTCCCGACGCCGCTGCACACGCGCGAGTTGGGCATCCGTGATCGGCTGCGTTCCGAGCAATGCAGGCCCGATCAGATTCGCAGCCGCGACCGCATCCTGGATCGCGAGATTGATGCCGACGCCGCCGATCGGCGACATCGCGTGCGCAGCGTCGCCGATCGCGAGCAAGCCCGGGCGATACCAGCGTTCGAGCCGGTCGACGGACACCGTGAGCGTGCTGATCTTGGCGATGTCGAGCGCTGCCGCGCGCTCCGCGAGCGGCGGGTCAGCTTCGACAAGCAATTTGCGAAACGGCGCGCCGCCATCGGCAAGCAAGGCATCCGCGCGCCCTTTCGCGACGACGAGTCCGGCCTGCCAGTAGTCGCCACGATGGATCATGGCGAGAAACTTGCCGCGGCCGGCGACGCCGTGCGTGACGTCCGGATCGCCCGGCGCGAGCGGCAGGCGGAACCAGAGCACGTCCATCGGCGCGCCGAGATCACGCAGCGGCAGCAGCGCGTCGCGCCGCAGGATGGAATGGCGGCCATCGGCGGCGACAACGAGGTCGGCGCGAATCTCGAACGAGTTGCCGTCGGCGTCGCGCGCCTGCACGCCGACGACGGGCCCGGAAAGATCGCCGTTCTCGAATACGAATCCGGTCGCTTCGCAGCGCATGCGCAGCGCGAAGTTGGACAGCTTGCGGCCTTCCGAAGCAAGCAGGTCGAGCAGGTCCCATTGCGGCACGAGCGCGAGGAACGGAAACGGCCGCAATCCGCTGAAATCGGCGAAAGCGAGCATGCCGTCGGCGAAGCGCGCGTAGAGCTGCGTCTCTCGCCGCTGCGGCAAGCGCTCGAACTGCGGCATGAGACCGAGGCTGTCGAGCACGCGCAGCGTCGAGGGATGCACAGTGTCGCCGCGGAAATCGCGCAGGAAATCGGCGTGCTTTTCCAGCACGAGCACGTCCACGCCGCCACGCGCGAGTTGCAGCGCGAGCATCATGCCCGCAGGGCCGCCGCCGACGATGCAGCAGCGCACCTTCGATGGCGATCCGGTTCCGGCCACAGGATGACTCCACATGCACGTTTCGCAAAACACTTTACAGGACGCGCTCACGCGCCTGCCACCCGCTGCATCAAGATGTCGTGTCGGCAGTTAGAATGACGACAACCATTCCAGCCGATCATGTCGCCGCCATGCCCTCTTTCGATGTCGTTTCCGAAGTCGACAAGCACGAACTCACCAACGCGGTCGACCAGGCCAATCGCGAGTTGTCCAGCCGCTTCGACTTCAAGGGCAGCGACGCGAAGTTCGCGCTCGACGAATTCGTCATCACCGCGAGCGCGCCGAGCGATTTCCAGCTCAAGCAGATGCAGGACATCCTGCGTGCCCGACTCATCTCGCGCGGCATCGACGTGCGCAGCCTCGACGTCGCGGAACCCGAAATCAACCTCGCCACGGCCAAACAGAAGATCACCGTGAAGCAAGGCATCGAGCAAGCCGTCGCGAAGAAGATCGTCGCCGCGATCAAGGCCGCCAAGCTCAAGGTCGAGGCCCAGATCAACGGCGACAAGCTGCGCGTGACCGGCAAGAAGCGCGACGACCTGCAGACGGCCATCGCGCTGCTGCGCAAGAGCGAATTCGACGTGCCGTTGCAGTTCGACAATTTCCGCGACTGAACGCTCAGCGCAGGCTCACCGTCTGGCCCTTCCAGACCGGATCCTGCCAGCGATAGAACTGGCTCAGCGAATCGGGTTTGTCGGCGCGCTTGTCGACCGCGAGCGTATCGAGGTCGAGCACCTCGAAGCTGCGCGAGAAGCGTCCGCCGCTGCGCACTTCGCGCGCGGCGAGCAGCTTCTTGCCACCGGGCACCCAGCCCGCGAATTCGACGTAACCGATCTCCGGCGCGTCGCCGGCCGGCGGCACGACGTCGATCGTCCAGCCGTCCGCGCCGCGATGGAACACCCACATCTCGCGCCAGCCGTCGAGCGGCTGCACCGCAAGCGCGAGTGCCGTGCCCTGCGCGTTCGCGCGCGCCGAGTTCGCCCACACCGTGCCCCAGGTGCAGCGTTGCGACAACGGCGACTTCGCATCGTGTTTCGCATCGACGAGCTTGATGCAGGTTTCGCCGGGCTGGCCCGATTCGGTCACGATGGCGAGACCCGTCGACGCCTTGAGCGGCGGCGATTCGACCGCCCAACGCACCGCGCCGACGCGCACGGCGGCATCGCTGTACGCACTTGAGTCGTCCTCCGCCAATTCCTGGCGATTCACGGCGGTGAGTTCCTGCAATGCGCGCGACCCCGCTTCGGCCGCCGGTTCGCCGCGACGCACACGTTCGAAGGCGAGACTCGACCATACCGCTGCGCTGCGCATGCGCAACCGATTCTTTAGGTACTCCGGCAAGTCCGTGCGCGGTGCGCGATCGAGCACGTCGGCGCGCCAGACGTCGAGATTCGCGCGCTCGACCAGCGTCGTCGCCGGATCGATACAGTCCTCGCGCGTCAAGGCCAGCGCAGCGCGCGCCTTCTGTTCCGCATCGGCCGGCAGCGCCATGACGCGGCGAAACGCTTCGCCGTCGTAGCAGACCTGCACGCGACCGTCGCGTTCCAGGCTGCGCATCGCGACGCCGTAGCCGGCAACGACTTCCAGATGCGCCGCGATGATCGCGTCATTCGCCTTGCTGCGATTGGACGATGCGCGGCGCGCGAGCCGTTCGGCCATCGAGCCGAGCGCGTCGAACGCTTCCGCGCCAATGTCCTTGCCCGGCGCGGCGCGCAGGTACGCGGCCGCGTAGCCGATGCCAAGCGCTTCCGCGCCCGGCGTGTCACGCAGGAAACGCACGACGGCGAACAGGTTCGGCGCGTCTTGCGCCTGCAAGCCGAGCACGCGTACCTGCGTCGCGCGCACGTAGCCGGCGCGCTCGCGGCGATGGTCGTAGACCTGCAAGTAATCCATCTTGCGGCCGCGCACTTCGAGACTGTCGCCTTGCCAGAGCACGGCCTGCTGCTGCGCCGATTCGCGCGGCGAGGCGCGCAGCGCGCTCTGGTCGACGACGACGATCGCGGTCGGATTCGGCGCCGGTTCGGCGACGAACTCTTTGGCGCACACGCCAACGCTCGCGAACAGCATCGCGAAAAGAGCGAACGCTTTCATCGCGATCACTCCCCTTCCGCCGTCTGCGCGACGGCTTGCGGCTGCGCTTGCGCGCCGCCGATCAGGTTCGCGCCGATGAAACCGCCGCTCCCCGGCGGCGCGATGATGACGGAGACCTTGTCGGACAGCTTGTCGGCGAGTGTCTTCTGGATCAGCAGCGGATGCTTGGTGATGAGCGCGCCGTCGCGTTCGAGCTGTTCGCTCGCGACCTTGCCGAGCTGCTCGACGCGGTAGGCGTCGGCCTCGGCGAGCTTGCGGCGCGAATCGGCTTCGCCCGCGGCTTCGATGCGCCGCGCTTCGGCCGCGCCTTCGGCGGTGCGGATGCGTGCGGCTTTTTCCGCGTCGGCCTCGAGCTGGCGTTGCTCGATCTGCTTCTGCTTGAACGGGATCACGTGCTTCATCGCTTCTTCCTGCGCCTTTGCCGCGATGATCTGTTCGTTCGCGGCTGCCTGCGCGGCTTTCTCGCGCTTGACGTTCTCCGCATCGGCTTCGAGCTCCGATTGCTTGACCTGCTTTTCCTTGAGTTGCAGCGTGTACTGCATCTGCTCGGTTTCCAGCTCCACCGCGAGCAGCTTGTCCATGCCGGCGCGATAGTCGGCCGGCAAGTCGACATTGCCCATCGTCACGCGGCGCAGGACGAGCCCGTCGGCGGCGAACAGCGGTTTCAGCTCGGACTCGATGACGTTCTGCAATTCCTGACGCTTGGTCGAGAAGATCTCGCGCACGGTGTAGCGTGTGAACACCTTGTAGATGACGCCCTGCACGAGCGGCTCGACGACCTGGCCGCCGATGTCGTCGGGCAGGCGCGCGGCCTTCGTCGACAGCGCCGCCGGATCGAGCGCGTAGCGGATCGACAGCTCGACGCCGAGCGACAAACCTTCCGACGACTGGAACGGCGCCGCGCCGTCCGCTTTCGCACTGCGCTCGGGCGTGTAGGTCTGGTCGAGCAGCGAATAGCGCCGCAATTCCTGCACGCCGGGTACGACGAGCGCGAGTCCTTCGCCGACCGGCGCGCTATGACCGGTCAGGCGATTCAGGCGCACGCCGACTTCCTGGTGTCCGACCGTTTCCAGCGGCGGATGCCGATACACGCCCCAGCCGATGGCGATGGCCACGGCAACGACGATGGTTTTCACGTTGATGAACTTGCGCGATGTTTCCTTCACGACACGCAGACGGTCCGACACAAAGCCCCCGATGATGCGGATTCGATTTCGACGCCGCAGTCCGCGGCGCCGCCCTCGCGCGGCGATCCGGCTCCCTTTCAGCCGTCGAACGATCGCTCACACACGAGCATTGCAACGCATGCGCAAGCGCGATTGCGGCCGTGATCGCGGCGCGATGCTGGCGATTTGTGGCGCCGATCTGGCGGGATCGATCGAACGGGCGCTTCCGGGCAGATGGGTCAGTCCGGCGGCGGCTGGAACACCGCTGCGATATCGCCGGCATCGAGCGCGCGCCACTGGCCGGACGGCAGATCGCCGAGCGTCAGCGCGCCGATTGCCGCGCGATGCAGCGCGACGACGTGGTTGCCGGTCGCCGCGAACATGCGCCGCACCTGGTGGTAGCGGCCTTCGCTGAGTACGAGTCGCGCGCGGCGCGGCGCGAGCACGTCGAGCCGCGCTGGCGCGAGCGGCGTGGTTTCCGAATCGAGCATGAGCGTGCCGCTCGCGAACAAGGCGGCTTCGTCGCCGCGCAAGTCCTGCGCGAGCTCGGCCTCGTAGATTTTCTCGACCTGCGCGCGCGGCGAGATGATCTTGTGCAGCATCGCGCCATCATCGGTGAGCAGGAGCAGGCCGGAGGTGTCGCGGTCGAGGCGGCCAACCGTCGATACGGCTGGCTCGCGCGCGCGCCAGCGAGACGGCAGCAGGTCGTAGATGAGGCGGCCGGCATCCTTTGTCGAGCAGGTGTAACCGACCGGTTTGTGCAGCATCGCGACAAAACCGGGGGCAATGTCGAGCGGTTCGCCGTCGAGGTGGATGCGTTCGTGCTCGACACGACTATCGGCATCGAGTTCGTTGCCGTCGGCGTCGGTGATGCGCCCGTCGCGCAGCATCGCCGCGACTTGCTTGCGGCTGCCGTAACCGAGATGCGCGATGTGTTTGAGCAGTTTCATGCGCGTACCTGCGCTGCGGCGAGGACCTTGAAGCCGCCGCTTTCGGCGATGCTGCGAACGACGCCGAAACGCCGCGCGAGCGTCGCTTCGTACGGCAGATGGCGATTGGCGACGAGCCAAAGTTCGCCGTGTGCGTCGAGCGCATCGGCAGCGGCTTCGATGAAGGCGCGACCGAGTTCGGGCTGATCGGCGCGGCCTTCGTGGAATGGCGGATTGCTGACGATCGCGTCGTAGCGGCGCGGCAGGCCTTGCGTGACGTCATGCCAGAAGAATTCCGACGCCACGGCGTCACCGCGCGTCGCGATCGCCGCGTCGAGATTGCGTCGCGCCGGCTCGCGCGCGAGCGCTTCGGCCTCGAAGAGGTCGATCGCGGTCACGCCTTTGCAGCGGTTTAGGACTTCCGTCGCGAGATAGCCGTAACCCGCGCCGAGATCGGCGACGCGGCCAGCGAGCGTCGCCGGCAGATGTTCGGCGAGCAGCGCGGATGCTGCATCGACGCGGTCCCAGGCGAACAAGCCGGGCCGGCTCCAGTAGCGACCATCGAGGATCGTCCGCACGTCGTCGAGAGCATTCCATTCGGCGAGCAATCCTTTGTCGAGCGACGAGCGATCGACGACGCGCCAGAATGCGCGGCACTTGCGCCGCGAGACGTGTTGCAACGGTCCGAGCAATGCCTGCGCATCGGCCTGTGCCGAACGCGCACCCTGGTCGTTCGCCTGCGCGGCGACGATGACGCCGCCGTCTCGCACGCGCCGCGCCGCGCGCGCGTAGAGCGCGCGCGTGCGTTCGCGCGAGCGCGGCGCGAACACGAGCGCGGCATCGAAATCGTCCACATCGACGGTTTCGGTGACATCCAACCCGGCGCGGCCAAGCGCCCGCGCCCACGGCTTGAACGTCTGCTCGCCGCGCCAGCCTGCGCCCGCGCGATGACGCCACGCGTCGGCGTCGCGCGCACCCAGCACGAGGACGCGTTGCGACGCATCGACGACGACCGCGCCATCGTCGATCGGCGCGAACAAGGCCTCGCCCAATGCCTGCGATTCGCCAACCCCGGACACACGCGTTCCCCGTTGCATCGAAAACGCCAGTGTAACGGCGATGCCCGGCACGCCACGAGGTTCGACGATGAAACCCATTGCCCCGCTTGCCCTTGCCTGCATCACCGCGCTGTCGGCGCCAGCGCATGCAGCCGACCTGGCGCCGCCGTATTCCACGTACGACGCCGAGCAAATGCTGCGCACGATGCTCGTCGCCTCGCCGTATCGCATTTCCGAAGCCGCGATGCGCGGCACGATCCGCTATCGCATCGAATTCGACGACGACACGCTATGGAACTGGCCGGAAACCGACGAGCAGCACGTCGCGCAGGATGGCGGCGCGACCGTGCTCACGATCTGCGCCGGCTGCGGCGAGGAAGCCGCCCCGTCACGTGAGGCGCTTCAAGACATGCTCGATGCGAACGACTGGGTGCAGAGCCGCGATTTCCGCATCCGCGACTTCGCGCGCGAAGCGCAAGGCAGCTCGGTCGATGCGCGCATGCGCTCGCTCGCCCTGCTCGTGCGCCTGCACATGGACGGCACGATCGACTTCAACCAGTACGCGACGGCGACGCAGGCGTTC
>JAKPAN010000017.1 GCA_029779475.1 Pseudomonadota bacterium
CGTGCGCGAGCGCAAGCAGTTCAACGCGCCGATCGGCACGTTCGGCCTGATGCAGGGCAAGATCGCCGACATGTACACGGCGCTGCAATCCTCGCGTGCCTATGCCTACCTCGTCGCGCAGAACTACGACGCGGGCGTGAAATCGCGCATCGACCCGGCGTCCTGCCTGTTGCACTGCTCGCAGAACGCGGTGCAGGTCGCGCTGGAAGCGATCCAGTCGCTCGGCGGCAACGGCTACATCAACGAATATCCGACCGGCCGCATCCTGCTCGACGCCAAGCTCTACGAAATCGGCGCCGGCACCAACGAGATCCGCCGCATGCTGATCGGGCGCGAGTTGTTCCACGGCAAGTCGTGAACGCGCCGGCTGGCGAATCGGCGCTCGCCGCGCAGTTGCGCGAGACGGCCGTCGCGCCGCAAAAGGCCGGCTTGCGTTACCTGCGGTCTTTCATTCGGCGAGCGCCTCGCGGCATTGAACGAAATCCTGCCGCTCGCCGAAGCGTTCGGTTCGCCACTGCCATCGCGCGAACCCATCGTCCACGGCAAGCTGTTGTTCTGATTGCACCCGTTTGCCGCGCCGCAGTACCGGCGCGATAATCGGTGGACTTCATTCTCGGCGTCCATCGCCGATCCTACGCAAGAGGTTTCCCATGTCTGATGTCGTCATCGTCGGCGCCAAGCGCACCGCCATCGGTTCCATGCTTGGCCAATTCACAGGCGTGCCGACGCCCACGCTCGGCGCCGCCGCGATCAAGGCCGCGCTCGAACAGAACGGCGTGGCCGCGGGCGACGTCGGCGAAGTCATCATGGGCTGCGTGCTGCCGGCCAACCTCGGCCAGGCACCCGCCCGCCAGGCGTCGCTCGCCGCGGGTCTGCCGAAGTCGGCCGGCTGCACGACGATCAACAAGGTCTGCGGTTCGGGCATGAAGGCGATCATGCTCGCCAACGACCTCATCAAGGCCGGCTCGGCAACGGTCGTCGTCGCCGGCGGCATGGAATCGATGACCAACGCGCCGCACATGCTGTCCGCGCGTACCGGCCTGCGCTACGGCGACGCGAAGATGGTCGATCACATGGCGTGGGACGGCCTGACCAACCCTTACGACGGCAAGTCGATGGGCATCTTCGCCGACGCGACCGCCGCGAAATACGGCTTCACGCGCGAAGAGCAGGACGCGTTCGCGACCGAATCGGTGAAGCGCGCGCAGGCCGCGATCGCTTCCGGCGCGTTCGTCGACGAGATCGTTCCGGTCAAGGTCGCCACGCGCAAGGGCGATGTCGAATACGCGACCGACGAACAGCCGGGCAAGTCCGACGTCAGCAAGATCCCGACGCTCAAACCGGCGTTCAACAAGGACGGCACGGTCACCGCGGCGAGTTCGTCGAGCATTTCCGACGGCGCCGCCGCCACGGTGCTGATGAGCGCCGACGAAGCGGCCAAGCGCGGTATCAAGCCGATCGCGCGCGTCGTCGCGCACGCGACCAACGCGCAGGAGCCGGAGTGGTTCACGACCGCGCCGGTCGGCGCGATCCAGGCCGTGCTGAAGAAGGCCGGCTGGAAGGTCGAGGACGTCGACCTGTTCGAAATCAACGAGGCGTTCGCCGTCGTCGCGATGGCGCCGATCAAGGATCTCGGCATCTCGCACGACAAGCTCAACGTCAACGGCGGCGCCTGCGCGCTCGGCCACCCCATCGGCGCCTCGGGCGCGCGACTCGTCGTGACTTTGCTGCACGCGCTGAAGAAGCGCGGCGGCAAGAAAGGCATCGCGTCGCTGTGCATCGGCGGTGGCGAAGCGACCGCGATCGCCGTCGAGCTCGTCTGATCCGGATCACGTCTCCGACATTCACATGCACCGCCATCCCGGCGGCGCTTCACTGAGAGGGAATGCAACCATGAAGAACCTGAAACCGCTGGTCATCGTCGCCGCGCTCGCCGTGGCTCTCTCTGCATGCAGCGACGACACGCAGCAGAAGGCGCAGCAAGCTGCCGACGCAGCCGCCGCCGCGACCAAGCAGGCCGCCGCCGACGCGCAAGCCGCCGCGGACAAGGCCAAGGCCGATGCCGCTGCAGCGGCGAAGAAGGTCGACGAAGCCGCGCAGGCCGCCACCACCGCGACTGTCGATGCCGCCCACCAGGCGGCCACCGCCGTCAACGACGCCGCAGCCAACGCCGGCGCTGCCGCCAGCAACGCCGCCGATCATGCCGCCGACGCCACGCAAAGCGCCGCCGACAAGGCGAAGGAAGCCGCCGGCAATGCCGTCGACGCAACCAAGGATGCCGCGCACGAAACCGGCACCGCGATCAAGGAAGGCGCCAAGGATGCATGGGACGCGACCAAGGCCGCCGCCCACGAAGTCAAGGAAGGCGCGAAGGAAGTCGGCCACGACGTCGCCGACACCGCGAAGAAGGCGAAGGACGCCGCGTCGGACGCTGCCGACAAGCACTGATTTCCGAGCGTCTGCGCGGCAGAACATTCCGACGCGAACCTCTGCCGCACAGACTTTCGGCACCACTGCCTTTACGTACCGGCCGCCTCGCGCGGCCGGCATGTTATGGAATCCTCATGACGAATCGGACATTCCATCTCATGCCCCGGCTCGCCCTCGCGGCAACGGCGTTCGTGGCGGCCCATGCCGCCATGGCCGCCGAAACCCCTGTACGCAAGCGCTTGCCGCCCGAAACCGACTCGGCGATCCAGACCTTGCTCGACTGGCAACGCCGCCTCGATGGCGATACCGAAGCGCACGTCATCGAACGCCTGGGCGAACCGGATCAACGTCTGGAGATGCCGAGCAACGAAGCCAGCGGCGAACCGATGCACACACTGAAATACCGCCTGAGCCGGCACAGCGCGCTCAGCATCATCGTCCACCAGGGCGAAGTCGCTGCGGTAACCATCACGCTCGTTCCGAGCGCGAACGAATCCGGCCCGGTGGACCATTGACGTGACTATTCTCTCTTCGCAGATCGATCCCCGCTCGGCGGACTTCCTCGCCAACGCCGCGCAGCTCAAGGCCACCACCAACGAATGGCGCGCGGAAGTCGCCAAGGCCGCGCAAGGCGGCGGCGAAAAAGCCCGCGCGAAACACACCGAACGCGGCAAGCTGCTGCCGCGCGAACGCATCCGCGCCCTGCTCGATCCGGGTTCGCCGTTCCTCGAACTGTCGCCGCTCGCCGCGCACGGCATGTACGACGATGCCGCGCCCTGCGCCGGCGTCATCACCGGCATCGGCCGCGTGCATGGCGGCGAAGTCCTCGTCATCGCCAACGACGCGACCGTCAAGGGCGGCACGTATTTCCCGATGACGGTGAAGAAGCATCTGCGCGCGCAGGAAGTCGCGCTCGAAAACCGCCTGCCCTGCATCTACCTCGTCGATTCCGGCGGCGCGTTCCTGCCGCTGCAGGACGAGGTGTTCCCGGACAAGGAGCACTTCGGCCGCATCTTCTACAACCAGGCGCGCATGAGTTCGCTCGGCATCCCGCAGATCGCGGTCGTCATGGGCTCATGCACCGCTGGCGGCGCCTACGTGCCGGCGATGAGCGACGAGACCATCATCGTCAAGGAACAGGGCACGATCTTCCTCGGCGGGCCGCCGCTGGTGAAGGCCGCGACCGGCGAAGTCGTCGACGCGGAAACGCTGGGCGGCGCGGACGTCCATACGTCCATTTCCGGCGTCGCCGACCACTTCGCCGAGAACGATGCGCATGCGCTCGACATCGCGCGCAACATCGTCGCCCATCTCAACCGCAAGAAGCACATCACGCTCGCGCTGCAGGCCTCGCGCGAGCCGCTGCACGCGGCATCGGAACTCTACGGCTGCGTGCCTGCCGACACGCGCAAGCCCTTCGACATCCGCGAAGTCATCGCGCGCATCGTCGACGGCTCAGAGTTCCAGGAATTCAAGGCGCGCTACGGCAGGACGCTCGTCACCGGCTTCGCGCATATCCACGGCTATCCGGTCGGTATCGTCGCCAACAACGGCATCCTGTTCGCCGAGAGCGCGCTGAAAGGCGCGCACTTCATCGAGCTGTGCAACCAACGCAACGTGCCGCTGGTGTTCCTGCAGAACATCACCGGCTTCATGGTCGGCAAGAAATACGAACAGGCCGGCATCGCGAAGGACGGCGCGAAGATGGTCACCGCCGTCGCCTGCTCGCACGTGCCGAAATTCACCGTCGTCATCGGCGGCAGCTTCGGCGCCGGCAACTACGCGATGTGCGGCCGCGGCTATCAACCGCGCTTCATGTGGATGTGGCCGAACGCGCGCATTTCCGTGATGGGCGGCGAACAAGCCGCGAGCGTGCTCGCCACCGTGCGCCGTGACGGCCTCGAAGCCGCCGGCAAGACCTGGTCGAAGGACGAGGAAGACGCCTTCAAGGCGCCGATCCGCGAACAGTACGAACGCCAAGGCCACCCCTACTACGCGACCGCGCGCCTCTGGGACGACGGCATCATCGACCCCGCCGACACACGCCGCGTGCTCGGCCTCGCGATCTCGGCGTCGCTCAATGCGCCGATCGAGCAGGGACGCTTCGGGGTATTTCGGATGTAGGCGTGACCGGTGAAGCCTCATGCACCCAAACTACCTCGGTGATTCCTACGACATCGTCAAGCGCTTTTTCTGCGCGGAGCTTGCTCATCTCGGCTACGAAATTCAGATCGACCCGCTGTTCACTGGAAATTGGTCGGAGAAGGAAATCGATCAGTTCTTCCGACTTGTCGGCGGGCATCGCCACGCGTTGCGACAAGCCAACCCCGCACCTGTCGCGCTCTTTCTGGATCCAGACACTGGCGTCCATCGCCGCCACGGCCCAAAGCACGTCTCGCTGGACAGGATTGCGGACGATACGATGCGCCACGAACTGGTGTTCTCGTTCGACCAGTCGTTCTCCAGACAGAGTCGACCACTCGACGTCATGTCGGAAAAACTCGATGCATTGAGTGTAAAGGGCGTGCGCGGTTTGTATTACGACTCACACGCTCGATTCTTGTTTGCTTCGCGAAGCGAAGTTGCCATCAACAATTTGCGCCAACACCTGATCGAAACAGGTATTCCTGGGCAGCGGTTGCTGCAAAACGCATAGTCCACAATTCCGCCGAATGGCAACCGCTACATCAGAACCAATTCCTCGGCAGATGTCGGATGGATCGCGACCGTTGCGTCGAGATCCGCCTTGCGCGCGCCCATCTTCAGCGCGACGGCGAAGCCTTGCAGGATTTCGTCGGCGGCGGTGCCAATGAGGTGGATGCCGACAACGCGCTCGTCGTCGCCGACGCAGACGAGTTTCATGAGCGTGCGTTCCTCGCCGCCGGCAAGCGCGGTCAGCATCGGACGGAAGCGCGCGCGATGGACGCGCACGGCGTCGCCGTATTGCTGGCGCGCGGCTTCTTCCGACAAGCCGACGGTGCCGATCGGCGGATGCGCGAAGACGGTGGTCGGCACGTTCGCGTAATCGAGTTTCGACTCGGGCTTGCCGCCGAACACGCGGTCGGCGAGGCGGCGTGACGCGGCGACGGCGACGGGCGTGAGCGCGATGCGCCCGGTGACGTCGCCGACGGCGTAGACGTTCGCCGCATTCGTGTTCTGGTATTCGTCGGTGGCGATGAAGCCGCGCGCATCGAGCGCGACGCCGGCGACGTCGAGGCCAAAGCCGCGCGTGTTCGGATCGCGGCCGGTCGCCCAGATCAGTTCGTCGAAACCGCGTTCGACCGCGCCGTCGGCGAGATGCAGCGCATATCCATCCGCCTCGCGTTCGACTTTCAGGATCGGCCGCGCGAACGACAGTTCGATGCCGCGCTCGCGCATCGACGCGGCGAGCGCGTCGCCGATTTCGTGATCGAAGCCGCGCAGCAAACGATCGCCGCGTGCGACCAGCGTGACGCCTGCGCCGAGCGCGCGCAGCACGCCGGCGAGTTCGACTGCGATGTAGCCGCTGCCGACGATCGCGACGCGACGCGGACAGGCGCGCAGCTCGAAGAAGCCACTGGAATCGATGCCGAGTTCGCCACCGGCCACCGTCTCGCGGCGCGAATGCGCGCCGGTCGCGACGAGCACGTGTTCCGCGTCGAGTTCGCGCGCGCCGACGGCGATGCGGCGCGGCGCGACGAATCGGCCGTAGCCGCCGACGAGTTCGATGTTCAGTTCGTCGAAGCGCTTGCGATAGCTCGCGTGGATGTTGTCGATGTAGGCGCTGCGCCGCGCGACGAAGTCGGGCCAGCGCAGCGCACCGGGCTGGATGTCGAAACCGACCTCGTGCGCGACGCGTTGCGCCTCGGCGAGCTCGGCGGCGAGCCACATCGCCTTCTTCGGCACGCAGCCGACGTTGACGCAGGTGCCGCCGAGCGCACCGGCTTCGACGACGGCGACTTTCGCGCCATGGCGCGCGGCGCGGATTGCCATTGCGATGCCGGCGGAGCCGGCGCCGAGGACGACGAGATCGAAATGTTCGGACATCGACGACTCCGGCTCAGTGCTCGCTGGCAGGCACGTTGAAGTACGGAATCGGCGCACCGGCGTAGATGTTCTGCGGCAGCTTGCCGTCCCATTTTTCCGCCTTGACGCGCTCGACTTCGATGCGGCGCAGTTCGAGCACTTCCTTGCTCTTGGCCAGCGCCTCGTTCTGCACGCGCAGCGCTTCGGCTTGCGCGGTCGCGGCCTTCACCGTCGCATACGCTTCGCCGTCGGCCTGCGCCTTGAGCGCGTTCGCCTCGGCTTCGGCGGTGACGACTTTCGCGCGCTGCTCGGCTTCGACGGTTTTCACCTTGTTTTCCGCGGCCAAGCGCAGCTGTTCCTGCGTCACCTTCTCGTTGATCGCGTGCATGTAGGTGTCGGAGAACGAGAAGTTGCGCATGTCGATGTTGATGACCTGAGCGCCGTACATGTCCAGTTTCTGACGCAATGCCTGATTGATGTCGCTCGACACCTGCGAGCGCTTGGCGATGAGGTCGGGCGCGTTGTAGCGCGCGGTCACGGCCTTGAACACTTCCTGTGTCGCGGTTTGCACGTACGAGGACAGGTCGCCGTCGTGGCTGTATTTCTCGTAGACCTCGGAGACCTTGTCCGGCGAGATGCTGTAGCGAACGGTGAGGCTCACCTTGACGGGTTGCTGGTCGCTCGTGCTGCCGTCGGCGTTGTCGATCTGCGCGGACTCGGCGCGGATGCTGAAGAGCGCCAAACGCTGCCACGGCATGACGAGGACGAGGCCTTCCGGTTCGATCTGCTTGATCGCGCCGAATTGCGTCAGCACGCCGCGCGAGCCGGTCGGCACCGAACGGAACGGCCAGAACGCGGCGAGCAGCACGACGACTGCGAACAGGACGATCAGGTTGCGCACCCACTTCGCTGCGTTGATGCCGCCGCCGAACGAATTCGATAAAGCCATGTGCCCCACTCCCCGTTGAAAATCGTGATGACCGGAATCGCCGTCGAATCTGCCGCCGATGTTGCCATTCTCAAGTGAAGCGCACGGGCGAAAGCGCGCCGATGTCGAGCGACGGCGTGCGGCCGCCGACGATCTCGCTGACGAGCAGGCCCGTACCCGCCGACATCGTCACGCCGAGCATGCCGTGGCCGGTCGCGAGCACGAGGTTGTCGATGTGCGGCACGCGGCCGATCAGCGGCAGGTCGTCGGGCGTCATCGGCCGCCAGCCGAACCATTCCTCGACGACGGCCGGGCCTTCGGATTCGTGCAGGAATTGCGCTGCGCCGCGGCGCAGCGCGTCGAGGCGCGTGCGGTTGAGCGTCGCGTCGTAGCCGGAAAATTCCATGGTGCTGCCGAGGCGATACCCCGAGCCCCACGCGGTCACGCACACGCTCGGCTCCTTGAGCGTGAGCGGAATGCGCGGGCAATTCGCTGGCCGCGTATACGTGATCGAATAGCCCTTGCCGGGCTGGATCGGCACGCGCAAGTCGAGTTGCCGCGCGAACTGCGGCGACCACGAACCCAGCGCGAGAACGACCTCGCTGCCGCTGAAATCGCCGCGTGACGTCGCCACGCGCGCGATGCGATCGCCGTCGCGCACGATGCGTTCGATCTTCGCGCCTTCCTCGATGATGCCGCCGCGCGCGCGCACGATGCGTGCGAGCTCGTCGACGTAACGATCGGGTCGCAATTGCGCATCGCCGGGATTGAAGAACGCGCCAGCGACGCCGGGCTTGAGCGCGGGCTCGCGCGCGATCGCTTCTGCGCCGTCGATCACTTCGTAACGCGGCAGATACTGCGCGAGCCGTTCGTGTTCGATGCGCGCGTGCTCGAAACCGCGCGCGTCGCGGTAGACGTTCATCGTGCCGAGCGCGGCGAATTCGCAATCCAGATGCTGTTCGCGCACGAGCGTTTCGATGAGCCGACGCGAGGTTTCCAGCAGCGGCAGCTTCGTCGCCGCAGAATGCGCGGCATCGCGCCAGTTGCA
>JAKPAN010000028.1 GCA_029779475.1 Pseudomonadota bacterium
CACGATGCCGACCTTGGTGCGCGTCGGCAGGTCGGCGATGAAAGCCTTCGCCGCCGCCTGGGCGGCCTGCAGTCGGCTCGGCTGGACGTCGGCAGCGCGCATGCTGCCCGACACATCCATCGCGAGAATGATGAGTTCCTGCTGCGTCGGGAGGATCACCGTCGCCACGGGCCGCGCAGTCGTCAGCAGCATCAGCGCGAGCGCGACGAGAAAGAGCGCCGGCGGCACGTGACGGCGCACGCGCTGGCCGAGGCCAACCGCTTCGCGGAGGAGCCCGAGGCTCGCGTAACGCAAGGCTTCGCGCCGCTTGCGCCGCAGGATCAGGATGTAGAGGGCGACGAGCGCCGGCACGACGATGAGCGACCAGAGCATCAAGGGCCATTCGAAGGTCAGCATCTAGGCGCCTCCTGTCCGCGCACCCGCGTTGGGGGAATTATCGCCGCGCTCGCGCGCTTCGAGATGCCGCGGGAACGTGGCGCCGCCGCCGCTTTGCGCCCGGCTGCGCAGTTCGCGCAATTCGGCGAAGCGCAGCAGCGCGTCGATGAGATCGCCGTCGGTCGAAAGTTCGAGCGCGTCGACGCCGGCGTTGGCGAAGGCCTCGCGCAGCGCCGCTTCGCGCTTTTCGGCAAGCGCCGCGAAGCGGCGGCGAAAAGCTTTGTCGTGCGTGTCGATGAAAAGTTGTTCGCCGCTCTCGCTGTCTTCGAAGAGCAGCAGGCCGATGTCCGGCAGCTCGTGTTCGAGCGGGTCGGAGAGGCGAACCGCGATCACTTCGTGGCGCAGCGCAAGCGACGCAAGCGCCTGGTCCCAACCCGGCGTGCTGATGAAATCGGAGACGACGAAAACCAGCGAGCGGCGCGCCATGATCTGCGCCGCCTGCGTGATCAGCGTCTCGAGCACCGTCGGCTGCGGTTTGGCGACGGGACGCTCGAGCAGCGTGTGGAGCACGCGCAGCACGTGACGCCGACCGGCGCGCGCCGGGATCACGGTATCGACCGCACTGCCGTAGCAGAGCGCACCGACGCGGTTGCCGTGGCGCGTGAACAGGCGCGCGAGGACGCCGACGAATTCGGCGGAGATCGCCTGCTTCTTGATGCGCGAACCGAAGTCGAGCGAAGCCGAGAGGTCGAGCAGAAACCACGCCGTGAGGTCGCGGTCCTCGTTGAACTCGCGAACGTAAGGCGTCTGCATGCGCGCGGTGACGTTCCAGTCGATGTAGCGCACGTCGTCCTGGTACTGGTATTCGCGCAGGTCGGCAAGGTCAAGGCCGGGGCCGCGGAAGAAGCTGCGGTAATCACCGTGCAGGAGCCCGTCGAGTCGACGGATCACCGTCCACTCGAGGCGCTGGAGCAGCGCTTCAGCGTCAGGCGGCGCTGACATTGCTTTCGAGGACCTTGGTCGGTGCCGGC
>JAKPAN010000035.1 GCA_029779475.1 Pseudomonadota bacterium
GCATGACGGCTTGCCTGTTACCGATCCCGACAGCGGCGCGCCGCTCTTGATCGACTTGAACGCCGCTACGGATGCCTATGCGGCACGCAAGGCGACCGAAGAAGCCGAGCGCGTGAAGAAGGCGCAAGCCGAGGCGACGCGGAAGCGTCAAGAACACCGCCTGCCTAGCTCACGCGGCATCGACTACTGACCTGCCACGCAGGGATCGCCGAGAGGCGAACCCAACGCATCAAGGCGTTCCTTCGGGGACGCCTTTTCATTTTCCATCGACTGCACAAGTGAACCCAATGCACTCCCAACGATCCCCTTTGCTTCCCCCGCTTCCCCTTGTCCACCGCCAAGTGACCTTCACCGTCGCCGCCTTCGACCGTCTCAAGGATTGGCAACGCCACCTTGAGCGCACCGAGCAGCGCGACTTCACGAACGGCGAAGTGCTCAATCGGATCATCCTTGCCGCTGCGCCGCCGTGATCGCGAGTGCAGCGAATGGAGAAGCTGGAAGCACTACTGACACGATGGCAGGCGCAGGACGTGCGCGCGGTCAGTGTCGGCAAGCTGCGCACCGACGATGCGCTGCAACCTCGTGACGCGCGTATCGCACCATTCACGGATCGCGGCCGCCTTGAAAGCGAGTCGGAGAGGCACGTCGCGCAGATGGCCGACCGCCTCGTCGACAGCGAGCTAGAACCGATGCTAGTCGCCGACGTGGACGGCGTGCTGTATGTCGTCGACGGCCATCACCGATTGAAGGCGCACAAGCGCGCACGAGAACGGCAAGCGCGTGTTCGCGTGCTGTCGGTGACATGGAACGATGCGGTCGCGGCGTCCAAGCTGGTGAACTGCGGCGGCGCAAAGCTGCCGTTGCATCCCGAGCAGGCACGGGAATGCCTTTGGCAGTCCATGGCCGCAGCCACGCAGCACGGCATGCTGCCGCTGGATGTTTCCGATAGGCAGCTTGGGCGCACCTTTGGCACCTCGCGGGAGACCGTGGGCGCTATGCGGCGACGATTGCCGAGCGTCAATCCTCGCGAGTTCAACGCCGATGCACTCGACCCCGGTACCAGCTGGCCGCGCTGGAAGCACGTCAAAGGCAACGCCATGCGCGACCGCCTCGACGACGTGTCGCAGGATGACCGCGAGCGGATCGCCGACGAACGTCGGGCTACCAAGTTGGCCGCGATGATTGCCAAAGATGGCACCGATGCGTTCCTGCGATCCGTCGCGCTGTTGAAGAACGAAGCGATTGCCGAAGCTGCCGCCGAACTGGCGGAAGCGATGGCTGACCCCGCGTAGTGGCTGAAACAGCCGCCCTAGACCGCCAGCTATCCCACGCCACGACGGCACCGAGTGTCAGGAACTGACGGGCTAGCCTGACAGTTCCACCGTCGCCGACGACCCTGCCGAGTGGCTGAAACAGCCGCCCTAGACCGCCAGTTCCGCCCCTTCCTGCCCGAATGCACCGGGCAACCCCAACCCCGAAGACCCCAATGCTGCGCGCTATGCACACGCGCGGCACGGGCTTCCTTTGCCTTTGGAAACCCCATGACCCACCCAAGTACCCCTAAGCGTTCCCCTGTCCCCTTTGTCGCCGCCGATGGCGTCGATTGCCTGCGCGTTCCGCTGGCCGGTAACCGCGGCGAGGCCGTCATCGAAGCTGCCGACATGGAGCGCCTTTGCCAAGCTGGCGTGACGCCGAATTTCAGCTTCAACCGCGCGACCGACGAGCGATACCGCTACGTCCGCGCACGCATCGCAGACGGAAACACGGTCACGGCCGCCCGCTTCATCGCCGCAGCCGGTCGCGGCCAGTACGTCCGCTATCACGACGGGAATCCCTTGAACCTGCGTCGGGGGAATCTCTATCTGACCGAAGGACACGCGAAGATGGACTGCGCCGCCTTGATCGAGCAGGCCAAGGCCGACCCGAATAGTTCGGCGGAAATTTCCGCGAGGGTGTCTGATACGGGAGCTGGCACGCGTTCCCCCCGTGGGGCGGCTTGGGCTTACCACGGGGAGACCGAAGGCTGTTCGCGGGTGGACGCATGATGGAAGTCGCTGGCATCCAAGGCGCTGCGCCTTCGCTACCCCGGTTCATTCGCCTTGAGGAAGTGACACGCCTGACCGGCCTAAGCCGGAGCGCGATCTATGCGCGACAGGCCGACGGCTCCTTCCCCAAGTCGGTGTCGTTGGGTCAGCGGTGCGTCGCTTGGATCGAAGCCGAAGTCGAGCATTGGATGCTTGGCCGTATCGCCGAGCGTGACGCCTCGAAAGCTGGCGCATCCATCGCCGCGTAGTCCCTGCGGTCGGGCAGCCAAGGACGGCAGCGATGCGACGCCTTGTGGTGCATCGAGTGAGGGTCACTTTCCGAATTGTGAGTAGGATTGTGAGTAGCGGCAGGGAGATGTGTCTTGAATACCATTTATAATCAGTTACTTGCACAGATTATTCGGTAGAGTCCCCGCCACCATTTCGACAAACGGCTCGCAGAGATGCGGGCCGTTTTCGGTTCGGAATCGGCGAACCATGCCGTTGCGTTGCCTTGGATACTGCGCGCGTTGCCGTGCGGAGATCAGTGAATCCAGTCTGCGATGCAGATCGTCGGAGACTGAATCGAACCGCCGACACGGGGATTTTCAATCCCCTGCTCGAATCCTTTCACGCATCCGGACGCAACTTTGCGGCACTGTGCTTCGTCCTATCGTCTGCCTATCCCGCACGAGGACTTCACGATGAACGCTTTCCGGCTTTCCTGCGCGGCGCTCGCGGTGTCACTTGCCTGCGCAGTCGCGCATGCGGATACGCGCGAGGTTGCGCAGAAGCATTTCGACGAGTACGCGCCGTATCTGAAGGCGCCAGTCGACGAGTTCCATTTCTGGTCGTTCGACCATTGGCAGCCGCTCGGCGCGACGCATGTCGCAGTCTGGGTATCGATCAATCAGGCTTACATGCTGACCGTCGAAGACGGCTGCCCGCAGCTCGAATGGGCCAACGACATCGGCGTGACGTCGCAGGCGCCGCACGTCGTGTCGAAGCGCTTCGACTACGTGACCTTCGACCACCAGCGCTGCCACATCACGCAGATCCAGCCGATCGACTACGCGCGCATGAAGGCGGACGGCAAGGCGGATTGATCCGACGTCACGGGCGCTGCTTGAGCCCGGATTTCCACGCGTAGACGGCCGCCTGCGTGCGATCGTTGACGTTGAGTTTGCCGAGCACGTTGCTGACGTGCGTCTTCACCGTCTTCTCGCCGATGCCGAGGCGTTCGGCGATGTTCTGGTTGCTGAAACCGTCGGCCATCAGCGTCAACACTTCGCGCTCGCGCTGACTCAGGGTTTGCAGCAATTCGCTGCCCGGTTCCACGCCGCGGCGCAGCGCGTCCATCAGCTTGCCGGCGACGCGCGGATGCAGCATCGCTTCGCCGCGCGCGGCCCTGCGCAGCGTGTCGGCGAGCGCGTCGGCGTCCACGTCCTTGAGCATGCACGAGAGCGCGCCGGCCTGGACCGCGGCGACGATCTGCTGCACGTCCTCGAACGAGGTCAACAGCACGACCTGAGTCTGCGGACTCGTGGTGCGGATCGCGCGCGTCGCCTCGATGCCGCCGCCGGGCATGACCAGGTCGACCAGCGCGACGTCGGGCTTGCGCGATTCGCACAGTTGCGCGGCGCTGGCGGCGTCCTCGGCTTCGCCGACGATTTCGAGATCCGGATGCGTCTCCAGAAATGCGCGGATGCCCTGACGAACCAGGACGTGGTCGTCGGCGATGACGATGCGGATCGGGGTGTTCATGGGGTCGTTGTCTCCGCGACGAGGAAGCTGACGCTGACGCGCGTGCCGCCGCCCGCGTCGGGCGCTTCGATGGCGAAGCGTCCGTCCGGCAGCGCCTGCGCGCGTTCGCGCATGTTGCGCAGGCCCATCCCCGGCATGGGTTCGCCGGGCGTGCCGCGTCCATTGTCGCCGATCATGAGCCGGACGCGTTCCGCCTCGCGGCGGAGCGCGAGATCGACGCGCGTGGCGCCGCTGTGGCGCAGCACATTCGACAGCGCCTCGTCGACGATGCGCAGCAGCGATTCCTCGAGCGCGGCCGGGAGCGGCGGCACATCGTCCAGATCGAAACCCAAGGTCATGCCGCTGGTGTGCGCCCATTCGTTCGCGCGCGAGCGCACGCGTTCGGCGAGCGGCAGCTCGGCGTCCGACGCGCGCATTTCGTCGAGGATCTGCGCGAGTTCCTGCTGGATCTGCTGGGTCAGGCGCTGCGCGGTATCGAGACGCTCCGCGCCGGGCGCATCGGCGAGCACGCGGCGCGCGGTGGCCAGTTGCAGGTTCAGCGCGAAGGCCTTCTGCTTGACCGTGTCGTGCAGGTCGCGGGCAAGGCGCTGGCGTTCGGCCAGCGTCGCCAGTTGCGCGCGCGTGCGCAGCAGGCCTTTCAAGTCCAGCGCCATGCGGTCGAGCAGCGCGGAAAGGCTGCCGATCTCGTCGCGCGAACGGTCGTCGATGCGATTGGAGAAATCTCCGCGGCTCCACGCGGTGGCGGCGCGCGCGAAGCGATTCAATCGCCGCGTGACCCACGCAGCGAGAAAAATCGACGAAGCCAGGCCGAACACGATCAGAAAGCCGAACACGGTCGGCGATTCGTAACTCGCGTCGGACAACAATCGCCGCCAGAGCGGCGGCACGCGCAGTTCGACGGACAGCAGGGCGAATGCCTCGCCGTTCGCATTGCGCAAAGGCGCGATCACGCGGCGCACGCGGTATCGGCTCTGGTCGGCCGCCAGTGCCGTGGCATCGGCGATCTTGGCCGCGCGTGCGATGTCCTCGGGCGTTGGCGGCACCGGTGCCCAGCCGCTGCGTTCGCGCGTGCTGGCGAGTGCGTGGCCGTCGAGCGTCAGGATCGCGGCGGAGAGTGGCGCGTCCGCGAGTTCGAGCAGCACGTACGAGCCGTCCGGGGTCAACCCGCCGTCCGGCTGGCGCAAGCGCAGCACCCAGCTGTCGAGCCAGGTTTGCAAGGCCGTCGTATCGGCGCTGTCGTCGCGATGCAGCGACGTCCAATCTCGCGAAAGCTCCGCCGCGCCGCCCTCCGCCGCGCGATCGATGCTGCCGTGCTCGACCCCGCTCATGAAACCGTGGAATTCGAACGCG
>JAKPAN010000039.1 GCA_029779475.1 Pseudomonadota bacterium
TGTGCGATTCCAAGGGATTGATGGAGTCGGAGCTGCGCAAGCGTCACATCCACTGGATGGTCAACTGCAAGATCGCCGAGGTGCGCGATGGCGAGATGTCCGTCATCGAGCACGACGCCAAGGGCATGCCCGGCGAGACGAAGACATTGCCGTTCCGCTATTCGATGATCCTGCCCTCGTTCAAGGGCGTGCCGGAAGTCGCGGCCGTGGAAGGCTTGTGCAATCCGCGCGGCTTCGTGCTCGTGGACAAGCACCAGCGCAGTCCGAGGTATCCGAGCATATTCGCTGCGGGTGTGTGCGTGGCGATTCCGCCCGTGGAAGCGACGCCGGTGCCGACGGGCGCGCCGAAGACGGGCTTCATGATCGAGTCGATGGTGACCACCATCGTGCGCAACATCCAGGCCGAGCTGAAGGGCGAGACGCCCGACTACGAAGGCACCTGGAACGCGGTGTGCCTGGCCGACATGGGCGACACCGGAGCCGCTTTCGTCGCATTGCCGCAGATCCCGCCGCGCAACGTCACCTGGACGAAGATCGGCAAGTGGGTGCATCTGGCCAAGATCGGCTTCGAGAAATACTTCCTCTACAAGATGCACACCGGCCGCTCGGAGCCGATCTACGAGAAGTACGTCCTGCGCATGCTGGGCATCGAACGGCTCAAGGACGTGCGCCGGGTGTCCGCGCCGTGACGGCGCTTCGATTTCAGTCTTTCCGTTCGCGAAGCCAAGGAGACCATTCATGAACCTCGATCGTGCCGTCATGGCGTTTGCGGGAACCATGATCCTCATCAGCGTGCTGTTGGTGTATTTCGTCTCGCCGTGGTGGTTGCTGTTCACGACCTTCATCGGCCTCAACCTCATCCAGTCGAGCGTGACGGGTTTCTGTCCAGCCGCGATCGTCTTCCGGAAACTCGGAGTGGGCGGTGGCTGTGCGTTCAAATAAATTTCCGGCCGTCGCAGCGCTTGCGCTTGCGTTGACTTTGGCCGCCTGCGGCAAGGAGCAGGGCGCTGCAGTGCTGCCGCCTCTGCCCTCGCTGCAGACTTTCGTCGTGCCGGCAGCCGATGCGACTGCCGCGCGCGGCTGGGATGGCGTCATCGATGCCGTGCATCATGCCGAACTCGCCGCGCAGACGTCCGGCCGCGTCGCCGAAGTGCGCTTCGACGTGAACGATCGTGTCGATGAAGGCACGGTGCTGATCCGCATCACCGCGTTCGAACAGGATGCCGGCACCGACAGCGCGCGCGCGCAGCTGCGCGCGGCCGAGGCCACGCTGCTCGACGCGGAGCAGACCTGGAAGCGCTTCTCGGCGCTGTCCGGGCAGAACTACGTCTCGCACGCGCAACTCGACCAGGCACGCGCAGCGCGTGATGCGGCGGTTGCCGCGCGCGATGCGGCGCGCTCGCAGCTGCGGCTGGCTTCCCAGCAGTCGGACTACACGATCGTGCGCGCGCCGTTCGCGGGCATCGTTGCGCGGCGCGATGTGCAGCCGGGCGAGACGGTCGCGCCGGGCCGCGCATTGATGAGTCTGTATGCGCCGCAGGATCTGCGCATCGAAGTATCGGTGCCGCAGACGCGCGCCGATGCGATCCGCAGCGACGCGCGCGCCACGGTCGTGCTCGGCGATGGCCGCCGCATCGATCCGGCGCAGGTCATCGTCTTTCCTTCGGCCGACGTCGCCAGCCACAGCGTGAACGTGCGGGTAGTGCTGCCACGGCTCGACGCACCGCCCGCGCCCGGCACGACCGCGAAGGTCGTGTTCGCCGCCGACGTGCAGCGTGACGGCACCAGCACGACCGTCGCCGTGCGCATTCCTGCCACTGCGGTCGCGCAACGCGGCGAACTCAGCGGCGTCTACGTTGAACAGGACGGTCGCCTGCTGCTGCGGCAGGTACGGCTCGGCGCGCGCAGCGGCGACCAGGTGGAAGTGATCAGCGGGCTTGCGCCGGGCGATACCGTCGCTGCCGATCCAGTAGCGGCGACGCAGGCGATCGCGACGCAACGGCAGGCGGCGAAACGGCATGACTGACGCTTCCGCATCCGCGCCGCTACGCATTTCCGGCCGGCTCGCGGCCGCGTTCCAGGCAAATCCGCTGACGCCGATCCTCGCGATCATGGGCCTGTTGCTGGGCCTGCTCGCGCTGGCCATCACGCCCCGCGAGGAAGAGCCGCAGATCGACGTCACGATGGCCAACGTCATCGTTCCGTTCGACGGCGCCAGTTCACGCGACGTCGAGCAGCTGGTCGCAACGCCGCTCGAACAGAAACTGTCCGAGATCGAAGGCATCAAGCACGTCTATTCGATCAGCCGTCCGGGCATGGCCATCCTGACCGTCGAATACCAGGTCGGCGTAGCGCGCCAGCCGGCGCTGGTGCGCCTGTACAACCAGGTATTCCAGAACCAGGACTGGGTGCCGCAAGGCGTCGGCATCGGCACCCCATTGATCAAGCCCAAGGGCATTGACGACGTCCCCGTGATGGCGGTGACGCTGTGGGCGGATGCGCCCGGCATCGACGCCACGCAATTGGCGGAGGTCGCGCACACGGTTGAGAGCGATCTGAAGCGCATCCCCGGTACGCGCGACATCTACACCATCGGCGCGCCGGATCGCGCCGTGCTGGTCACGCTCGATGCGGCCAAGCTGGCGACGCACGACCTCTCGCCTGGCGATCTCATGCAGGCGTTGAAGCTGGCCAACGTCGTCCACCAACCCGGCGAGCGCATCGATCCGGACATGGGCGCGGTGCCTGTGACCGCAGGCCGCTTCCTTGCCAGTGCCGATGACGTCGCGTCCCTGGTCATCGGCAGCCATGGCGGCAAGCCGTTGTTGTTGTCCGACGTGGCCCGCGTCGAGCCGCGCGGCGACTTGCCAAGCCACTATGTCTGGTTCGGTGCGCCGCCCGGACGCGCCGGGCCGGCCGCTGGCGTCGCTTCGGCGGTGACGATCGCGATCGCCAAGAAACCGGGCAGCAATGCCTCGGACATCACTGCGGCCATCGCCGGACGCATCGAACAGCTCAAGGGCGAACTCATCCCGGCGGGCGTGCATGCGACGATCACGCGCGACTACGGAGCCACTGCAGCCGACAAGGCGCAGAAGCTGATCAAGAAGCTGGCGTTCGCGACCCTTTCCGTGGTGCTGCTGGTGCTGTTCTCGCTCGGTTGGCGCGAGGCCGTCGTGGTCGGCAGCGCGGTCGTCCTCACGCTCGCGGTCACGCTGTTCGCTTCGCACGCGATGGGCTTCACGCTCAATCGCGTCTCGCTGTTCGCGCTGATCTTCTCGATCGGCATCCTCGTCGACGATGCCGTGGTCGTTGTCGAGAACATCCATCGCCATCTCGGCATTCCCGGACCGGACGGGCGCCGGCGCAGCTTGCGCGAGGTGATTCCGCCGGCCGTCGACGAAGTCGGCGGGCCGACGATCCTGGCCACCTTCACCGTGATCGCCGCGTTGATGCCGATGGCGTTCGTGTCGGGTTTGATGGGGCCGTACATGCGGCCGATTCCGATCAATGCCTCCGTCGGCATGCTGCTGTCGCTGGGCATCGCCCTGGTGGTCACGCCGTGGTTGTCGCTCAAACTGTTGCGTCGCCACGGCGATGATGACGCGTGCGATGCGGCGGCCGATACCCGTCAGCGTAGCCGTCTGCATCGCCTGTTCGAGCGGGTGATGACGCCATTCCTCGCCAGTGCGCGGGCGGGCCGACGGCGCGCGCTGCTGTTCGCGTCGATGGCGTTGCTGGTGGTGTTCGCCGCATCGCTCGCGGTGTTCGAGTGGGTCGTGCTGAAGATGCTCCCGTTCGACAACAAGTCCGAAGTGCAGATCGTCGTCGACATGCCCGAAGGCAGCACGCTCGAGCGCACCGACGCGCTGCTGTCCGAGCTCGCCGCCGCCGTCGATCGCGTCCCCGAGGTGCTCGACTATCAGGGCTATGCCGGTACCGCCGCGCCGATCAACTTCAACGGTCTGGTGAGGCAGTATTTCCTGCGCCGTGGCAGCAACGTCGGCGACTTGCAAGTCAACCTCATCGACAAGCACGAGCGCTCGCGGCAGAGCCACGAGATCGCCCGGGCCATGCGTCCGGCGCTGGCCGCCATCGGCGCACGCTACGGCGCATCGGTGAAGGTCGTGGAAGTGCCGCCGGGACCGCCGGTGTTGTCGCCATTGGTCGCGGAAGTCTATGGGCCGGATTACGACGGACAGCGTCGCATCGGGCTCGCGCTGGCCGGCGGGCAGTTTGCGAAGACCGAAGGCATCGTCGACATCGATACCAGCGTCGAGTCTCCGTCGCCGCGCGAAACGATGGCGCTCGATCGCGTGCGCGCGGCGCGACTCGGTATCGCGCAATCCACGGTCGCCGACGCGTTGGCGCTCGGCGTCGCGGGCAGTGACGCCACGTACGTCCACGATGGCGCATCGAAATATCCGCGGCCGGTGCGCCTGCGCCTGCCAGCGCAGGATCAAGCCGCGCTGTCCTCGCTGCTCGCGGTGCGCGTGCGTGCCAGTTCCGGTCAACTCGTGCCGCTCTCCGAAGTGGTGACGGTGCAGCAAGGCATCTGGGACGATTCGATCCAGCACAAGGACGGCCTGCCGGTCGTCTACGTGACGGGCGACGAAGCCGGCCGCCTCGACAGTCCGCTGTACGGCATGTTCTCGGTCGTCGGCAAACTGGGCAATGCCAGTGTCGATGGCCAGCACCTCGTCCAGACCTTCATCGCCCAGCCCGAAGACACGAGCCGCTATGCGGTGAAGTGGGACGGCGAGTGGCAGATCACCTACGAAACGGTCCGCGACATGGGCATCGCCTACGCGGCGGGCATGGTGCTGATCTACCTGCTCGTCGTCGCGCAGTTCCGCAGTTACCTCGTGCCGCTGGTCATCATGGCGCCGATTCCGTTGACCGTTATCGGCGTGATGCCGGGGCACGCGCTGCTGCACGCGCAGTTCACCGCGACCAGCATGATCGGCATGATCGCGCTCGCCGGCATCATCGTGCGCAACTCGATCCTGCTGGTGGACTTCATCAAGCACGAAACCGCTCGCCGCGTGCCGCTGGCCGACGCGGTGATCGACGCCTGCGCCGTCCGCGCCAAGCCGATCGCCCTGACGGGCGTGGCGGCGATGCTCGGCGCGTTCTTCATCCTCGACGATCCGATCTTCAACGGCCTGGCCATCTCGCTGATTTTCGGCATCTTCGTCAGCACGATCCTCACGCTCGTGGTGATCCCGCTGCTCTACTATGGACTGGAACGTCGTCGCGCCGCGCCGGAAACGACGGCCGGAAATGCGCCGACCGCATGAGGACATCGATGAACGACGAAGTCATTCGCCTCACGCTCGAGCAGGAAGGCGCCTACGCCTTCCGCGTGTCCTTCGACGGCACGACGCTGGCCGCGCTGCATACCGACGAATCGCCGCCGCTGGGTGGCGGCGCCGGGCCCAATCCATCCGCGCTGCTGCTCGCGGGTATCGCCAACTGCCTGAGCGCGAGCCTGCTGTTCGCGCTGCGCAAGTTCCACGACGTGCCTGGCACGATCCGTACCGAGATCGTCGCGCGCAAGACGCGCAACGCAGCAGGGCGTTGGCGCATCCCGCACGCCGAAGTCTCGATCCATCTGTCCGACAAGGCAGCTGCGCTGCCGCATTTCGAGCGCGTGCTCGCGCAATTCGAGCAGTTCTGCATCGTCACGCAGAGCGTGCGCGAGGGGATCGCGGTTGATGTGCACATCGTCGATGCCGACGGCGCGATCTGGATTCCACTCACGCCGAGCGAAGGAGGGCCTTCCCGTGACACAGCAGGGTAAATCCATTCTCGTCGCCTGTCCGCATTGCCTTGCGCTCAACCGCCTGCCGTTGGCGCGCCTCGCCGATGCGCCGATCTGCGGGCGTTGCGGCAAGCCCTTGTTCCAAGGCCATCCCGTTGCGCTCGACGACGCTGGATTCCACGCGCACGCCGAGCGTGCGGAATTGCCGCTGCTCGTCGACTTCTGGGCGCCGTGGTGCGGCCCGTGCCGGACGATGGCGCCGCATTTCGAGGCCGCCGCTGCGCAGCTCGAACCGCAGGTACGGTTCGGCAAGGTCGATACCGAAGCGCAACCGGCGCTGGCCTCGCGCTTCGGCATCCGCAGCATCCCGACGCTGATCCTGTTCCGTGGCGGTCGCGAAGTCGCGCGGCATTCCGGCGCGATCGGCAGCGCAGAGATCGTGCGCTGGATACAAGAGCGTGTTTCTTCCTGAGGAGGTTCCATGAGCAGCATGTCCTTTCCCGAACTGATCGACGGTCTGAACGCCGACATCGCCCGCTTGCGTTCGGCCGCTGCCGAGCCGATGCGGGCTTTCTCCGGGCTGGCGCGCGCCGCGCTGGAGCCGGGCGCGCTCGACGTCAAGACCAAGGAACTGATCGCCACCGCCATCGCCGTCGCGGTGCGTTGCGACGGTTGCATCGGCTTTCACGCGAAGGCCGCCATCAAGGCCGGCGCTAGCCGCGAAGAAATCGTCGAAGCCTTGTCGATGGCGATCTACATGGACGCAGGGCCTTCGATGATCTACGCGGCGGAAGCACTGCGCGCCTTCGACGAGCTGTCGTCGCCTGAGCCGGTGAGCACATGAACGGTTTCGGTTGGCTGCCGTTCGCCGCGTTGGCCGCGCTGCTCGTGCTCGCCGGTTGCGGCGCGGCGCGTCAGATGCGTCAACCCGCTGCGGCAGATCTGCATCCGATCGATCCGGCGGGCACGTTGTATTCGGCCGGTCAACCGCAAGCGGGTGACTGGGCTCGTTTCCGCGAGCGCGGCGTCGTCACGGTGGTCAACCTGCGCACGCCGGCCGAGATGGGCGGACGCGACGAGGCGGCCGAAGTCGCCACGGCGGGCATGCGCTATGTGTCCATTCCAGTCGATGGCGCCGGCGGCATCACCGATGACAACGCGCGCAGCCTGCGTGCCGCGCTCGATGCGGCCAACGGGCCGGTACTCGTCCATTGCGCGACCGGCAACCGCGCCGGCGGCCTGATCGCGCTGATGGCGGCCCGTGTCGACGCGATGCCTGCCGGCGAAGCGATCGAGCTTGGCCGGCGTGCGGGCATGAGCAGCACCGAAAGCCGTGTGCGCTCGCTGCTCGATACGTCGAAGCGCTGACGCCATGGCCACGCAGCGCATCACGGTCGTCGGCGCCGGTTTCGCGGGACTGACCGCGCTGCGCGGCCTGCGGCGCGCGGCGCCCGGTGCGGAGCTCACGCTCGTCGCGCCGCGTGCGGAACTGCACTACTTGCCAGGCACGATCTGGCTGCCCTCGGGCCAACGCACGCGCGAGCAGCTCGTCGTGCCGCTCGGCGATTTCCTGCGCCGCGAACGCGTGCGCTTCCATGCCGCGGAGGCGATCGGCCTATCCGCCGACGCGCGCCTGCTGCGCACCAGTGCGGGCGATGTCGCCAACGACGGGCTGGTGATCGCGACGGGCGCGCGCTTCCTGCGCCGCATGCCCGGCATCGAGCACGCGATCATTCCCTGCGAGGGCGTCGCCGCGGGCGAGGCGATCCGCGACCGGCTCGCCGCGCTCGATGGCGGCACGCTGTGCTTCGGATTCGGCTCGAATCCGAACGAACCCGTCGCAATGCGCGGCGGCCCGATCTTCGAGTTCGTGTTCGGCATCGAGACGCTGCTGCGCCGGCAGAAGCGGCGCGAACGCTTCCGGCTGGTGTTCTTCAGTCCTTCGCAACGCCCCGGACAACGCCTCGGCGAACGTGCCGTCGACCTCATCCTCGGCGAGATGCGGCGGCGCGGCGTGGAGGTCGTGCTCGGCCGCAAGCCGGTGCGTTTCGACGCTGACGCCGTCGTGTTCGAAGATCAGCGCATTCCCAGCGACCTGACCCTGTTCATGCCCGGACTGACTGGCGCCGCTTGGCTGGACGCCACGCCGCTACCGCGCTCGCCGGGCGGTTTCGTGGGGGCTGACGCGCGTTGCCGCGTCGCCGGTTTCGATGCGACCTACGTCGCCGGAGACGGCGGCAGCTTCCCCGGTCCGGACTGGATGCCCAAGCAGGCGCATCAGGCCGACCTGCAGGCCGAAGTCGCCGCACGAAATCTGGCGCGCGAACTGCGCGGCGAAGGCGCGGACGAAGTCTTCCGCGTCGAGCTGGTTTGCATCATCGACACGCTGGAGCGCGGGCTGCTCGTCACGCGGCGCGAGGGCGGCGGTCGCGCGCTGCCGCCGCGGCGCGCGATGCCCTGGGCCAAGGCCATGTTCGAGAAACGCTACCTGCGCCGCTATCGCTGAATC
>JAKPAN010000052.1 GCA_029779475.1 Pseudomonadota bacterium
ACTCCAGCGGTCGCCGTCCATCAGGCGCTGCAGGTTGCCAGCGTTGCCGGTGTTGAGCGCGACCATGATGCGCGCCTCGGCCGTGAGCGCGGTGTTGATCTCTTTGATGAACACCTTCTTGCTGGCGTCCTTCGACACGGCCTTGAAGAGCTCGGCAAGCCGGATCGTCGCCTGCTCGCGCATGACGGCCTCCCGGTCCGCAGCCTCGTTCATCGGACGCACGAAGAGCTCCCACAGCACACCACCGTCGCGCCACCCATCCATCTCGAATATCGTGTTCGCAAACTTGCGGTGCATGACAAAGAACTCTTTGACGCCAGAGCGGACGCGCGCAAGGCGCCCTTTCTCGATCTGCTCGGGGATCGTGCGCGTCGCGTTGTCGCGGATCGCCGCTTCGGCTTCGTCAACGCGCGCTGCGAACTCGCGGGCGTCCTTGGCCGTAAGCAGCTTTTTCTTGAGCCGGCCGAGGTGCGCAATATTCTCGACGGACGCGACCAGCCCGTCGAACTCTTCGACCGTGAGGTCGCGCACCGGTACGCGGCGCGCTTCGTTGAGCACATCCTCGTCGATGACGGGCTCATACCCAGCGGCCTTCTGCGCATCGACCCAAGCGACCAGCGACTTCGCGCGCTGCTGTTCCTTCTTCGTCATCGGGCGCAGGTTGTACCGGTCGAGGATCGCCGCGATCTGGTCGCGGTATTCCTGGTCGATCCCTTCGGATTCGAGCGCGCGCTTCATCTTGCGCAGCCCGACCTCGAAGCGGCCGAGCGCGTTGTGCGCCGCGCGTGCCGCGTAGAAGTTCACCATCTGGTTGCGCTTCTCGGTCACCGCCGCGGTCAGATCGCCGCCGGCCAGCGCCTTCTCGGCGGCCTTCGCCGCCCGCACTTCGGCCGTCGAGAACTTGGCGGGCTTGATGTCCTTGATCGGCTTACGCAGCACGATCCGGTCAGCGAGTTCTCGAGCGGCGCGCGCGAGCGCGTTTACCGACCCGCCGGCCGGTGTGCGGGCCTGCTTGTTCAGCGCGCGGGTCAGCGCACGCAGTTCGACGGCCACAAACCGGCCGCGTGCTTCGTTGTGCACGGCGGCGTCGGCCGCGCGCTCCATCGCCCGATCGTCGACCAGTTCGCCGTAGCGCTCCAGCATGCGCTGATCGGTCAGCGCCTCGATCGCATCGGCTTCCGGCGTTGCGCCGACGATGGCATGGATCAGGGTTTCCCCGTTCGGGAAGCCGAACATCTCGGCCACGACCTGCGGATCGAGGCCCTCCTTGGCGACCATGCCGTACTTGCCAACGCCAAGCGCAGTAGATTCAAGGCCGCCCGCGGTGAGGATTTCGCGCGCACGCTCGGCGTCGAGTTTGAACCCGGACAGCGCTTTGATCTGCTCGCCTTCCGCGTTCGTCATCTCGCCGTGCTTGAGCCAGCGCATCGCGGCATAGACCGGCTCGGCGCGCACCTCGGCCGCGGCCTCCTCTTCGACCGCAGCGCGCGCGGCCTTGGCCTCACTCTGCAGCCGCTTCAGTTCGCGCGACTTCGCCCCCGACAGCCATCGCATTTCGCGCAGGCTTCGCGCGCTGAGTTCGGCCCGCGCGGCTTCAAGCGCGTCGCCGTGCTCGCGCTGGTACGCGGCCCACTCCGCGGTCGTAGCACCCATCTCTGCGGCCGACTTGAAGAGCGGCGCATACCGGCGGGCGTCCTGCGCCTCGGCGATCTCCTCGTCGGAGGCGATCATCCGGTCCATGACGCTACGCACCTCGTCGCTGATCGTCACGTTCAGTGCGGCGTCCGCGCCGCCCGAGCCGATCAGCGAGCGATAGACCGACACAAGCCAGGACCGGAAGGTCGCGAACAGGCTTTCGAGTGAGCGGGCCGGC
>JAKPAN010000117.1 GCA_029779475.1 Pseudomonadota bacterium
CAGGTCGGCAACGCCGAAAGCCTGCGCCGCCTGGATGTATTCGAGCTCGCGCAGCTTCAGCGTCTCGCCGCGCAAGAGGCGGCAAAGCCCGGTCCAGCTCGTGATGCCGAGAATGAAACAGAGCGCCAGCAGGCGCATGTCGGCGCGCTCGGCCGCCGTCGCAAACCACTGCGGGTGCGTGTCGATGATCACCTGCATCATGAGCACCGCGGCGGCGATCAGCAGGACGCCGGGAATCGAGCTCAGCGTCGTGTAGAGATACTGGATCAGGTCGTCGATCCAGCCGCGAAAATAGCCCGCCAGGATGCCGAGGAAAACCGAGAGCGGCAGCACGACGAGCGTCGTCACGAGGCCGATGACGAGCGCCGTGCGCACGCTCTTCAGGATCTGGTAGAGGACGTCCTGCCCGACCTTGTCGGTGCCGAACACGTGGTAGTCGGTCGCCATTGCGGCGATCACGGCGACGAGGACGATCAGCGTGCCGACGGTCGCGAGGATCGCGTTCCAGGCGAATTCCGTTTCGCCGCGCCAGATCGCGCGCCACGTTGCGCCAAGCGGCGTTCTGCCTCGCCGTGCCAGCGCGCGCGTGGCGAGCAGGGCAAGCGCGCCCCAGGCGAGAAGACTCACCGCCAACGCGTCGAGCAGGCGCTGCAGGAGGTCGGCGTCGCGTTGGTCCTCGCGCGCACCGAGCTGTGCGCCGCCGTATTTGAGGCGCGGGAACTCGCGCACTTGTCGCACCGTGCCGTCAGCGCCAGCGACTTCGCTCGCTTCCATCGCGTAAGCGCGCGTCGCCAAGGGCTCGGAATAGGTCTTCTCGCTGCGCGTGCGCAGGCTCGTCGCCGCAGCGTCGAGCGCGGAAAGCACCTCGATCGAATACACGTCGGGCGCGCCATCGCCGCGAGCCGCGAGGCGAGGCCGGTAATGCAGCGAGTCGAGCAGGCCGACGACGACGAAAGCGGCCAACACCGTCGCCGCCGCCATCGCCGTGCGACTGCGTCCGACGCGGCGCCAGGCGCTGCGCAGGAGCGGA
>JAKPAN010000167.1 GCA_029779475.1 Pseudomonadota bacterium
AGCACCACGTAGAACGTGCACAGCGCGGCGCCGACGAGCAGGTATTGCACCGGATGCACGCGCAGTCCGCGCAGCACTTCGAACAGGAAGAACGCGGCGAACGTGAGCGCGATGAACAACGCGCCGTATTTGCCCGCGCGCGTGTTGCGCTGGTACGGACTCGCCGGTCGCGTCAGGCTCACGCCGAACGCGTTCGCGCGCACGTCGACGCCGGTCGCATCGCCATCGCGCCAGTGCTGCGCGATCGCGCGATTGAGATCGAGCACCTGCCAGTCGCCGGAAAATCCGTTCTTGTCGACGTTGCGGCTTTTGGGCAGGAACGCGCCGTCGAAGCCCGGATCGGGCCACGCGCCTTCGACATGCGCCGTGGTCGTGCGCGCGATCGGCAGCAGCGACAAGCGCTCGCTGCCGGCCAGCGTGAGATCGAACGAGAATGGCACGGCCGCATCGTTGCCGGCAGGCCGCGGCCATTCGACGGGTGCGACGATCGTGGTCACGCCGGCGACATTGCCATCGGCCGGCGCGAACGCGATTTCGCGATCGCCGACGTGCAACGTCGACGCGCCGCGGATGCCATGCACGTCGCCGACCGGGACGCGCAACTGCGCACGCTGCCATTGCGGCTCGCCACCGAGTTCCGAGAACACGGCGAGGTCCGAGGCGGCGAAGCGACCTTCGACCTTCACGTCGGCGACGTAGACGACGCTCGAATACAGGCCGTAGCTGCGCACTTCCGGCGCAAGCGTCGCGCGGATCACGACGCGATCGGGCAGCAGGTATTCGATGTGCTCGACGGTGACGGCGCGATCGTCCTGCATCGTCGTGCGATGCACCGGCACGACGAGCACCGGGCCGCCGACCTGCTGCGCTTCGCCCCACCGCTGCGCGATCAATCGCGTCGCGTCGTCCGCGCGCGACTGGCGTTCGGCGACGAGGCGTTCGACTTGCGACAACGGAATCAGCATGAGCAACGCGAGCGCGGCGATGCCGAGCACCTTGGCGGTGACGCCGTGCAGGAAAGGAAGTGTCATCGGGGTTCCTCGTGAGTGGTTTGCGCCATTGCAAGCGGCGCACGAGGCGCAACCAGGGCGAAACGGGCGGATTCCGGGACACGCGATGGCCGCGGCGGGTTCCGACGCGCGCTCGCGTCTGCGCTACGCTTCGTGGCGGATCGACCTCGTCCGGAGCGAAACCATGCCGCCCATGATCGACATCGACGGCGCCGTCGCGCGCATCCTCGAACGCGGCGGCGCGAATGTCGCGATCGCTGCGCCGCTCGGCCTCGGCAAGCCGAATGCGCTGCTCAATGCGCTGTACGCGCGCTTCAAGACCGACGCGTCGAAGCACCTGACGATCTACACGGCGTTGTCGCTCGACCTGCCCGACGCGGGCAGCGCGCTCGAAAAGCGTTTCATGCAGCCGTTCCTCGATCGCCACTTCGGCGCCGACTATCCGCGCCTGGACTACGTGCGCGACCTCAAGGCGAACGCACTGCCCGCGAACGTCACGATCAGCGAGTTCTATTTCCAGTCCGGCGCGATGATGCATGCGCAACGCGCGCAGCGCGATTACGCAAGCATGAACTACACCTTCGTCGCGCGCGATCTCGCCGAAAGCACGACATTGCACGCGATCGTGCAACTCGTCGCCGCACGCAGCGACGGCCGCGCGACACGTTACAGCCTGTCGTGCAACCCCGACGTCACGCTCGACGTGCTCGACGCGATCGCGGCGCGCGGCGGCGCGCGGCCGCTCGTCATCGGCGTCGTGCATCCCGACCTGCCCTTCCTCGGCGGCGATGCGGAGATCGACGGTGATTTCTTCGACGCTCTTATCGACGGCGCGCAGCCGCATCAGGCTCTATTCGCGCTGCCGCTCAACGCGATCGACGCCGCCGAATACGCGATCGGCCTGCACGCGAGCACGCTCGTGCGCGACGGCGGCACCCTGCAGATCGGCATCGGCGCGCTGTCCGATGCGATCGTGCAGGCACTGCTGCTGCGTCAGCGCAAGAACGCGCAATACCGCGACCTGCTGCGCGCGCTGCGCGGCAGCGACGCAGCGGACGATGCGCTCGTCGCGCGCACCGGCGGCATCGATGCGTTCTCGAAGGGACTCTACGGCGCGAGCGAGATGATCATGGACGGCTTCATGCACCTGCGCCGCGCCGGCATCCTCACGCGCGAGGTGTACGACGATCTCAGCGTCGAACGCGCGCTCGCCGACGGCCAGAGCGTCGACGCGCAACGCCTGCAAGGCGGCCACTATCTCAAAGGCGCGTTCTTCCTCGGTTCGAAGGCGTTCTACGCCTGGCTGCGAGAACTCGAAGGCGAGGACTACGCAGGGCTTGCGATGTGCCGCGTCTCCGACGTCAACCAGCTTTACGGCGGCCATGAACAACTCGACGCCACGCAGCGCCGCGACGCGCGCTTCTTCAACACCTGCATGATGGCGACGCTGCTCGGCGCGGCAGTCTCGGACGCTCTCGAAGACGGCCGCGTCGTCAGCGGCGTCGGCGGCCAGTACAACTTCGTCGCGATGGCGCACGCCCTCGCCGGCGGCCGCTCCGTGCTGCTGCTGCGCACGACGCGCTCGAACGGAAAGCGCGTCGAATCGAACATCCGCTGGAATTACGGCCATACGACGATTCCACGCCACCTGCGCGACATCTACATCACCGAATACGGCGTCGCGGATCTGCGCGGCAAGAGCGACGAGGACTGCATCCGCGCGATGCTCGCCATCAGCGATGCGCACTTCGTCGATGAACTCGCGCGCACCGCGATCGAAGCAGGAAAACTCGCACGCGACTATCGCGTGCCCGACGCCGTGCGCGCGAATACGCCGGCTGAACTCGCGCGCCGCCTCGCGCCCGCGATGCGCGACGGCCTGCTGCCGAAATTCCCGTTCGGCAGCGACTTCAACGACGTCGAACTGCGCACGCTGCCGGCGCTGCTCTGGCTGAAAGCGCGTACCGCGAGCGCGAAGGGCCTGCCCGCATTGCTCGGCGCCTTGCTCGCGCCCGGACACCACGAAAATGCCGACGCCGTCCTCGCGCGGCTCGCGCTCGATGCGCCGCACGGCATCGGCGAACGCGTGCTCGCGCGACTCGTGCGCGGCGCGCTCGCGCGGGCGCGCACGTAGCGCGACACGATCGCGAGCGCGTCGAGACAGCACGCGTGACCTATCATTGCGTTTTCCAAAATCACGGAGCCGACCGCATGACACTCGAAGGCAAGCGCATCGCCGTCACCGGCGCGTTCGGCTCGCTCGGCGCCGCTGTCGTCCTCGCCGCGCGCGCGGCAGGCGCGGAAGTCGCAGCAATCGACCACGCCGCGACGGCGCCGGCTGCCTTGAGCGAGGCCCACGTGCATGCGATCGGCAGCGTCGACCTCGGCGACGCCGGTGCAGCGCAGCGCGCGATCGATGCCGCGGCATCGGCGCTCGGCGGCCTCGACGCGCTCGTCAACATCGCCGGCACGTTCCGCTGGCAGAAGCTCGAAGACGGCGACCTCGACACCTGGGACCTGCTCTACCGCGTCAACCTGCGCACCGCCGCCGCGGCGAGCAAGGCCGCACTGCCGCACCTGCGCAAGAGCAGCGCCGGACGCATCGTCAACGTCGGCGCGAACGCGGCATCGAAAGCGGGCGCCGGCATGGGCGCGTACGCCGCGTCGAAAGCCGGCGTCGCGCGCCTCACCGAAGCGCTCGCCGAGGAACTCAAGGACACGCGCATCACCGTCAACGCGGTGCTGCCGAGCATCCTCGACACCGCACCGAACCGCGCCGACATGCCCGACGCGGATTTCGACCGCTGGGTGAAACCCGCGCAGCTCGCCGACGTGATCCTGTTCCTGATGTCCGATCACGCCGCCGCGGTGACCGGAGCCTTGCTGCCCGTGGTCGGACGCGTGTAGCGGCGTACGCGATCAGCGCTCCGCGCCGACCGCCATTCGCGAAAATCCCGCGAGCGATACCCAGTAGTACGGGTGGCGGAACGCGCGGCTTTGCCGCAGGCGCAGCTGCGCGGCGCGCAACGCATCCCAGCCGTCGCGCCCGGGATCGGCGGCGAGCGCTGCATAGAACGCAGGCACCCACAGACCGGTCGCAGAATCGCTGACTGGCCACTGCGCCGCGACGATCTGGTTCGCGCCGGCAAGCACGAGCGCCTGCGCGAAACTGGAGCTGCCATTGGCGATCGCGCCGCTGTCTTCGCCGAGCTGACAGGCGTTGAGCACGATCAGCGGCGCGCGGATGCGATGTTCGATCACGTCGAGCCAGCTCAGGAAATCGGGATTGCCTCCATCCGAGCCGGCCAACCACAAGCCCGAATAACCGAGCCGGCCCTTGCTGGCGATCCCGTGCGCGGCGATGTGGACGATCGCGTCCGCGTCGTCGAACGCATCGAGCACTTCGCTGCGCGTCGCCGCTGCGGTGCTGACGGATGCATCGAGACCGCCGGCGGTGCGAATCAAACCGGGTTCCGTCTGCGCGAGTCGCAGTTCCGGCAACACGTCGCCGGCCTGCGATGCGACCAAGGCGCGGACACGCGTCGTGTCCTGTTTCACTTGTGCCGTCGTGACCAGACTCGCGACGCCGCTTGCCGTCGTCTCGATCAGCGGCTCGGCGTGGCCCGGCCAATGCAGCAGCGACCACGGTACGGAATTGAGCGTGTCCTCGCCGATCACGATCAGGCGCGCAGGCGGTGCGGCCGGCGCATCGGCAGCCCACAGCGCCGCGGACACGCGCGATGATGCGGCATCGACGGCCACGATCGGCGTGTCCGCGTTGCGCAAGGCGCGGCGCAACGCAGCGATCGCATCGCGCACTTCCCGTGGCGATGCCGCGGGCGCGAGCCACGCGCGCTCGCGCGTCACCCACAACAGCGCGCTGCGGTCGCCGGCATCGAGCCAGGCCATGAGCGCGGTACCCGCCGGCAGTTCGCGACGAACCTCGGCGAGCGGTGCGATAGGCAGCGTGGCGACAGCGGCAACGCCCTCGCGCGGCTTCGCCGCCAGCGCATCGACGAGCGCGCGCGACGCGGACGTCGGCGCTGTCGCGAGCGACGGCAGCAATTCCGCGGTGAGCGCGCGATCGAACGCCTGCGCGCGGCGCGAGGTGTCTTCGCTCGACGCAAGCGGCGCGCCGGAATACACAGCGAGCCACTCCCAAGCCTGCGCCGCGGCGATGTCCGCGTCCGCATCGAACAGCGGCGCGAAAGCCGCTGCGCGCAGCGGGCGCTGCGTCGACAGCAGCAAGTAGCGCAACGCGGCGCTGCCTGTCGCGTCCGCGATCGCGGTCATCTCGTCGCGCGCGTCGCGCAGGATGCGTTCGGCGCGCGCGGCATCGCCTTGTTGCCGCGCGAGACGGCTGCGCCATTGCGCGAGCTGCAAGCGCTGCGAAATCGCCAGCGGTCGATGCCCGATCGCATCGAGCCGGCGCGCCGCGCTGCGCACGTCACCATTGCGCAACGCGGCGTCGGCAACGAGCAGGTCGAGATCGACGGAAGGTTGTGTCGTTTCCTCAGACAGGCGTTCCACTTCGGCGATCGCTTCTGCATCGCCCGCGTCCATGCGCAGGTTCACGGCGGCGACATGAGCGCGCCTGGCCTTCTCCGCCAGACCCAACGCCGTGTACAACCGCTGCGCCTCGCCAAGCCAACGCGCGGCATCGCCTTCGCGGTGATCGCGGCGGTCGATGTCGGCGAGCACCTCGAGCGCCAGCGCGACACGCTCGCGCGCATCCCGCGCGGACAGGTGCGCGAAGGCGTCGGCGACGGCGAGATACGCTTCGTCGAGCGTGCCGAGTTCGGTGTAGGCCTGCGCGAGCTGGATCAGCGTGTTGGCTTGCCAGCGTGCGGTGTTTTCGGCTTGCAGGTCGCCGCTGAATTCCGCCAGAGCCGCGTTCGTTTCGCGCAGCGATTCCGCCAATCGAGCGTTGCCGGCTGCAAGAGCCGCAAGTTGAAGATGGATGCGGCCACGCGCCGTTGGCGCGCTGGGGCCGATGGCGAGCGGCAAGGCCTTGCGCAACATGTCCGCGGCAGCGGCGTCATGGCCGAGCGCTCGCTCGGCGCTTGCGGCGTTTTGCATCGTGAGAACCCGCTCGTGCTGTTCGTCCATGGCTTCGAGCAGAGGCAAGGTCTCGCGATAGCAGTCGCGGGCTTGCAGATACTTTTCGAGCGCCCTCAATGCCACGCACTGCGCATTGCGCAGGCGAATTTCGAAATAGCTCGGACTGCCCGTTGCTGTGCGCTTGCCGTACGCGTTCGCGACTTCGACATAGCGCCCTGCGGAATAGAGCGTTTCGATACGGCCAACCCGCGCCGCCAACGCGCGCTCGGCGTCGCCCGCCGAAACCCATGCGTTTTCCGCGGCCGCGAAAGCACGGATCGCATCGACGCTGCGGCCGTTCAGCAGCAAAGCCTGCGCTGTCGCATGCAAGGCGAGCGCGCGAGCTGCACCGTCGGGCGCGCTGCGCTCGAGCGTCTCCCATTCGGCGAGCAAGGGCGAGAGATCGTTGCCGGGCGGCATGGCCTTGCGCACGCGCTGCAACGATTCATTCGCGCGCAACAACCAATCGCGTTGCGGGTGGTCGGTGTCCGTGCAATCGAACGCCACGCGAAGTTCGCCCGCCGCATGGTTCGGCTGCCTGCGCCGCACGACGACGGATTGTCCTGGTGAAACGTGCAGCAGAAACCGCCCCCATCGCGGCGGAATCGGCACTTCGACACGTTCGCTCGCCTGTCCTTCCACCTCGACGTCCTGGCCGCGCTCCTCGATGTCGAGCCAAGCCGAGCCCGATGCGCTGGAAGACAAGCGCAAGGGCGCTTCCCATGCCGGCGTGGGAAGCACGAGTGAATCGCCACACATCAATGCGTGCTCGCCATCGGCCGTGGCGACCTGCGCCACGGCCGTTGCAGCCATCAAGCTGACGACGACGAGAAACATATGGACGGGGAGCCGGCGCTCACCTCGAACCGAGGTCTCTCCACGCCGAACAATCCTCAATCACCCTTTGATCTTGCCTGGCTCGTCGCCAACGCCACCGTCGGTTTGCAGAATCAACAAACTCTTCTTTCCATTCGCCTTCTCGGCTGTACGCTTGCGGAGGGAAGGTTTCGTGCCCTTGCTCGCTTCTCGATCAAGCAGTTTGACGTTGCCAGAACTCGGCATTTCCGCTGTGCACGAGGCATTTCCACCCTGCGGTACGGCGAACGCTTCGACCAGATAGAGCTTGGCGATCGGCGCGAGGTTGGGAATAGCCGCGCCGTTGTAGTCGAGCATCATCACGAAATAGTGCTCTTCGTTCGCGTCGACCTTGGACGTCATTTCCAGCCAATCACCGCCATCCGCCACCGGCGAGCCATCGCGATACCACTGCCGGGTGGTTCCAGCGCGAAACTCCTCGCCGCCGGCGCCGCGGATCGACACGCTGAGCTTGCCATCCACATTGTCGATCCTGAGCTTCTTGTCCTTGAGCAGCTCGCGATGATCGCAAGTGGTACCAATGCTCGGCTCATGCAGCCTCAAGGGTACGTCGCAGGCTGTCGCCCAGGCGTCATTCGATTTGACAGCGCGAATCATGATCTTGTCGCGAAAGACGAGGTTGTCTCCCACATCGTTCACGGTCGCCACCGTCGTCGGGTCGCATTGGTAACCGTCCTGCGCAACCGCAGGCGCAGCCAGCGGCATCTGCGCCGCGCAGGCGCACGCGGCGGCCAGCAAAGTCCCGGAAAATCCCCAGGAGCTTTGCATGACTTTTCCCCCGTGAATTGATCGACGGCGACGGTTTGCGTGTGCCGCTGCCCGTCGACGGCGTATTCGATGACGAGCGGCGTTTTTGCGTCTGCGTCCTGCGTGTCGAACAGGAAGCTGACGAATCCTTCGGACGAGATGACGAGCGCTTCGTCGCGTTGGCCGCGGCGCAGACGCACGTTGCTTGCGGTGGGCGGTACGGCGACTTCGACGAAGACGTAGCGCGAGCGGCCTGCGCCAGGCTGGACGAGCGGCGGCGTCTGCTCGCCGCGCATCGTGTCGAAGACGACGCGCTCGGGATTGGCGATGACGCCGCCATCGCCGCGCGCTGGCCACGGCGAATGCCGCGCGAGGCTGCCGATGCCGACGCCCAGCGCAAGTATCGCGGCCGCTCCGGCCCAGCGCATCCAGCGCTGCGCGCCGCGCGGCGTATCGACAGTGGACAGTGCTCGGACTTCGGTTTCTTCCATGCCAGCCGCATCCGACGCACAGTGGTTGCGCATGGCCGCAGGATCGATGGCGATGGCGTCCCTCATGGCGTTATCGATCTCCACGGCGGCGAGCAAGTCAGGCTTGTCGAGCAGGTATGCCTCGAACCACGCCGTCTCTCCGGCGTCGAGTTGCCGATCGAGATAGCGCGCAAGCCATGCGCTTTCCAGCCACGCAGCCATGTGCGGCGTACCGGAGTTCACAGCGGCCTCCTTGCTACCGGCATCGGTGTCCTCGACCATGCAAAGAGTGGCAAAGGCGTCATCTGTCTCACCTCAGATTTCATGCAGCCCCGCGGCCAGCAACAGTTCGCGGAAGCGTTCGCGCGCGCGGAACAGGACGCGACGAAAATGCGCAGCGTCGATACCGAGGTCGCGGCAGACATCGTCGCGATCCTGTTCGTCGAGATAAAAGCGTGCGAGCACTTCGCGATCGCGCGCGACCGGCAATGTCTGCATGAGTGCGCGCAGCAGCCCGTGCCGTTGCGATGCAACCGCGCCGTCGGCCGGATCGGCGCCGTCGCGGAGTTCATTGGCCGCGGAAATCGCCACCTCGTTGCGCCGGCCGCGATATTCGGCGCTGGTGGCGCGCAAGATCGTCGCCTGGATGTAGGCCGGGAGCGCCGCAGGTTCGCGGATCGCGCCCGCGCGCAGGCGTTCGAGGACGCCGGCGAGCACGTCCTGAGTCAGGTCTTCGACCGCAGGATCGCCCGGCCGGCAATACCGGCGCACGAGCGCACGAACGCCGCGCTCGTAACGGCGCACGAATTCCGTTTCCGCTTGACCATCCCCTTCCGCGATGCGCCCGACCCAGCCGAATTCGTCGGCTTGCCGCGCGGCGCTTCCTTCGTCGGCATTCATTGGGGCCCCTACCCCGTTGAGTACCGACATAGCCTACCGCGCCCTGCGCAACAGCGTCATCCACGCGGGCGCGGGCGTTCCCGGTCGATTTCGATGTAGTAGCTCGACGCGTCCCACGCCACGCGACAGGCCGCGCGAAACGCGACCGGCGTGCGCGGATCGAGAACCAGCGTGCGCCATGCCGGCGGCGGTTCTTCGCGCGTGCCGTCGTGACGCAACACGCGCACGCGGGCTCGGATGCTCAGGCGCTCACCGGCGCAGTTGGCGAATTGCGCGACGAAGCTGACCATGCCGTCGGCATGACGCCGCGAGCGCAGCGCGCGCGTCACCACCGCGCCGAACGCGCGGTGATCGAGGATGACGACGGCTTCGAGCGGCACCTCGCATACCGACGCATACGTGGCCGCGATGACCGCCGGCGCGACGTCGTGCGTCTCCGATCCGAACGAGCTGGCGACACGCCAAGGCGCGGAAGGAGGCGACGAACGCCACGCAGCGGTCGCGGAGAACGCGGAATACGGATCGTCGTGCATGCCTGCATCCTCGTTCGTTGCGACCTCGGCGCCGCTCGCTCGCGCGAATCCGCGCTGCGGCGGCGCAGTCGAGGTGATCCGTCCCTGGATCGCGCCGGCGGGAGCCGTCCTGGCACGCCGCAGACGTATCCCAACCGCGTTCGGCGGCGTCTTGCCGCCCGTTCCCTTCGCCCCGAGCGTCGCGTCTTGCAGTGTTGGAAGGAGTGGCGGGCGCGGCGAATGTCTCACCCGTTTTTCGCGAGCGGCGCCGCGCTAACCCCGTGCTGGCCACCGCATCGTTGCAGCCCTCGCATCCACCAAGGGAGGGCACCATGAACGCACGTATCGAATCGGCGCAGCCGCGCCTGGATTGGCAACGCGTCAGTGCGATGAGCGTGGCCTTTACGGTTCACGTCGCAGCGGCCTTCGTGCTGGCGATGCCGCTGCTGCCGGCGATGCAGCGCACGACGCCACCCATCGTCGAGGCGGTCATGCGCGACCTGCCACCGCCTCCGCCACCGATTCCGCCGGAGACGTTGCCGGAACCCAAGTCGAAGCCGACGCATGCGCCGCCGCAGGCGATGTCGAAACCGCAGCCGGTGCACGATACCGTCGTCGATGTCGCACAGACGCCACCGATCCCCGATGCGCAGACCGTCGCGCCTTCGGCTCCGACTCCCGCGCCAACCGATATCGGCGAAGGCGGCGGCACGGGCGGCGCCTCGCGCGTACTCGCCTACGATGGCGCGTTGAAGTTGCGCTATCCGCCGTCGTCGATCCGCGCACGCGAGGAAGGCGCCGTGCTGCTCAACGTGCTCGTCGACGCGGAAGGCCACGCGCAACGCGTCGAGATCGCGCGCGGCTCGGGGCACACCGCGCTCGATGCGGCAGCGCGCGAGGCCGTGTTGCACGCACGCTTCAAGCCGGTGCTGCGCGATGGCGTCGCGGTCTCGGCATGGGGCGTGGTACCGATCCGGTTCCGGCTCGACGAAGTGTGAATCGCGCTGGCATCGCCGCGCCTGTCGCGCGCGGCGATGCGCTATCGTGCGCGGCATCGACACGACGGGCGCATCGAATGGATTGGCACTGGGTTTGGTACGCGCTCGCCGCGGCACTGGTGATCGTCGGCGTGATCGGATCGGTGCTGCCGGCGTTGCCGGGCGTGCCGCTCGTCTTCGTTGGCTTGTTGCTCGCGGCGTGGGCCGATGGTTTCGCGCACGTCGGGCCGTGGTTGCTCGTGCTGCTCGGCGTGCTCGCGCTGGTCGCGATCGGTATCGACTTCGTCGCCGGCGTGCTCGGCGCGAAGAAGGTCGGCGCGAGCCGCTACGCGGTGATCGGCGCGACGCTCGGCACGTTCGCGGGATTGTTCCTCGGCATTCCCGGCATCGTCTTCGGGCCGCTCGTCGGCGCGCTGCTCGGCGAACTCGCCGCGGGCGGCACGCTGCGCAAGGCGAGCGGCGTCGGCATCGGCGCGTGGATCGGTTTTCTTGTCGGCTCGATTGCCAAGCTCGGCATCTGCGGCGTCATGCTCGGCATCTTCGCGTTCGCATTCGCGGTGCGCTGATCAGGATTTCGGCAACACGTAGAACAGCACCGCGAAGAATTGCAGCACGCTGCCGAGCAGCACGAACGCATGCCACAGCGCGTGGCTGTACGGCAGCCGCTTCCACAGATAGAACGGCACGCCGAGCGTGTACGCGGCGCCGCCGCCGAACAGCAGCCACAGTCCGCCGGGCGCGAGATTTTCGGTAAGCGGCTTGATCGCAACGAGTCCGACCCAGCCGAGCGCGACGTAAAGCGAGGCCATCAGCGCGCGGTTGCGCACGCGCTGCCATTCCAGCGCGATGCCCGCGAGCGCAAGCGCCCAGACCAGCGCGAACAAGGCGATACCCCATGTGCCATGCAACGTAAGCAGCGTGAATGGCGTGTAGGTGCCGGCGATGAGCAGGAAGATCGCGACGTGGTCGAGCAATCGCAACACGGGTTTGGCGCGCACGACGGGCACGCCGTGGTAAAGCGTGGACGCGGTGTAGAGCAGGATCAGCGTCGTGCCGTAGACCGCGACGCTGGCGATCTCGCGCGCGCCGCCGCCGTCGCGCGCGGCGAAGCCGACCAGCGTCGCGAGTCCGGCAATGCTGAGCACGATGCCAAGGCCGTGGATGAGGCTCGATGCGACTTCCTCGCGCGGGCTGTAGGAAAGCGCGGCGGGATGCGAGACCGAAGCGGCCATGTCGATTCCTCGCGGCGCGATGCGGCGCCGCAGCACGGCGAACGTAGCGCAATTCCGTGCGTGCCGCTATGCCCGCGTCGATGCGCCCGCGCGAAGCGGCTTCAATGTCCGGCGCAGCATTGCTGGTAGAGGCGTTCGCCTTCGGCTTGCGCGCGGGCGAGGGCTTGCGCGTCGAGGCGCTTGGCGCTTTCGGACATCAGCCATTCCATGTTCTTGCGCTCGCTCGGTGTGGCATCACTGATTCGCGACGCCACAAATGCGTACGCGTAGGCCGCAGCCGGATCCTTTGCATAGAGCGGCGACTTGCTGAGCACCAGCCGCGTATCCGCCTGACTTTCTGCAAGCAGAATCAGCGCACGCTTGTCGCCGCGACGTGCAGCTTCTTCGAGATACGCGCGGGCCTTGTCGCGACGTTCAATCACCTCGTCGATGTTTGCGGCGACCGAGGCGACATCGTCGTAGTCGGCGAGCGCGGATTTCGCATAGGTGAACATGGCCATCACGTTGCCTGCCTGCGCCGCGCGATCGGCGGGATCGAGCCAATGGTCGAGCAGATCCTTCGGCAATTTCGCGCAGGCCTCGCGGGTTCTCGCGTTGCGATCCAGACGAGACTGGTACAACTCGCGATTCTCCGCGCGTGTTTCGTCGGTCATGCGTGGGTTCTGCACGTCACGCTCGATGTTCCACCGATCGATTTCGTCGCCTTCCTTCGCCTCTCTCAAACCATGCGGCGTACACAGCTCCAGACGATCCGTGAGCTGACGCTGCGCCTCCGTGTCACCCGCATCGCTCCATTTTCGAAGCTCCGCGACGGACTCTTCCAGTGGTGCGTTCCACTCCGGCAGCGTGTGCGGCGGCAAGTCGGGTGCGCGGACTTGCGCGGCTATCTTCGGAGCAGCGGCCTTACGTGACGACGGATTCGGCGCCAATTCGGGCGACGATGACTGCGCGGGCGAAGGCACGACGGAGGCCGCCCTCGGTGCGGCGGCCTGCCGATGCAACGCAAACCACAGCAATGCAGCCATCACTGAAAACGCAATGATTCCTGCGATACGGCGTCCATTCGTGCTCATCGTCCATCTCCTTCGCTCACGCCGCAGCAAGCGGCCAGCCGACGTCCTTCTTCGCGCGCGCGGTCGATCGCGGCGGCGTCGAGCACTTTGGATGCTTCCGAAAGCATGAGCGTCAACACCTGTGGCGGCATATCGGCCGATCGCGGCGTCAGCGTGTAGGCGTAAAGATTCGCGTAGGCACGTTCCGGATTCGCCGGATAGACGCCATCGGCGTAATACGTTTGCGCCTGCAACAAGGCCAGCGCGTCGCCCTGCAACAGCGACCGCTCGACGTATGTGCGCGCCTGCTCCAAACGATCGCGCAGCGTTTCCGGATCGGCGATCGCCCGGCGCATGTCGTAGGTCTTGAGCATCGCCTCGCCATATAGGGCCTGAGCATCGGCGTCGCCGAGCGCAGCCGCACGCTCGATCCAGCGAAAGGCCTGCGCGGCGGCATCCTTCTCGTCGAGGCCTTGGGCATTCGCGCAACGGGCATGCGCGTACTTCATCGTTGCCTTCAACAGCGAGGCTTGGTCATCCGGTGTCAGCGACGACCCGAGTTCGCCGAGAATACGGCCGCCATGCGCGCCGATTTCGACAACGGCGTTGTCGATTTGCGCGTCTGTTGCCGCGGGCAGATTGTTGCAATAGAGAAACGCCTGTCCGAGCCGACTCGCCGCGCGCGCATCGCCTGCCTGCGCGCGACGTTCGAGCTCAGCGCGCACTTCGGCCAGCGGACGCTCGTCGAGCGAATCCTCGCGCGATGCGACGTTGGCCTGCCGGGTCGCGACCGCCGCGCTGTCCGCTTTCGAGGATGGCAACGCCGCCGCGTCCGCATTTGCCTGCGGTGCAGCGATGCGCGGAGCGTTACTGCGTTCACGGCTCCAGAAATACCACGTGCCGGCGATCACCACGCACAACACGGCAACGACCGTCGTCCTTCCTTTCATCACGGCTCCCGTAAATCACGGCGAGGAACAGCGCGCGATCATGCGGCGACGCACGATGCTATCGTCATCGCGCTCGCTACCGGCCTGCGGGGATTGTAGCGATCGGCCGCGCAAGACCGCATGCAGCGCAACCCATCGGATCGCCATCGACATGAACACCGGGATTCCCGACATTCCAGAACTCGCAGGCCCACGCGTGCGCCTGCGCGCGCTCGATGCGCGCGACGTCGATGCGCTGTTCGCGTTGTATTCCGATGCGCAGGTGATGCGCTACTGGAGCACGCCACCGTGGCGCGAACGCGCGCAGGCGCACGCGCACATCGAGCGCATGCAGCGCGAGCGGGTCGACGCGGAATTCTATCCGTGGGTTGCGACGCTCGACGACGACGTGCTCATCGGCACGTGTTCGCTGTTCGCCGTCAGTCGCGCGCATGCGCGCGCCGAGATCGGCTACGCGCTGCGCTCGCCGTGGTGGGGGCGCGGTTTCGCGCAGGAGATGCTCGGTCTCGCGCTCACACACGCATTCGATGCGATCCGGCTCAATCGCATCGAAGCGGACATTGACCCGGAGAATATCGCCTCATGCCGGCTCGTCGAGCGGCTCGGCTTCGCGCGCGAAGGCTTGCTGCGTGAACGCTGGCGCGTCGGTGGCGGCGTGCAGGACACGGGGCTGTATGGACTGCTCGCGCGGGAGTGGCGCGAGCGCGCATGAGTGCGCGGCGCCGATGGCTTGAACATCACCGTCGATCCCGTTTTCGCCGGCATGACGCGTCAAAGCTCGAAGGCCGGCATGAGCCGACCTTCGTGAACCACTGGGTCCCGTGTCACCGGCCATCCACGGCCAGCGCGGGATGACGGCATCCTGCCGTCACTTCGCGTTCGCGAACGCCACCGTCATGTCGAGCATGCGGTTGGAGAAACCCCACTCGTTGTCGTACCACGACAGCACCTTGACCAACGTGCCGCCCATGACCTGGGTCAGCGTGGCGTCGTAGACCGAGCTGCGCGGATCGTTGTTGAAGTCGACCGACACCAGCGGCTTGGTGTTGACGCCGAGGATGCCCTTGAGAGAACCATTCGCGGCTTCGGTGATCGCCGCGTCGATCTCTTCCTTGCTCGTCGCGCGCGCGGCGACGAAGGACAGGTCGACGACGGACACATTGATCGTCGGCACGCGCATCGAGAAACCGGTGAGCTTGCCGTTGAGTTCCGGCAGCACAAGGCCGACCGCGGCGGCGGCGCCGGTCTTGGTCGGGATCTGGCTCATCGTCGCCGAACGCGCGCGGCGCAGATCGGAGTGGTAGACGTCGGTCAGCACCTGATCGTTCGTATACGCGTGGATCGTCGTCATCAAGCCATGCACGATACCGATCTTTTCGTACAGCACCTTGGCGAGCGGCGCGAGGCAGTTCGTCGTGCACGAGGCGTTGGAGATGACTTCGTAGCTGCCCTTGATCTGGTCGTGATTGACGCCGTAGACGAAGGTGCCGTCCACGTCCTTGTCGCCCGGCGCGGAGATGATGACCTTTTTAGCGCCTGCGGCGAGGTGCGCGCTGGCCTTGGCCTTGCTCGTGAAGAAGCCCGTGCATTCGAGCACGATGTCGACGCCGAGATCCTTCCACGGCAGCTTGGCCGGGTCGCGCTCGGCGCAGACCTTGATGCGGTCGCCGTTGACGATCAAGTCGCCGCCGTCGACGCCCACTTCGAACGGAAACTTGCCGTGCGCGGTGTCGTACTGGGTCAGGTGCGCGTTCGTCTCGGCGTTGCCGAGATCGTTGATCGCAACGACCTGGATTTCGTTCGTGCGCTTGGATTCGTACAGCGCGCGCAGGATGTTGCGGCCGATGCGGCCATAACCATTGATCGCGACTTTCACAGCCATCAGACGACTCCTCGGAACGGGAAGAAGGTGAGGCTGCGGATTTTAGCGGCCCCGCGCGGGGTGCGCACAGGGCCGCTTTGGAGGGGCCAATCGGCAGACTGTCAACCCTTGTCGTCGGCGCGAACCTTTATCTTGTCGAGCGTATCTGGTTCCGGGGGCGCGCCGTCGGCATCGTTGTCTTCATGGATCGCATATTCGATGGGTACGATGCTTTCGCCTTCGATCTTGATGCCGTTGGAACTCGCCGGCTCGAATGTCCACGATTTCACCGCAGCAACGGCGGAATCCCCGAGTGCGACGCCCGCGCTTTCGGGATTGGCGTGATCGAGTTTCGCATCGAGCACTTTCCCGTCCGTGCCGATTTTCACCTTCACGTACATCGTGCCCTGGATGCGGCGCTTGATCGCATCAGGTGGATAAACCGGAGGCTTCATGGCGCGATATCCTGCCTCCACATCGGCGCCGCCGAACGCATGGGCATCTTCATGCTTAGCCGCCGCAGCCGGGACGATCAACGCGGATGAAGGCGTGGGCTTCACGGTGACGTGCAAGTCGAAGCCGTCGAACGCCGACGTCGTTCCATGGTCGCTGCCCACCTTGATCTGCGCCGGCTCGCCCTCCTTTACGTGCAATTCCGGCGTCGCCTCCAACTTGTCGCGGCGATACAGCTGCACTTTCAAATCGGCGATGCCATTGCCGATGCCTGTCACTGTTACCACGACGCGGCGCCGATCGTCGTCTTTGCCATAGCGAACTTCCGTCGGCTGGCCTTCGCGCGCGACCAGCTGCATGTCGGACGATCCCGACATGGCGCTGGCGCCATCGGCAATCTCCAGATGCACCGCCCATTCGGCGCCGTCGACTTTCGCGCCGGACGTAGTCGGTGGCCGCGGCGCCTGCGTCGCCCATGCGGCATAAGTGCCGCAAAGTCCAAGCAAGGCGACGAGCGCAAAACCAACAATGCGCGTCGCGCGCGTCGGCCGTGATTGTTTGAGCATGAGAATCCTCTCCTTCAAGGTTTGATCGGATGGCCAACGGCAACCGACCGGCAACCGCAGCTCCTGCCGCGGCTGGCCGGCCAGTTGCACCTTCAACATCGCGTCGGCGTATTGCCTTCGCGCTTCCGGAAAACGGGCAACCACCGCCGCGTCGCAAGCCAGTTCCTGGTCGATGCGGAATTTCGCGGCGGCGTAGTGCAAGAGCGGGTTGAACCAGTTGAGCGAGCGCAGCGCGACGACGAACGCGTTGACCCACGCGTCGCCGCGCACGAAATGCACGCGCTCGTGGGCGAGGATGAGTTCGCGTTCACGCGCGTCGTAGCGACGGTCGAAATCCGAGGGCAGCACGATGCGCGGACGCCACGCGCCGACCAGCGCGGGACCTGCGAATTCGGAATCGGACTGCACGATGCGCGCGCCCTCGCGGGCATGCAGGCGCCCGAGACTGCGCAGGTAGCGGCGCTGCTGCTGCGCGAACCACGCGGCAGCGAGCAAGGCGCCGGCGAGCCACAACGCGAACAGCGCGATGCGCGGATCGAGCGCATCGGCGACCACCGCAGCCGACGCCGCCTGCAACGGCGCGACGCGAACGATGCCGGCCAGTGCCACGACCGGATGCGTCGGCGCCGGCAACAGCATCGCGGCGACAGCCGCAGGCACCAGCGTCCACGCGACATACGCGACCAGCGCGCCGAAGCGCCGACGCAAGGCACGCCGCGCGATCAGCACGGCGAGGATCGCCGCCGAGCCGGCGAGCGTGACGCGCACGAGCGTATCGAAGGCATCAAGGTTCACGGTCGATCTCCTCGATCAGCGCGCGGATCTCGTCGATCTCGCGCTTCGACAATTTCTCGCTGCGCGAGAAGTGCGCGACGAGCGCCGAGACTTGGCCGCCGTATAGGCGATCGAGCAGGCTCTTGCTCTCCTCATGCACGTAGTCGGTGCGTTCGAGCAGCGGCCGGTACAGATAACGGCGGCCGTCGCGCTCGGCCGCGATCGCGCGCTTCTTGAGCAGGCGGTTGAGCAGGGTTTTCACCGTCGCCTCTTGCCAGCCGTTGGCCGGCCCGACGGCGGCAACGATGTCCTCGGCGCTCTGCGGCGCGCTGCGCCACAGGGCTTGCATGACGATGCTTTCGGCTTCGCTGATGCGCATATGTTTACGTCCGTAATCGTGAGTTGAATTTACATGCGTAATCGAATCTGTCAAGCCCTCGATCCGCAATGGATTGCCCTTTCCGGCACTCCATAAACAATTTATGAACTACACGGTATTGAAATGACCAAGGTGAATCCCATCTAACACTCGCCGCCGGATGAACGAACCCTCCGGCGACGGCACGAGTCGAACGCATCGGGTCTTCGTCATGCGCTCGCAGCGGGCCCAACCTTCAAAAGCTTTTGGAGTACCCCATGAAAAACAAGCTGTTTGCTACCGCCCTCGCCGCTTCCGCCTTCCTTGCGCTGCCTGCCGCCCATGCGGCCGACACGTCGGGCTTCTTCATCAACGGCAACATCGGCCAGTCGAGCTTCGACAAGCACGGCTACGACGACGACGACACCGCCTACGGCATCAACGGCGGCTATCGCTGGGCGCTCGCGCCGAACTTCCTGCTCGGCGTCGAAGGCGGCTATGCCGACCTCGGCTCGTTCGATCCGAAGAATTCCGTCACCGGCGTCGGCCGCGCGGAACTCAAGGGCTGGAACGCCGGCGTCAACGCGCATTGGAACCTCACCGACAACTGGTACCTGAGCGGCCGTGGCGGTTACTTCCGCGGCGACCTCAAGGGCGGCTACGTGAACGCGTTCGATCCGACGACCAGCGTCTACACCGTCACGCGCGTCGACGACAACAGCAACAAGTGGTACGCCGGCGCGGGCTTCGGCTACGACTTCAGCAGCAACGCCAGCATCGGCCTCAACTACGACTACTACAAGGCAACGAAGTCGGGCCTCGAAGTCAACCCGAAGGTCGTCTCGGTCAGTGCCGAATACCGTTTCTGATCCGCCATCGCAGCACTCCAACGGGAGTGAGCAGACAAGGATGTCGTGTTACGCCAGCCCGCTTTTGCGGGCCGGCTTTTTTCTGTTGTTGCAATCGTCCGTGATCGTCGTTCCGGCGGGAGCATTCCAGCGGTGACGCATCCGCCCCACGCAGCACTCGCCTGCATGGTCGATTGCGTCTTCAGACGATCATCGCCACGTGATCGATCTCCACGGTGACGTGGACCAGCTCTTCGTGGACGCTCAGTGCCTGGCGGAAATACGCCGCGTCAACGTGCGCCGTCGTCACCAAGCTCAACAGGCACGCATATTGGCCACGCCCGACGCGCCACACATGCAGGTCGGCGATGCTGGCGGGAACCGTTCCCTGCTCGATCACCTCGCGGATCTCCGCGACCACGGGCGAATCCATTTCTGCATCGAGCAGGACGCGGCCGGAATCACGAAGAAGACCGATCGCCCAAACGGTGACCAAGACGGCGCCGACGATGCCCATGATCGGATCGAGCCATGAGGCGCCCCACAGCAGTCCGCCGATCAGGGCGATGATCGCCAGCACCGAGGTCGCGGCGTCGGCGACGACGTGCAGATAGGCGGAACGCTGATTCAGGTCGTGATGGTGGGCGGCATGTCCATCCGACGGTTCGTGTGAATGATCGTGGCCGTGCCCATGATCGTGATGGTCGCGCAGCCACCAGGCGCAGACGAGGTTGACGAGGAGCCCGACGACGGCAATCGCGATCGCCTGCGTATAGCGGATCGGCTGCGGAGCGAAGAGGCGCTCGACGGATTGAAACGCCATCAGGGCCGCCACGCCGAGCAGCAGGATCGCGCTGGTGTAGCCGCCGAGAATCTCGATCTTCCAGGTGCCGAACGCGAACCGCTCGTTGTTTGCGTGGCGTCGCGCGAAGGCGTAAGCGAACACCGACAGCCCCAGCGCCAACGCGTGCGAACTCATGTGCCAGCCATCGGCGAGCACCGCCATGGAGTTGAACCACCAGCCGCCGGCGATCTCGATCACCATCATCACCGCGGTCAGCACCATCGCCCGACGCGTGTTGCGCTCGGCCAGAGGATTGCCCGTATCGAACCGATGGGAATGCGCGCGGACTCGCGCCGCGGCGTCGAGAGAATTTTCGGATAGCATGACGGCTGACCAACAGGATATACCCCCATAGGGTATACGAACCAGCATCATGGCGCATGTCCAGCGGGATCAAAAGAAGCTGCTGAGTCGGATTCGCAAGATCCAGGGGCAGTTGTCGGCACTGGAAACGGCGCTGCAGGAAGGCGGCGATTGCTCGAAGACTCTGGTGCAGATCGCGGCCATTCGCGGCGCAGTGCACGGACTCATGACGGAAGTGCTGAGCGCGCACTTGCAGGAACACGTGGGAGCCGAGCGAGACGAGAAGAAGCGCAATCGGGAACTCGCCGCCATCGCCGAGCTGATTCGCACCTACCTGAAGTGACGCGCACTTCGGCCGATGCCGTCGAAGCCATCGACGAAGATGTCGTCCTTCCATCCGCCGCGCAGCTCCCAGCGCGATTCTCCGAACAGCGGCGCATGCGCCGACACGTCGGGCACGATGTCGATGTCGAGCGTGCCGCTGCCCGCCAGCACATTCAGCGGCGCATCCTGCTGTTGCCAACGACGTACGGGGTTCGAGGCGACTGGCGCGAACGATCCAGCGAGCACACCGTTGACGAAGATGCGCGCACCCGCGGAGCCGGCGACGACACCCGGACTTCCCATGCCCGCGTCGAACGTGCGCCGCAAACGCAATGGCGGGCTCCAATCGCCGACATGAAAGCTGAAGTGGATCGCGCCGCTCGTGCCCGCGCACGCGAGCGCGTTGCGCGATAGCGCCGGCTCGCCTTCGAACGCCGCGCTCAATGACTGGCATTGCGCATCGGCTGCGGCGACATGATCGTGCGCAGCCGTCGCGGCCGCATCGCCGATCTCGAACGCGTCATACGCGATCTGCAATGGCTTCGTTTGCCTATACGCGTAGACCACGCGGCGCGCGCATGCAGCGACTGGCTGCGCCGACGAGAAACCGGCTTCCTGCGTCAATCGCAACGCACCCGCATAGGGCAATGCGTCGGCAAGCATGAGTCGATAAGCAGCAGTGACACCGCTGCCGTCTGCGTCGACGCGCGTCGCGCCCGACAGCGGCCCAGCGAACGCGCCGTGGTCGAAATAGAAGCCGCCGCTGAAGAAATCCTCGACGCCTGTGCCGTACCAAGCTGGCGCGGATGCGTCGTCGACGAACGCGCGCTCGTCGCCTTCGAGATAGCCGAGATTGGCGACGCCATCCGCGTGATAGCGCGCGGCGACGCCGACGATCTTGCCCGCGCCACGCACGTCGTCGAACACGAACGAACCGGAGGCGACGCAATCGTCAGCGAGCGACGCGTTGAAGCGACCAGCCTGTGCGGGCACGGCGACGTTGTCGAAAACGAGGCTCGCGTCGACCGCAACCGGCGACAGCAGCGACGCGTCCGCGTGCAATTCGACCGATGCCGACGTCGCGAAGGGCATCGGGAACCACGCGTACAGCCAGCCCGACGCGTCCTCGCCTGCAAGCACGCCTCGCGCAGGTCGTTGCGCATCTGCGGCAGTCGCGAAGAAGTCGGCAAGGGGCATGTCGAACGCAACATCGCCATCGATGCGCACGCGCAACGACACCGCACTGTACGCCGCGCGCGGCAGATGCAAGCGGATGCCGCGCAACCAGCCGCTACCGCTGCGCGCGTCGAACGTCTCGGATGCGTTCGCGGCAAGCGTTGTCGTCGTGTTGATCGGCGCGAGCAAACCGTTCCACGGATCGTCGCCCGCATGTTCGAGGAAGGCGCGCCATGCGGATTCGTCGCTCGTCCCGTCGAAGCTCGCGATCGACGCGCCCGGCGCAACACGATGATGCTGGAACTGATACCAAAGCAGGCGCCGGCCATCCGCGCTGCACGGATTGCCCATGCCCTGCGCATTCGTCAGCGCAACGCGCAGCGATTGCGCATACGCGATCGGCATGTGGCTCACGTAACCGCCACTGGATTGCGCGCGATCCGCAACCAGCGGCGGCGTGAACGGCGCCGTCGAACCATCGAACAACTGCGCAAGCGCGACATCCAGCGTCGGCACGATCGCGCCATCGACGTAGAAGCGGATGCGCGTCGCCGGATCGATGCACGATGACGTACCGAAGCCCGTCGTCAGCCACAAACGCGTCAGCGCGCCCGGCCCATTCTCGTCGAGCAAGACGACTTCACCGCCGTCGGCGTACAACCAACGCAGCGGATGCGGATTGTCGATCGCGTTCTCGGCGCCGGGATTGCTGCGGTCGTAGCGACAGCCGCCGGGGCAGCGGCTCGATGTTTCGACGACGATGTCGTTCGCATCGAGCCGCGCAAGCACGTCCGGCGAATCCCAGATCTGCCATGGCAGGCTGTCGGCATGCGCGGCACCGCAACCGACGAATGCGGCAAGCAGCCACGCGCGACGACATGATCGACGCGCGCGCATCGGCGTCAGTCGCGTTCGGGATACAGCGCCGGCAACGGCTCGTCGCTCGCGCGCGTCGCGGGCGCGCGCGTCCACGCGAGGCCACCCTTGAACGCATCGTGCAGCAACGTGCCGAGTCCTTCGCTCGACGCGCCCGCGTAGCGCACGGCTTGCAGGCGCGCGAGTGCGTCGCGCTGGCGTTCGTCGCCGAGCTGTCTTGCGAGCTCGCCGAGGTTGCGCACGTCGCCACGCTCGCTGCGCGACCATGCGACGAGCGCGCGCTCGGCCGCGGCGAATTCGCCCAGCGAACACGCGCGCAGGAACGCGGCGCGATGCGTCGACGCCTTCGCCGTCGATGCGTCGTCGACGCTCGCGCGCACTTTCGGCGCGCGTCGCGAATGCAGCCACCACGCGAGTGCAGTCGCGAGCCAGAGGACGAACATCACCAACGCAGCGAGCCGCCAGAAGCGCGCCTGACTGTCGACGAGCAGCGGCGCGTAAGGATTCGCGTCCACCACGGGCGGCGGTGCGGAAGCCTGCGGCGCAGCGGGTGCGTTGCCTGGCGTAGCCGCCGGCGACGTACCCACGCCCATGCCCGGCAACACGCGGATCGTGCGCGGCGGCAACTGCGCGGTTTCGAGGCGATCGGTCTGCGTGTTCCACCAGTCGATGCTGATGCCCGGCACGGTCAGCGTGCCCGGCTTGTTCGGCACGATCGCGAACTTGCGCACGCGTTCGCCATAGAGCCAGTCGCCGTCATCGCGCGTGCGCGTGTCGCTCTTGTCGGGATAGACGTCCGCGCCGTCGGGCGCCTGCAACTGCAATTCCGGCAATTGCTCGAAGCCGGCGCCTTGCGCCTGCAGGCGCACCGTGCGCGTGACCGCATCGCCGACGTGGACTTCTTCGGGCAAATCGCTCTGGTCTTGCAACAACAGCGAAGCAACCGGCAGCCACGGATGTCCAGACGGCCAATTCACGGGCTGCTCGCGCACGTCGAGCGTGACCGCATCGGAACGCGCGACGACTTCTCGGCCGCGGCTGAAGAACGACGTCGGATCGCGCACGTCGAGCGTCGTGCCTCGGAACATGAGCGAGGGAACCGCGATCTTGCCGCTGCGCTCGGGCGTGAGCGCGTAGTGCTGCTCGACGACCTGGTAACGCCGCGCGCCGACGGTGGCGACGTATTGCTTGTCCTGTCCGAGATGCTTGGCGGAAAGACCGTCGGCCTTCGGCTCGCCGATGCTGCCGCCGGTAAGGTCGATCGCGTAGTAGAGCTTGACCGTGTAGCGCACTTCCTGCTGCACGTCAGGATTCTTCGGCTGCGCGTCGATCTCGAAGAACAGGTCGCCGCCCGCCTGCGCCGGCGGCGCCGCGGCCTGCACGTCGAGTTCAAGCGGCGCGGTCTGCGCGTTGCCGACGGCGAGTGGCGCGATCGCGATGTGGCCTTCGTGTTTCGGTTGCAAGGCGACGGCCCAGAGCATCTTCGCATCGCGCGCGCCGTTGACGATGCTGACCTGCTGGCTCGACTGCGTGCCGCCGACGTCGAAGTCCTTCGACAACACCGAGAAATCCGGCGCGCTCGCACCCGTGTCGGTGGTTTCGACGTTGAGCGTGACCGTCTCGCCGACGTGCATGCTCGTGCGGTCGAGCCACGCGCGCGGCGCACCGGACGCGTGCGCGGCGATGGCCAGCCACGCAAACGCGCAGAGCGCAAACCGGATCGCGAAGCACTTCATCGACCGTCTCCTCCGCCCTGCTGGCGGCGCTGGTATTCGAGCATGAACTTGCGGCGCAGGAGGCCGCCCGGATCGTCGGGCACGCGTTGCAGCCATTGGTCGAGCGCCTGACGCTTCTCGCGCGTCGCGGCGTCTTCCGCAGGCACGGCGACTTGCGACTTGCGCTCGCCGTCCTTGTCGCTCTGCTTGCCGTCTTTCGCTAGCGCCTGGTCGACCGATTGCGACAACGCCTCGCGTTGTTTTGCATCCGCCTGTGCCTGCTGCGCATCCTGCGGCGATGGCGACGCGGATTGCTGGTCGTCGCCTTGTTGTTGCGATTTCGAATCACCGTCCTGCGACGGCTGCTTCTGGTTGTCCGATGCGGATGCGTCGTTCTTCTGCGCGTCCTGCGACTTGCCGTCCTGCGACTGCGAATCCTTGCCCTGCCGCTGCGAATCCTTGCCGTCCTTGCTGTCGCCCTGCTTCGATTCGTCGCCGTTCTGCTGCTGCGAATCCTGATCCTTCTTCTGCGAATCGCCTTCGCCGGACTTTTGTTGCGGGTCGCCCTGCTTCTTGTCGTCGCCGTCCTTCTGCTGGTCGTTCTGGCCTTGCTGGTTCTGCTGCTGTTGTTGCTGACGCTTGAGTGCGTCTTGGACGATCTTGCGGTTGGCGACGGCGTCGGGCATGTCGGGCGCATGCTTGAGTGCGTCGTCGTAGGCCGCGATCGCTTCTTCATAACGACCGAGTTGCGCGAGTGCGTTGCCGCGGTTGTAGGCACCATCTGCGCTGTCGGCGTGCGCGTATTCGTCCGCAGCTTTCGCGTAGTCGCCCTCACGATACGCCGCGGCGCCGCGCCACGCGGCGTCGGGCGCGACGGTCGCTGCGTTTTTCGCGTCGCCGCGTGCGAGCGCGGCTGCCGTCTGCTGATCGCGGCGTTGCCACAGATCGGAAAAGCTTGCGGCACGCGCGGGCTGCGTGGGCGCATACAGCGCGAGCGCGACGAGCATGAGCCAGCCGCGACGGAAACCGAGCAACGCGATCGGCACGAGCGCGAGCAACAGCCACGGCCCGCGATCGCGCCAACGGTTGCCGACCGCGTCGTCACCGGCATCCGAGGACTTCGCGGCATCGACGCGCGCATCGTCGGGCAACAACGCGTCGACGTCGCTGCGGTCGGCGGCGAGCGTCGCGTAACGTCCGCCGCCGGCGCTTGCGAGTTCTCGCAACGCGGTTTCGTCGAGGCGTGCAAGCACGACGTTGCCGCTGGAATCCTTGAGGAAATCGCCTTGCGCGAGCGCGACCGGCGCACCGCCCGGCGTGCCGACGCCGAGCACGGACACGTCGAAGCCCTTCGCGTGCGCGCGCTTGGCGGCGGCGAGCGCGTCGCCGTCCGCAGCGTCGGCGATGAGCACGATCTGGCCGTGATGCAGTCCGGCCTGTTCGATCAACGCGACGGACTTGTCGATGGCGCGACCGGTCGCATTGCCAGCCACGGGCATCGTCGAAGGATCGAGCGACTCGACGAGATGACGCACGGTGCCGACGTCGTCGGTGAGCGGCGCGGCGACGAAGGCTTCGCCCGCGTAGCCGATCAGCGCGGTCTGGTAGTCGCGGCTGCGCGCGAGCAGGTCGTCGAGCTTGAAGCGCGCGCGATCGAGTCGGCTTGGCTTCACGTCCTGCGCGAGCATCGTCGGGGCGAGTTCCAGCGCGAACACGCGCGCGGCCTCGTTGCGCAGCAATGGCTGCGACTCGCGTTCCCACGCCGGGCCGGCAAGCGCGAGGCAAGCGATGAACCAGCCGAGCGCAGCGAGCACGCGCGGCGAGCGCGACGCCTTGCCGTCGCTGCGCTCGATGAGATGCGGCAGCAGATGCGCATCGACCGCGGCGCGCCAGCCGCCCGCATCGCTGCCCGAGCGTCGCACCGCTAGCCAAAGCAGCGGCAGCGCGGCAAGCGCGAGCAGCGCCCATGGCCGCAGGAAATGAAAGTCGGCGACCGACGCGCTCATGCGATGGCGCCCCGGCGGAACGAGGTGCGCACGAGCGGCACGCCGAACGCGCACGCAGCGGCGAGCAGCGACGCGGCCAGCGGCATCCAGTACAACTCGTCGACGGGGCGCAGCGTCTGCTTGGCGTCGGCGGCGGGCTCGAGCTTGTCGATCTCGCGATAGATGTCGGCGAGTTCCTCGCTGTTGCGCGCGCGGAAATAGCGGCCGCCCGTGGCCTGCGCCATCTTCGTCAGCATCGCTTCGTCGAGATCCTCGGACGGATTGACGAGGCGGCTGCCGAACAGCGAATCCACGCGCATGCTGTCGGCACCGATGCCGATGGTGTAGATGCGCACATGGTTGGCGGCGGCGAGTTCGATCGCCTTCTGCGGCGTGAGCTCGCCGGAATTGTTGACGCCGTCGGTGAGCAGCACGAGCACGCGCTGGTCTTGCGGACGGTCGCGCAGGCGTTTGACGGCGAGCCCGACGGCGTCGCCGATTGCCGTCTCGCGGCCGGCGAGGCCGATCGTCGATTCGATGAGCTGCTGGCCGACGGTCTTGAGGTCGAACGTGAGCGGCACGAGCAGGTAGGCGCGCGTACCGAACAGGATGAGACCGACGCGGTCGCCTTGGCGGCGATGCACGAAGTCGCTCGCGATCGCCTGGATCGCGGCGAAGCGCGGCGCCGGATTGCCGCCGAGCTGCATGTCCTCGATGCTCATGCTGCCCGAGGTGTCGATCGCGAGCAGCAGGTCGCGGCCCGAACGCGCGACGTCCTCGGCCGGGCCGAGCCATTGAGGCCGCGCGAGCGCGAACACGAGCAACGCCCAAGCGAGCAACGCGAATGCGCGGCGCGCGAACGGAACCGGAGAGACGTCGCGCTGCTGCGGCAAGGCGAGGCCGAGATGCGGAAGATGCAGCGTCGCGCCCGACCAGCCGCGCGCACGCGGCAACAGCCACGCCGCAATGATCGGCAGCGGCAACAACGCGAGCAACCAAGGCCAGGCGAGTTCAAACATGCGCGGGCCCTGCTTTCAACGCGCGATCGAGCCAGCGGCGTGCGAGTTCGAGCAGCGCGTTGGCGTCGTCGTCCGCAACATCACCATCGCGGCGGTATTGCAGGTCGAGCAAAGCGCGCCCCGCGCGACCGCCACGGAACGGCGCGCGCTGCGCTTCATCCGGCGGGAATTGCGCGTCGAGGAAATCGAGCCACGCATCGCCATGCAACGCGGCGGCATTCGGCGCGATCGTCAGCGATGCACGGCGCAGCAGTCGCGAAACGTCGGCGGCGACGCGCACCGGATCGGCTTGCGCGGCATGACTCGCTGCGATGCGGTCGAGTTCGCCACGCACGCGTGCGTGCCAGCGTCGCGCGTGAAGTCGACGCCGCGTAATGCGAACGAGAACGAGGATGGCGACGACGATCAACGCCGCAAGCAGCCACCAACCCGGCGCGGGCGGCCACCAGCCCGGCGTTGGCGGCAGATGGATGTCGTGTAGCGGCAGCGCAGCCGCTTGCGTCGGCGCAGCGGGCGCGGCGCTCATGCGACCACCATTGACGGTCGCGTGCGCGCGAGCAGCGGCGCGAGTGCGCGGCGCAGGTCGGCGTCGGTGTCGAGTTCGACGACGCGGATGCCCAGCTTGCGGCACTCGCCGAGCAGGCGCGCGCGCGAAGCGGCGAAACGTTCCGTCCACGCGTTTCGCACGCGTGCATCGCCGAAATCGACGATGCGACGCGCATCCCCCAGATGCACGGCGTAGCGTCCCGGCGGCGGCGCGGCGAGCTCGAGCGCATCGCGCAGCAGCACGACGGCGATCTCGTGACGCGCCGCGAGCTGCGGCAGTGGCAACACCGCTTCGGCATCCGCACTGAAGCCATCGGTGAACAGCACGACGCGCATGCCGGGACGCAGCAGGCGCCGCATGCGCGTAAGCGCGCGCGACAGCGGTTCGCTGCGCGCGAGGTCGCTCGCGTGATCCCAGTCGCGCATCGCGCGCAACGTGCGCAACACGCCGCGACGGCCGCCCGCGGGTTTGACTTCGCCATCGACGCCGCCGCCGAAACCGAGCGCGCCGACGCGGTCGCCTGCCGCGCTTGCCATCCACGCGAGCAAGGCTGCGGCGCGCGCGGCCTGCACGTTCTTGAAACGCGCGCGCGTGCCGAAGTGCATCGAAGGATTGAGGTCGAGCGCAAGCAGCAACGCCTGTTCGCGTTCTTCCTCGAACAATTTCGTGTGCGGCTTGCCGCTGCGCGCGGTGACGCGCCAGTCCATGTGGCGGATTTCGTCGCCGGGCTGATAGATGCGCGACTCGCGGAAATCCACGCCGCGGCCGCGCCAGCGCGAGCTGCTCGTGCCGGAACGCAAGGCGACTGCACGACGCTGGCGCGCGAGCGAGGCGCCGTGCGCGAGCGCGGACAGCGCGATCAATTCGTCGAGCGCGACGCGCGTGGCGTCATGGGGCGTGCGGGGCGTCATGGAAAGATTCGGTTCGCGTCGCTGCGCCGTTTATGGCAACGGCACGCGTTCGAGCAGTAATGCGATGACCTTGTCCGCATCGACGCCTTCGGCTTCTGCCTCGTAGCTGAGCAGCACGCGATGGCGCAACACGTCGGCGGCGATCGCGTGGACATCCTCGGGTGTCGCGTAGTCGCGGCCGTTCAGCCAAGCGTGCGCGCGCGTGCAACGGTCGAGCGCGATGGTGCCGCGCGGACTCGCACCGAAGGCGACGTAGCGCGCGAGTTCCGCGCCATATGCGGATGGGTCGCGCGTGGCGAGGACGAGTTGGACGATGTATTCCTCGAGCTGCGGCGCAAGGTGCAGATCAAGCACTTCGCCGCGCGCGGCGAATACCTGTGCCTGCGTGAGTCGCTGCGCCGGTGCGGACGCATGCGTCATCGCACGACGCGCACGTTCGCGCGCGAACTTGAGGATCGCCGCCTCGGCCGCCGCGTTCGGATAACCGACGCGCACGTGCAGGAGAAAACGGTCGAGCTGCGCTTCGGGCAGCGGATAGGTGCCTTCCTGCTCGATCGGGTTCTGCGTCGCCATCACGAGGAACAATTCCGGCAACGCGTAGGTGTCGCGTCCGACCGTGACCTGCCGCTCGCCCATCGCTTCGAGCAGCGCAGACTGCACCTTCGCCGGCGCGCGATTCACTTCGTCGGCAAGGATGACGTTGTGGAAGATCGGCCCGCGCTGGAACTCGAAATTTCCCGTCTGCGGCCGATAGATTTCGGTGCCGGTGAGGTCGGCGGGCAAGAGGTCGGGCGTGAACTGCACGCGGTGGAAGTCGGCGTCGATGCGCGACGCGAGTTCCTTGATCGCGGTAGTTTTTGCCAAGCCCGGCGCGCCTTCGACGAGCAAGTGCCCGTCGGCGAGCAGCGCGATGAGCAGGCGGTCGATGAGCGCTTCCTGGCCGATGATGCTGTGGCCGAGTTCGCCGCGCAGGCGGGAAAAGGCGGCCGACGCCGAGGCTGTGTCTGGCATGTCCATGAAGGTTTTCCGGGGATTTGCGGATTTTCGCACGGGGGCGCGCGCCTATGGACAACGCGCGGCGGCGGAAGTTTTCGACAAACCGGAGAAAGTGCGATCGCGCGACGCTACATGACGTTTCCAGCTGGATTCGACGGGGCCGCAATTCAGCGGTCGAGCGCCTGCTCGAACGTGGTCGGCCGTCCAACCAGCCAACCTTGCGCATAGCGGCAGCCGAGTCGATGCAGGATCTCGCGCTGTTCGCGCGTTTCCACGCCTTCGGCGATGAGGTCGCAATCGAGCGCGCGCGTCATCGCGACGACGACGCCGACGACGGCGACGCCGCGCGGGCGGTCGAGCGCGCGCACGAAGCTCGCGTCGAGCTTGATCTGGTCGAAGTCGAGCGTCAGCAACGGGCCGAGGTTGGAAAATCCAGTACCGAAATCGTCGAGCGCGACGGGCATGCCGACCGCGTGGCAACGTGTGAGCAACGCGGCGATGCGCGCCTGGTCGAGCACGAGACTTTCGGTGATTTCGAGCTTGAGGCGCTGCGGCGGCAGCTCGCGTTCGTGCAGGTGCGCAATGATCCGGTCGACGAAACCGGGATCGTCGAGCTGGCGCGCCGACACATTGAGCGCAATGAACGGCAGCGGCTTGCGGCCGCGCCGACGGAATTCGACGAGCATGTCGCAGACGCGTTCGAGGACGTAGTCGCCGATCGGTACGATCAGCGAGGTTTCCTCGGCGAGGCGGATGAATTCGGCAGGCGAGACGTCGCCGCGCCGCGGATGCGTCCAGCGCACGAGCGCTTCGTAGCCGGCAATGTGGCCGGTTTCGATTTCCTCGATCGGCTGCAGGCGGACTTCCAGTTCCTTGCGTTCGATCGCGGCGCGCAGTTCGCTTTCGAGGCGGATCTTGCCGATCGCGTGCGCATCATCGTGTGCGCCGTGCATGTTCGCCGACGCCGTATCGTTGCCGCCGGTGAGTTTCGCGAGCGCCGAGCGATAGCGCGTCAACTGGCTGAGCAGAAGCGCGCGCACGACCGGATCGGCGGTCGCGAGGCGTTCCGCGAATTGCGTGGCGTCGATGCGCGTGAGTTGGCAGGGCGTGATCGCGCGCGCGGTCGCGGTACGCGGCGATTCGTCGATGACGGCCATTTCGCCGATCAGCATGCCGGGGCCGAGTTCGCCGAGCACACGATGCTCGCCAAATTGCGTGGTGCTGATCTCGATGCGCCCGGATTCGATGAGGAACGCACCGGTCGGCGCGTCGCCTTCGGAGAAGATCAGTTCGCCGGCGTCGAATCGCTCGCTGTAGGACTGCACGGCGCGGCTCCTCCCCCGAACGTCCAGCGCGACGCGAACGGACACCGCAGAATCGTACACAAAAAAAGGGCCGCATTGCTGCGGCCCTTGATCATTCATTTCTTCAAGTCACGAGCAACCCGGCGGCATCGGGCTGAAGTCGCATGAAGTGGCCACGCCCGTGAACTGCACCGTGCCGCTCTTGTTGCCTGGCGCCGTAAAGACGCATTGGCCGGTCCCGACCGTGGGGGGGTTGCCCGGCGTGACAAAGCCGATGGCTTTCGCGGCGAACGTGGCAACTCCATCGTTGCCTGTAACCCCGCTCGTCGGCGTCAGGGTGATACTACCCGGCGAGGCGGTGCATGCACCGGTAATTGGTGTCGCAGGAACCGCCACACCCGTCGCGGTGCGCGCCGTGACCTTGATCGAAGCTGTCACGCCATCGGCCGGAACCGAAACGGAATTCGGCGAAACCTGAAGCGTGGCAATCTGCACAGCAACACCGACGCTGGTGGTCTTGCCTGCTGCCGAAAGCGCAATCGTGCCGCTGTTGCCACTGGTGATGTCGGACGCGGGAACGCCCGAAGTGACCACCGTTCCCGTGGCGCAGCCGTTAACGCCGGTGAGGCTCGCAAATACGCCGGTCGCCTTGCCGTCGATCGTGCCGGTGCCGCCACTGAGATGGAACGCGAAACCAACTTGCAGTCCGCGCAGCGGGATCCCGAGCGCGTCGGTGACGCAGACAGTCACGTGATCGGTCGTGTCGCCCATGATCGGATCCGGGGAAGCCGAGATCGTGGCCGGCGCAACACCCGGATAGACCAGCGTTCCAGCCGCCGTAACGCGGCGCGCGCCACCGTTCACGCGGTCGATGCCGTCGCCCTGCGCCCACAGCGCGAAGACACTGCCTACCGTGTTGACGGTGTAGTTGACCTTGCTGTGAGCGATGCCGGATGCATCCGTCGTCGCAGTCGCGATGACGTTGCCATGCACAGCGCGGCCAATCAGGTACGGCAAGATCGAGCCTGAATCGTAGGGAAGGTCAGTGCGATAGTTGTAGTTGAAGGCCGGTGTGACGTTGAGGCTCGTGGCGCTGTTGACCGAGGTCACGGTCGCCGCACTTTCCAGATCGGCATTGCCGTCAACGGCAGAGCCGAACACAACCAGTGCATCACCCGAGTTCGCACCATTCACGCCCGCAGTGGTGAAGCGCCCTGTCGGTGCAGTGAACAGCTTGCCACCCTCCTGCGGATTGCCATCGGTACCAGACAACAAGAACACGTTGTCGTTCGCCGTACCTGGCGCTCCGACGGGCTCAT
>JAKPAN010000231.1 GCA_029779475.1 Pseudomonadota bacterium
CGCGTAGCACTTTGATTGTCTTCGCGAACCTTTGCGCCGTCGCGCCTTTGCGGTGAAGCGCTGCGGTTATTAGGTTCATCGGCCGCGCAGGAACAACCGGTCGAGATCGCCCATCGAGAGCTGCGTCCAGGTCGGACGGCCGTGGTTGCACTGGTCGGCGCGCTCGGTCTCCTCCATCTGGCGCAGGAGCGCGTTCATCTCGGGTATTGAAAGGATGCGCCGCGCGCGCACGGCGCCGTGGCAGGCCATCGTCGCCAGCAGTTCGTTGCGGTGCGCGGCCATCAGCTGCGTCACGCCGTGTTCGCGCAGTTCGGCGAGCAGCGCACGCGCGAGCGTGGCGGGGTCGGCGGCCTGCAGCAGCGCCGGGACGCCGCGCACGGCGAGCTGTGTCGGTCCCATCGGCGCGAGGTCGAAGCCGAGGTCGTGCAGGGCGTCCGAATGCTCCTCGACGGCGGCGACTTCGAGCGCGTCGGCGGTAAAGACGGCCGAAATGAGAAGCGCCTGCGTGGCGATGCGCTTGCTGTCGAGCGCGGTCTTCAGCTTTTCGTAGAGGATGCGCTCGTGCGCCGCGTGCATGTCGACGAGCACGAGGCCGAGCGCGTTCTGAGCGAGGATATAGACGCCGTGCAGCTGGGCCAGCGCGTAGCCCATCGGCGGTGTGCTTCCGTCTGTCGGAGCCGTCGGTTCGGAAAAGGGGATCGGGGCGCGGGCAGGAGTGGGTTGCGCCTTTTCGGCGAAGGCGAAGTAGGCAGCCATCGCCGGCTCGCTGACGCGCAGCGACTCCTGGCGTTGCGGCCATGCCTGTACGCTCGTTCCTGGCGGCGCCGGGTTCGGGCGCTGTGCGGCAATGGACAGGGCTGGAGCCGTCGCTGGAGAGGCGCGTGCGGGTTCGTTGCCGGCGCCGGCCAGCGGGCTGGAGAGCGTTCGCTGCACCGCGTGGAAGACGAACTGGTGCACGGCGCGTCCGTCGCGGAAGCGCACTTCGGTCTTCGCCGGATGGACGTTAACGTCGACG
>JAKPAN010000235.1 GCA_029779475.1 Pseudomonadota bacterium
AGTCGCGGCTCGACCGCGAGCGGATGGTGCAGCGCCGCCTCGACGGGCCGCGCACGATCGTCGTGCTCAACCCCAAGGGCGGCGCGCACAAGACGACCTCGACGCTGCTGCTTGCCGCGACCTTCGGCACGCAGCGCGGCGGCGCGACCCTGGCCTGGGACAACAACGAGACCCGCGGCACCCTGGGCTGGCGCGCGCAGAACGCGCCACACCACCGCACCGCCGTCGACCTGCTCGAGCACCTGGATTCGTTCGCCGAGCCGAGCCAGGCGAGCCTCGCCGCCCTCGACACGTACGTGCGCACGCAGGTCGACGCCCGGTTCGACGTGCTGGCATCCGATGAAGACGCCGCGGCGTCGTCGTCGATCGACGCGGCCGCGTTCGACCGCCTGCACGGCGTGCTGTCGCGGTACTACCGACTGCTGATCGTCGACACCGGCAACAACATGCGCGCCTCGAACTGGGTCGCCGCGGTCGCCGCCGCCGACCAACTCGTGATCGTCTCGACCGTGCGCGAAGACACCGCCGCGAGCGCCGCATGGCTGCTCGACGGACTGCGCGAGAAGGGCTTCGACCGCAAGATCGACGACGCGGTCACGATCCTCGCCGCCCCGTCGGCCAAGCCCGACCGCAAGCTCGCCGAGCGCCTCGAGCGCCACTTCGCGCAGGTCACGGGCGACGTCGTGCACGTGCCCTTCGACCCCGCGCTCGTCGACGGCGGACCGATCGACTTCGACGCCCTCTCGCCCGAGAGCCGGGATGCCTGGCTGTCGGTCGCGGCATCCATCGCTCAGCGCCTCTGACCCGCGCGGGCGCCGCTGGGTGCGTGCGTCCGTCCGGAGCGCGTCTGTCCGTCGGGCGCGTGTGCGTCCGTCCGTCGGTCCCTCGTGCGTCCGCCCACCAGGCCGCGCTGTCGATTCCTGCGCGCGCTGCGCATTCTTCGACAGCGCCCACAGGTTTCAGCAGCGCGCGCAGGAATCAGCAGCGCACCCAAGATTGAGCAGCGCGCGCCGTGTTCAGTAGCGCGCGCAAGATTCAGCAGCGCGCGAAGGATGCC